>CANJNY010000163.1 GCA_947475715.1 Prolixibacteraceae bacterium
AACCTGAAATTATCGAAATTAAGTGATTTCAGCAATTGCAAATCATCTGGGTAGCGATTGTAAAAATCGGTAGCAACTTTTCCATGGGTATTATCCTTAACATTCCCCGGCTTATTGGTAAATCTGTCCCAAACAGACTCCCCTTTCCCATGTTGATTCCATGCCCCTTCAATCTGATAGGCAGCAGTTGCGACTCCCCAATAAAAATCAGCTCCAAAATCTTTGCTGTTAATTTCAATATCCACTGGAACAGGTTCGAAATTCAGATTTTTGTGTCTGACGGAGGAAGATGAGGTAAGGTAACGCAAAAATTTAAGCTTGTTCATTGCTGTGTTTTCGAAAAAAATTAAGTGCCAAAAGTATTATTTAAAAACAAGGATACTAATTATTCCAAAACTCTTCCCAATCATCAAGTATACCAACCTTATGTATGAGGCAATAATCCGGGATACTGCCATCAGAACATCACAAAGATGTAACATCATTTAATCATTCTGTAACAGAAATGTAACACCGTAATACAATTTTTGTTATGTTGAAAATCATTTAATTTAAAACATGAAAAAGCTAAAAGTATTCTTATTCTTAGTGGTATCCGTTATGGCACTTAATTTAAGTGCCCAGGAACAAAGTCAAGCCGAAAAAATATCGGAATTAAACGACAAGGTCAATGGACTCCTTGAAAGAGCTGCTACAAGCGAGTCGGATCTTTCAAAACTGACAAAGATTAAAGTTTCGGGCTATATTCAGGCTCAGTATCAGAATTTCGAAAGTCCTGCATTGCTAGCCAAATCGCAAAACTATTTCTCCTTACGCAGAGTTAGGCTAAAATTTACATACGAGGCAACTGATGGTGTAAAATTTGTTTTACAACCTGACTTTGCTCCGGGATCACTATCGTTAAAAGATGCCTATGTTGTAGTTAACGATCATTGGTCGAAAACCTTCAGTTTATTTGTCGGAAAATTTAACCGCCCAAACTACGAAGTTGAATACTCATCAAGCCAACGTGAATTAATTGAAAGATCTTTAATCATAAGGTCCTTATATCCTGGCGAACGTGCTATTGGAGCCAAACTGGAATTCAATCCTTCGAGTGCACCCATACACATGCAGCTGGCTGTTTTTAATGGTAATGATGGATTAACGGTTACCAACAACGCCGGAACCAATGTCAATGCTACGGATAATATTGACTATGATAACTTTAAAGATGTCATGGCACGAATTACATATAACCTTACTCTTGGAAACTTTGGTGGACTTGATTTTGGTGCTCACGGATACTTTGGCGCAGCAAAGTCAAATGCGCTTAAAACATTAAGTGGTGATTACACAACAGTTAGTGATATTAAGTTTGGAGATCGTGTTTCCAGAAATTGGTTAGGTGGAGAATTCCAACTATTTGTGGATGTGCTTGGTGGTATGTCCTTAAAGGGAGAATATCTTGCGGGTAAAAATGCAACAATTGGTTATGCACCCGTTGCCGCAGCCGGTTCGGCCGCTGCAATCCCGGGGGTGGCAAATTTTCAGAATAATTTTGCAGGAGGTTACTTGTATCTGATCAAAAATCTTGGAAAGAGAAATCAACTCGCCTTCCGTTATGACTTCTATGATCCAAACACAGATATCAAAGGAGGTCAGGTTAAAGTAAAAGGATTTACAACCACTGATGCTGTTACCCTTGCAAACAAGATGAGTGGGAAAGGTGATTTGGCAACCTCAACTTTTGGTTTTGCCTTACACCACTACTTTGATGATAACATCAGAATTACTGCCTGCTACGAAATCGTTCAAAATGAAAAAGTTGGTACTACCGGTTTATTAACAGAAGACTATGTACAGGCCAATGGGGTAAAAGTTGCAAAAGGACTCGATTACAGCAAGGTTGTACCTGCCAATGTATTTACGCTTAGAATTCAGGCTAAATTTTAATAATGATGGTAACAGGTTTCAGACATAAAGATTTTTAATCTAAATTTGAATCCTGTATCCTGCAGTAACGTTAAAAGTTAAACATAAAATAATTAGAACAATGAAAAAATTCAATTTATTAAAGTCGGCCATTTTAGCAGTTTTGTTAGGTGTTGTTTGCTTTGCATTCACTGCAGCTCCTGAGCGAATTACAGTTAAGGGTTCTGACACACTTGTAATTTTGGCCCAAAAATGGGCTGAAGTATACATGAAGACCAACAGTGGAGCATCGATTCAGGTAACAGGTGGTGGTTCAGGAGTTGGAATTTCAGCGTTGATCAATGGTGCAACCGATATTGCCAATGCAAGCCGCAAGATGAAAAGCACTGAAAAGGAAAAACTCAAAGCAAGGTATAATACACTTGGTGTTGAAGTTGCCTGTGCAAAAGATGGTATCACTATATACCTAAATGCTGCAAGTAAAGTTACAGAATTGTCAGTTGATCAATTAGGCAAAATTTTCAGAGGCGAAATTACAAACTGGAAAGAACTAGGCGGAGATGATCAGTCGATCAAACTATACGGAAGAGAGAACAGCTCAGGAACTTATGTATTCTTCCAGGAGAATGTTGTAATGGGAGACTATGCAACAAATTGCCAGACACTTCCCGGAACCGCAGCCGTTGTAAATGCAGTCAAAAAAGATACTTACGGAATCGGATACGGAGGAGCTGCTTATGCTGAAGGGATTTCAATCTGTAAAGTAAAGAAAGATGCGAACAGTCCTGCATTTGCTGCAACAGCAGAAACAATCAAAACCGGTGAATATCCTATTACCCGATATCTTTACATGTACCTGCGTAACAGGCCAACAGGCGAAATGAAAAAATACATCGATTGGATTTTAAGTGCTGAAGGACAAAAACTGGTCGTAGACATGGGTTACTTCCCTGTTAAATAAATCATCAGTGAATTGAAAATAAAAGCGATAAAAATGATTCATAAGCGAATAACTTTGTCACAGAAGTTATTCGCTTCCTTTGTTCTAAAATTAATTCATTCAGCCCAAAGAAATCAAGTAAATGGCAAAAAAAAGCACTAAAGTGAAGAGTTCGAAATCTTCAGACAGTGAAAAAAAACAAGCGTCGTTGATTGACATCACACGAAAAAAATTTCGCCTGGGTGATTACCTGGCCGAGAAAGTAATTAAGGGTGTCGCCTTTCTTTCAATTACAATTATCGTACTTATTTTCTTTTTTGTCTTCCGGGAAGCCTTCCCCATATTCAGCAATTCAAAAGAGATAAAATCAACAAAAACGGAACAAGCCTCTCAGGAAACCTACGGTGCGGTTACGGATAATAATACAAATGGCAATACTCAGGAAACTTATGGTGCAGTTACCGACAGCGCTTCAAAAGATGGCGCTCAGGAAACTTACGGGGAGGTAACCGACAAACAAGAGCCGCAGGAACAATATGGAGTTCAAACTAAAGAACCGGCATCTATTGAAGGTTCTGATAAAAAATACACCGTAAGCGCAGGAAGCGGGACCGATGATAACCGGTCTGCTATTAAGACCCTTACCTCCAAGGAGTGGGTACCTGTATCGGAGAAACCCCGATATGGTCTTTTGGCACTTATTCTTGGAACCTTTAAAATTACACTGATCTCAATGCTTTTTGCAGCACCCATAGCGATTCTTGCGGCCTTGTATACCGCCGTGTTTGCAAATAAAAAGATGAAAGAGATTATTAAACCAACCATCGAACTTCTTGCTGGTTTTCCTTCAGTGGTAATTGGGTTCTTTGCCCTTATGGTTTTAGCCTCATTTTTACAGGGAGTTTTCCACTACGAAACAAGACTGAACTCTTTTGTGGGAGGAATCGCGATGGGAATCGCCGCTATTCCAATCATTTTCACAATCACTGAAGATGCCTTAACTGCAGTACCAAAATCCTTTTATGAAGCCTCACTTGCACTGGGTGCATCGAGATGGCAAACAGCCTTTTTTGTTATCCTGCCAGCAGCCACCCCTGGAATTTTTGCTGCAATACTACTTGGAATTGGAAGGGTTTTCGGAGAAACGATGATCGCACTTATGGCAACAGGAAACGCTGCACTGATGGATTTGAATCCCTTCGAATCGGTAAGAACACTGGCCGCAACTATTGGAGCAGAAATGGCAGAGGTCGTATTCGGAGATACTCACTACAACGTGCTGTTTCTTATCGGATCGCTGTTGTTTGTATTCACTTTCGTGATCAATGCGATTGCTGAATTTTATGTCAAAGGAAAACTCATGAAAAGAATACAGGGAAAATGATAAACAGCTTTAGAAAAAATATAAAGGGAATTGTCATTGAGGGTATTACCCTGGTCTCGGCAATTATAATCATTGCGATCGTAATCATAATGTTGGTCGTGATTTTTATTGGAGGTAAAAGTCAGCTATCCTGGGAGTTTCTCACCAGCTTCCCCACCGAAGGGATGACTAAAGGGGGAATATTTCCGGCTATCTATGGAACAGCCTTACTGGTGATCATCATGTCGATTGCCGCGGTGCCATTTGGTACCATTACGGCAATTTACCTTACCGAATATGCCAAGGAAAATTCCATAATTGCCAAAACAATCCGTTTTGCAGTCCGCACGCTAGCAGTTATACCATCGATTATCTATGGTTTATTTGGTTTAGGATTCTTTATCAAATTCGTGGGTGCCAATGTGGATAGTGCTTTTTACGGTGGAACCCTCAGGTGGGGACAGCCCAATTTGCTCTGGGCAAGTCTTACAATGGCCTTGCTGACACTTCCGGTGGTTATTGTATCGGTTGAAGAAGCGCTAAAAACGGTACCTCAGGAACTTCGTGCAGCAAGCCTTGCACTCGGAGCAACAAAATGGCAAACGATTTGGAAAATTGTCCTTCCGGGTTCCCTTTCAGGGATTATGACCGGGACTATACTGGCGGTAAGCCGCGGTGCAGGTGAAGTGGCCCCCATATTATTTACCGGTGCTGCCTATTACCTGGCCACGTTACCCGGAATTAGCGACCAGTTTATGGTTTTGGGATACCACATTTATGTGTTGACAACCCAATCGGCTAATGTCGACCAGACTTTACCTATCCAGTTCGGAACCACATGTGTGCTGCTACTGCTTACATTTACCCTTAATATGTCGGCAGTCGTTTTAAGATATAGAATCAGAAAAAAGAAAAATCATTGATTATGATAGTTGAAAAAATCCATACTGAAAATATGTTTCTCTATTACAGCGGAAAAATGGCGCTGAATAATATCTCCATTCAAATACCGGAGAAGAAGGTAACTGCATTTATCGGCCCATCGGGGTGCGGTAAATCAACCTTTTTGCGGAGTCTTAACAGGATGAATGATCTGATCGACGGAGTTAAAATAGAGGGAAAGGTAATGATTGACTCCGTTAATATCTACGATAAAAATATTGATGTAGTCAATTTACGCAAAAAAGTGGGGATGGTATTTCAGAAATCCAATCCGTTCGCCAAATCGATCTATGAAAATATTGCTTACGGGCCTAAAATCAATGGAATAAATAACAAACACCAGCTTGACGAGATTGTAGAAACCGCATTGAAGAATGCCGCCATCTGGGATGAGGTAAAAGATCGTCTGGGAGACTCTGCACTCGGTTTATCCGGAGGGCAACAGCAAAGACTCTGTATTGCCCGCACATTGGCCGTAAACCCTGAGATTGTTTTGATGGACGAGCCAGCCAGCGCACTTGATCCGCTATCGACAGCCAAAATTGAAGAACTAATTGTTCAACTCAAGGAGCATTATACCATTGTCATTGTCACGCATAACATGCAACAGGCAGCTCGTATCAGTGATAATACCGCATTCTTCTACCTGGGAGAGTTAATAGAATATGATAAAACGAGAAAAATCTTCACCAATCCCGAAAAGAAACAAACTGAAGATTATATTACAGGTCGTTTTGGTTGATTATTAATTATTTATTACATTTAGAACATGGAAAATTACAGAATATTCGACTCAGAGCTCGACAAACTAGCTCATAAAGTGAAGCTAATGTGTTCCCAGGTTAACCATCAGGTTAATGATGTGATCTTAGCATTGAACACAAACGACTTGGTATTGGCAAAGAAAGTGATCGCAAATGATGAATATATCAATAATCTGGATGTTAAGATTGATAAGTTGTGTCAGAAAATCTTTGCACTTCAGCAGCCAGTTGCGTCAGATCTAAGGTACATTATATCTGCATTAAAGATAAACAACGATCTTGAACGAATTGGTGATCATGCCGTCAGCATTGCTAAACGGATAGAGCCGCTTCAGGAATACGAGCAGCTTATTCAGGAACTTGGGCTTGAACTGATTGGAGAAAAAACAAAAAATATATTTTCAGACGTGGTGGAATTGGTTAATGGACATAACCTGGAATTTGCTGAACAAATTACAATTAAGGCACAAGAAATAAAAGAGGAGTGCAGAGAAATAGCCTCAACAATGTTAACAGAAATGATGCATCAATCTGAAATAGTAGTTGTTGCAGCAAATATCCTAATCATTATCAATCTATTCGAAAGAATCTCAGGGTACTCTACAAATATTGCAGAATCAATATCATTTGTAGTCAATGGTGAAATTATTAAGCATAAGAAATAGATCGAAGATAAATAATTATGAATGAAAAATTTCGGATACTCGTAGTTGAGGACGAAGAGGATCTCAATGAAATTTTGCAATTTAATCTCGAGAGTGAAGGATACCTGGTTGACACCTCATTTTCGGCAGAAGAGGCCTTAAAACGGGATCTTACCGGATACCATCTGATGATTCTTGATGTGATGATGGGAAAGATATCGGGATTCAGCCTTGCGCAAAGAATCAGAAAGGAGATGAACCTTGATGTTCCAATCATTTTTCTTACTGCCAGAGATGCCGAAAACGATATGCTTACCGGATTTAACCTTGGGGCAGATGACTATATTATAAAGCCATTTTCAATCAAAGAGTTGCAGGCACGCGTAAAAGCGGTTCTCAAAAGGGCTAAAGTCTCCCCTGCCGAGGTCGCTTCAACCTTGCTTAATATGGGTAAATTAGCTATCGATCTCGAAACTAAACGGCTGATTCTGGGTGATAAAAAAATCGACCTTACCCGGAAGGAATATGAGATAATTTCGCTGCTGGCCAAAACACCGGGACGCATTTTTTCAAGGGAAGAAATTCTACGCAGAATCTGGGAAAGCGATGTTATCGTTACTGATCGTACGGTTGATGTAAATATGACCCGGCTAAGACGAAAAATGGAAGAGTACGGAAGTTACATACGGAATAAACCGGGATTTGGCTATTATTTTGAAATGTGAGATTAAGCTTAATTTATGTTTTTCGATAAAAAAACGATCAAGTGGAAACTGTTTTTCTACTACCTACTCCTCTTTGGAATATTTACCATTTCAATAATTCTTTACCAGCATCAAAGAGAGCACCATTACAGGATCGGTGAAATAGAAACCAATCTGAATGAATATACCGAACTTACAAATCGGTACATCGGGCACAACCAAATCGACAAGGAGAAATCCTATTCAAAGCTCGACAGTCTAAAAATCCTGATCCCTGCTTCCAAAGTCAGAATCAGCGTAATCAGCCTTAGCGGTAATGTTCTATATGACAACACCATAATTGACTATAAGTCTATGGAGAATCATAAGGAACGGCCCGAAATCATTCAGGCACTAAAGGAGGGCTTCGGGGAAAATATCCGCCTGTCGGCGAGCACCAACGAAAAATATATCTATTATGCCAAAACTTATCCCAATTATATCATCCGTGCTGCCTTCATTTATGACACTCAGATAAAAGCATTTTTAAAGGTTGACACTGCATTTATCCTGTTTCTGGTTTTTCTTTTTATCGCTTTTGGATTTTTACTTCGATATATTGCCAATCATATTGCCGATTCGATAACAAAGCTCAAAGATTTTGCAGTCCAGATCAGACGCAAAGGGGCGATCAATATCAATGAGGATACCCGGTTTCCAAACGATGAACTCGGATTTATCAGTCGTGAAATTATTCAGCTGTACCAACAGTTGCGCAAAACCAAGACTGAGCTTATGCTTGAAAAAGAGAAGTTGATCAGCCATCTTTTCGTACTCAACGAAGGGGTTGGCTTCTTTTCGGCAGATAAAAAACCAATCCTTAATAACAGCCACTTTATTTTCTATATCAACATTATTTCGGAGGAGACCACAACATCGATTGAGAATCTGTTTCTTGCTGAAGAGTTGAGCGAGGTTACCCGGTTTATTGACCAAGCCATTTCAGACAATACGACCTATCAGCTAAATGAATTACCCCGCATTGAATATACTTTACAGAAAGACAAATTTCATTTTCATATTCAGTGCATTATCTTCCCCGACAAAAGCTTTGAGATTCTCATTTCCGACCAGACACAGTTGATGCGCCGAAGCATAATGAAACAGCAAATCACCTCGAATATCTCGCATGAGCTAAAGACCCCCATTTCATCGGTTAAAGGTTATCTGGAAACCGTTTTAAACAACCCGGATCTGGAACTGAGTAAACAGCACTATTTTATTAAAAAAGCCTACAACCAGTCAGAACGCCTTACCCAATTGGTCAATGACATCTCGCTTCTAAATAAGATTGAAGAGTATTCCGAACTCTATGTCCGCGAAAAAGTTCAGGTTATAAAAGCGATCAATGAAGCCATTGAGAGTTTTAGTGATCAGATCAGGCAAAAAAGCATCCAGGTAGAATGTTCAATTCCGGAGGAGTTGATCATCAATGCGAACCATTCCCTGATTTTTTCAGTCTTCCGCAATTTAATGGAAAACTCGGTCAATTATGCCGGTGACCATATCACTATTTCGATTACTAAATACCACGAAGACAATACTTTTCACTATTTTTCGTTCTCGGATAATGGCCCAGGGGTTAATGAAGAACACCTCTCCCGGCTTTTTGAACGATTTTACAGGGTAGATTCCGGACGCTCCCGTAAAGAGGGAGGAACAGGATTGGGATTAGCCATTGTTAAGAATGCAATTATCAGTTTTAAGGGTGAAATCTCGGCACGAAAACGCAAAGAGGGAGGGCTGGAGTTTTTGTTTTCGCTGCCAAGATAGGACGCTTACCAGAGTTGATCAGCAGAGAGTATTCAATAAATTCGAAGATTTGAAAATGTGATAATTTGAAAATAATCACTATTTTAAACTATTTTTGTTGTCAAATATAATCGGTTAAATGATGCAAGAACAAATAAAAGCACTCAATCAACAATACAGTAACGCATCTGCAGAAGAATTACTCGAAGGATTCCTTGCAGGATATGGCTCTAAAATAGCCTTATCAAGTAGTCTGGGACTCGAGGACCAGGTGTTAACTCAGATGGTGACAAAAATCGATAAAACCACTAAAATATTCACCCTTGATACCGGAAGGCTTTTCCCCGAAACTTATGATCTGATACACCGGACCAATCATAAATATGGTATCCGGATGACTGTTTATTTTCCCGAGGCCGGTGAAGTAGAGAATATGGTCAATTCAAAGGGGATCAATCTGTTCTTTGAGAGCATTGAAAACAGAAAACTTTGTTGCAATATCAGAAAGATAGGACCCTTAAAACGTGCTTTCAACGGTTTGGAGGTATGGATATGTGGTTTACGCAGAGAACAATCGGTTACCCGTCACGATATGCAACGGATCGAATGGGACCAAGCGAACGGGTTGATTAAATTGAATCCGTTAATTGACTGGAGTGAAGAACAGGTTACCGAATTTATTAAAGCTAACGGGATCCCCTACAATCCATTACATGACAAAGGATTTCCAAGTATTGGATGTCAGCCATGCACCAGGGCCATATTCCCGGGCGAAGATATCAGGGCCGGCCGATGGTATTGGGAAAACCCCGACACAAAAGAGTGCGGACTACATAAACGATAAATAAAAAAAGCGCCTTAAGAGCGCTTTTTTTATTTATCCAAACCCGAATTAATCGAATTTATGACCCGGCTCTTCAAAGCCCTTATTATATTGTTCCATTGCACTAACACTCATTCCCATCGAAGAGAATCCTCCGTCATGGAAAAGGTTCTGCATCGTAACTTTTTTAGTAAGATCCGAAAACATCACAACACAATAATCGGCACACTCATCTGCGGTTGCATTACCCAGCGGTGACATACGTTCAGAGAAATCGAGCAAATTACCAAACATTTTCAGACCATTACCTGCAGTGGTTGGAGTTGGAGACTGTGAGATCGTATTAATACGCACTTTACGTTCGTTGCCGTAGATATAGCCAAAACTTCTGGCAATTGACTCAAGAAGCGATTTCGCATCAGCCATATCGTTATAGCCGTAAAAAGTACGTTGTGCAGCAACATAGGAGAGTGCCAGTACAGAACCCCATTCATTGATCGCATCCAGCTTTCTGGCTGTTTGCAATACTTTATGGAAAGATACTGCAGAAACATCCAGTGTTCTGTTAAGCAGATCATAATCCAGGTCACTGTAATGTCTTCCTTTTCTCACGTTAGGAGACATTCCGATTGAATGTAAGATGAAATCCAATTTTCCTCCAAGAACCTCAACTGATTTACTAATCAACGCCTCAAGATCCTCAACATTTGCAGCATCAGCAGGGATAACAATCGAGTTGCATTTGTTAGCCAGAACCTGTATCTCACCCATTCGAAGCGCAATAGGAGCATTCGACAGGGTAAAAATAGCCCCTTCTTCATGTGCCCGTTCAGCAACTTTCCATGCAATTGAACTTTCATTCAATGCCCCGAA
>CANJNY010000164.1 GCA_947475715.1 Prolixibacteraceae bacterium
CCCTACCCAGACTATTTAACATTGGAGAAAATATTAATTATTAAATACGATTTAATTATGAAAGAGTGGTTTGCAACTGGCAACTCGCGGCTGGCTAACTACAGACGAGATTATCTAATCAGTGAAATATCTGCCTGCCGCCAGACGCAAGGTGCCAGACATTGCAAGCAGCCAGCCGCAAGTAGCTAGTTGCCAGTAGCTAGTTGCTAGTAGCCAGTAGCCAGCAGCCAGCAGCCTTCTATCCAACCGTCACATTAGCCAGCTTCAAGATATATTCTGCCCTTGCCACCACAGGTGCATCAACCATTTTGCCATCGATGGCAAAAACACCAATGCCGGCAGCCGTATTCATTTTAAATTCTTTAACGATATGAAAAGCTTTCCGGATCTCCTCCTCTGTGGGTGTGAAAATCTTATGAATAATATCAATCTGACGGGGATTGATCACTGCCTTTCCGGTGAATCCAATCTTTTTTGCATATTCAGTCTCTATGCGAAGCCCCTCTTCATCATTTACATCTGGAAATATCGTATCGAGAACATCAATATGACTAGCTTTAGCAGCCATAACGATTCGTTTTCGTGCAAAATCGATACCCATACCATCAGGTGTGTAAACGATATTCATGTCAGCAGTAAGATCTTGTCCACCAATTGTTATTGCATCCACCCGGCTAAACTTGCTCGCAATATTAAAAACATTCTGGACCCCCATCGCAGTTTCAATCATCGCATGAAGGGTCATTTTATTGTGTGGAAGGCCGTGCCGGTCTTCGATCTTCTCAATAATCTTCAGTAATTCGGCCACCTCTTCCGGGGATTCAGTTTTTGGATAGCGAATTGCAGAAGGCTGAAGCGGAACAATCTCTTCGAGATCGGCCAATCCGAAGGGGGTGCTTAGGTGGTTGATCCTGACACAAACCTCTGCGTCGTAGAAATCGACCACTTTAATCATATTTCGAACAAGTGCCCGTGCAGCATCTTTTTGATTGAGTGCTACGGCATCTTCGAGATCAAGTAATATACTGTCGGCCCCATAAACTCCCCCCTGCTGAATCATAGCCGGATTATTTCCGGGAATGTAAAGCATGGTTCTTCGTTTTTTAAAGTTTTTCACCATAACATAAAACAGTTATTTAAGCGTACCCTCCTGTTGTTCCAACGAACGTTTGATTGCAGTCTCAAGCCGTGCTTTAATTGTAGGCTCCAGGGCACCTTTGTCCTTGGCGATAAGATGAATATCAGTCATCTGCCACGAATCCAGGATATCCACAATGATCCGATTGAAACTTGTACCATATTGTTGCATCACAGTTGACGAGATTTCGAGTTTCCGGCCCGAGTTGTCGGGAAGAGGTTCGATGAGAATTATTACGTCGCTGGATTCGAAGGTACCCGATTGTGCGGCTATTTTGGGCTTCATAAGCAATACATTATTAATGCTTTAATATCCATATTCATCATCGCTTAAAAATAAAATAAATGATATATAATGAATTATGCTACAAAAATAGGACTTTAATTATTCGTAAAGATGATATTGTTCAGATAAATTACAGAATTGATGTTGAGTCTTGGTCTTCTCAATTTTAATATCTAAAATTAATAATCAAAGTCTATATTTTTGGCGCTATTTTTGTAGGACTGAAGCGTTAAGTGAAACATTAATTTGTTTTGAATATTGAATTTTCAAAATGGTTTCCACTAAAAAAATAAATCTCATTTGTCAGGTATCAATTAAATTAGAATATTGAAGTTTATAGTATTGTTGTTCTTAAAGAAAGATAGGTGTTGGTATTTTGAGATTAATACAAATTAAAAAAGGAATAATTTCAAATATCCATCCCAAGGTGGTTTATAGCAATAGAGCTCCTTCTACATATCCAAAATCAAAGGGGTTATAAATTGAATCAAATAGAATTTTCAACCCTTTCTATCAATATAATGTGTACACTTAACATTTTTTAATTAAATCATGGCTAATGAAACAATTCAAAATGCTATTTTCGTAACCGTTTTTAAAGCACAATAATTAATTATCTATTGGATTATGGATCAGACATTGGATATTAGAGAACTTAACGAACGAATTCAAAGGGAAAGCTCATTTGTAGATCTCATCTCCATGGAGATGAACAAGGTAATTGTAGGTCAGAAACATTTGGTCGAAAGTTTGCTGATCGGTTTACTTTCCGATGGGCATATCCTTCTTGAGGGTGTTCCCGGACTGGCCAAGACATTGGCAATCAATACACTTGCAAATACTATCGATGCAAAATTTGCCAGAATTCAGTTTACCCCCGACCTTTTGCCTGCCGACTTAATCGGAACGATGATCTACAGTCAGAAGAATGAGGAGTTTATGGTTCGCAAGGGACCAATTTTTACAAATTTCGTATTGGCAGATGAGATCAACCGGGCGCCGGCGAAGGTGCAATCGGCTTTACTTGAGGCCATGCAGGAGCGCCAGGTTACCATTGGAGCACACACCTATCCGCTTGAGAATCCATTCCTTGTAATGGCAACACAGAACCCGATCGAGCAGGAGGGAACCTATCGTCTGCCTGAAGCTCAGGTTGACCGTTTTATGTTAAAGGTAGTACTAAACTATCCGAAAAAAGAGGAGGAGCGATTAATCATTCAAATGAATCTTCTCAAAGATTTCCCTAAGGCAAAGAAGGTTTTAAAACCCGAAGATATTGTCAGAGCAAGGGATATCGTGAAAGAGGTTTACATGGACGAGAAAATCCAAAAATATATTGTAGACATCGTTTTCGCAACGCGTGATCCTAAAGCTGCCGGCTTAGCCAAGTTTGCAGAGATGATTACTTACGGAGCATCTCCACGGGCATCGATCAGTCTGGCTCAGGCTGCCAAGGCATTTGCATTTATCAAGCGCCGTGGTTACGTAATTCCTGAGGATATCCGGGCGGTATGCCATGATGTTTTGCGTCACCGTATCGGATTAAGCTACGAAGCTGAAGCAAATAATCTCACCACTGAAGAGATCATCAGCGAAATATTGAATACCATTGAAGTTCCTTAGTGAACGAATAACAAAATCATTGTCGTGAAACACACGGCATGCATTATTATTGTCAGTAATTCAATAAATTAGAAAAGTGGAAGCATCGGAACTATTAAAAAAAGTTCGGAAAATTGAGATAAAGACCAAAGGGCTCTCGCGCAATATTTTTGCCGGAGAATATCACAGTGCCTTCAAGGGGCGTGGTATGGCATTCAGCGAGGTACGTGAATATCAATTCGGTGACGATATTAGGAATATCGACTGGAATGTAACTGCCCGCTATGGTCACCCGTTTATCAAAATATTCGAAGAAGAGCGGGAGCTGACGGTGATGTTGCTGGTCGACGTCAGCGGTTCCCGTGAATTTGGGACCGTTGAGCATTTGAAAAAGAACGTAATTGTAGAACTTGCTGCAATACTTTCATTTTCGGCAATCTCGAATAACGATAAAATAGGGGTTATCTTCTTTTCCGACCGCATCGAGAAATTTATCCCTCCCAAAAAGGGACGGACACATACCTTAAGGATAATCCGTGAACTGATCGAATTTGAACCTGTTTCAAGAAGGACTGATATTTCAGTTGCCTTACGATACCTCACCAATGCCATGAAGCGAAGGGTTACCGCCTTTATCATCTCCGATTTAATGGATGATCCCGCCTCTATGGAGCAGGCACTTTCGATCGCGAACAATAAACACGATATGGTGGGACTGCGTATTTATGACGAACGTGAGGCTGAGTTACCCTCGGTTGGAATGATAAAATTCAAAGATGCAGAGACTGGAGAATACTTATGGGTCGATTCGTCGAGCAGGAATGTAAGGGAAACTTACAGAAAACATTGGAGCGACAGAAACAAGCAACTGGACAACCTGTTAAAAAAAACCGGCCTGGACTATGTAAATATCAGTACACGTGAAGATTACGTCAAGTCGCTCGTTGCGCTTTTCAAGAAAAGAGAACATAAATTATGAACAGAACAGTTAAATTGAAATATTTATGCTTACTGGGTATCTTTTTCAGTTCTCTCTTGCTGGCAAACGGTCAGGAGATCAGGCTGAAAACTGCCCTTGAACACGACTCGATCTGGTTGGGTGATCAGATAAAATTGCTTGTCGTTGTTGAGCAGGAAGCCGGCACGAAAGTTGTATTTTCCCAACTCCCCGATTCTATTCAAAAGATTGAGGTACTGAAACGATCAAAAATCGACACCTCCAAACTTGAAGGTACCCGTATTCAATTAAAGCAAACCTATCTGGTAACCTGCTTCGACAGTGGAGCTCATTATATTCCTCCATTTTACTTTAGATTCAAAAATGGAGAACGAACCGATTCGGTGAGAAGTAACAGTTTAATATTATTTGTGAAATACCCTCCGGTTGACCTTAAAAAAGGGCCCGTAGATATTAAAAAGCCATTTACTGCACCTGTTACGTTTAAAGAGATTGCCCCATGGTTACTGGCAATAATTCTTCTTGCAGCTATTGTGTTTTTGATCATCTATACCATTAGCAGAAGGAGAAAAAACAGACCCCTGTTTCAACGCCCGGCAAAGCCAAAATTACCACCTCATATCATTGCGTTACAAGAACTTGACAAATTAAAGAGTGAGCAATTATGGCAGCAGGAAAAGGTAAAGGATTATTACACCAGGCTTACAGATATTGTCCGGATCTACATCGAAGAACGGTTCGAAATGGCTGCAATGGAGCAGACCACACCGGAGATCTTAACCGGATTTAAGAATCTTAAGGTAGAAATTGATGGCAAATCGGTACTCGAATTAAAACAGATTCTCGAATTAGCCGATCTGGTAAAATTTGCAAAACTATCGCCACTTCCGGACGAAAATTTCAATATGCTTTCAAACGCCTATTTGTTTGTAAAAGAAACAACAAATGAAGCAGTTACTGTGATTCCTGATCCTGAGGTGAAGGAAGAGGTAATTGTTGATTTGAAAGATAAAAAAGAGGAAAATCAGCTATGAACAATATCATATTTGCAAAACCTGAACTGTTTTATCTGCTGTTTGGGTTACTTCCAATGATCGTGTGGTATATTGTGCGTCAAAAAAGATCAAAGGCTAGCATTCAGATCAGTTCGATTGAGGCATTTAGAAAAACCCCGCTAACCTGGAAACATGCGTTGCGTCATGCAGTTTTCGCCCTGCAAATTGGATCACTGGCCTTATTAATTGTTTGTCTGGCAAGGCCACAGTCCTCGGACAGCTGGCAGAACCAGACCGTTGAAGGAATCGATATTATGATTGCGCTCGACTTGTCAAGTTCAATGCTTGCGCGCGACTTTCAGCCAAACAGACTGGAAGCGGCAAAAGCTGTTGCCACAAAGTTTGTTTCAGGGAGACAATATGATCGGATCGGATTGGTCGTCTTCTCGGCAGAAAGCTTCACGCAGTGCCCGCTCACTACAGACCGCGCCGTATTAATTAATCTGTTTCAGGATTTACAAAGCGGAATGATTGAAGACGGAACAGCCATCGGGCTGGGATTAGCCAATGCAGTTTCGCGTTTGAAGGACAGTGAGGCCAAATCAAGGGTGATCATTCTGCTAACTGACGGAGAAAATAACCGCGGAGAAATCGCACCTATCACTGCTGCTGAGATAGCAAAAACTTTCGGCATAAGGGTTTACACAATCGGAATAGGAACAATTGGGACTGCTCCATACCCGGTACAAACCCCTTTCGGTGTGCAGATGCGTGACATGGAGGTTAAGATCGATGAGAAAACATTGCAGGATATAGCCAATACCACCGATGGTAAATATTTCAGGGCAACCAACAATAAAACATTGGTTGAAGTATACAAAGAGATTGATCGTCTGGAACGATCAAAAATTGAAAATAAAGAGTTCAGCAAAAAGAATGAGGAATATCGCCGGTTTGCGCTGGGTGCACTCGTTCTTGCGCTTTTAGCTTTAATTCTGCAATTTGCAGTTTTCAGGCACATTCCGTAAAGGAATCAGAAAAAAATTGAGCTATGGAATCATTTAGATTTGCACATCCCGAATATTTTTATCTAATGCTGGTCATACCTGCATTCGTTGTCTTGTTTATCCTTTCGAGATTGAACAGGATTCGATCATTGCGTCTGTTTGGCGACAGGGCATTAATCGCCCAGCTAATGCCAAGTGCCTCAGCAGAACGCCCTTTTATTAAATTCACCCTTTGGATGTTGGCTTTAGCCTTTATCATCGGGGCTCTGGCACAGCCTCAGTTTGGATCAAAGCTGGTAACCTCTAAAAGAAAAGGGGTCGAGTTGATTATTGCGCTAGATGTTTCGAATAGTATGATGGCTGAAGATATTAAGCCAAACAGGCTCGAACGGGCCAAACGCGCTATAGCAAAACTGACCGAACGGCTTCGCAATGATAAAATTGGACTAATCGTTTTTGCGGGTCAGGCCTATGTTCAGCTTCCCATTACAACCGATTATGTATCAGCTAAATTATTCCTTGATGGGATAAGTCCGGGGATCGTCCCTGTGCAGGGAACAGCAATTGGTGCCGCTATTCAAATGGCAATTAAATCATTCACCCCGGAGTTTACAGGAAGCAAAGCCGTAATCGTCATCACAGATGGTGAAAATCATGAAGATGATGCAATAGGTGCTGCAAAAGAGGCTCATGATAAAAAAATCATTATCCATACCATTGGCATGGGGCTACCGCAGGGGGCACCCATCCCTGTAGGAGGATCAGGAAGCCGTGATTTCCTCAAAGACAAGCAAAATAATATTGTGGTTACAAAACTTGATGAAAACATGCTAACCCAAATTGCAACTGCAGGTGGTGGAAGCTATATCAGGGCCAACAATGCCGAGGTGGGGTTGAATAATCTTTTCAATGAAATCGAAAAAATGGAGAAATCGGAATTGAACTCCCGCGATTATTCGGAATACAACGACCAGTTCCCCTTGTTTCTGGTAATTGCCCTCGTCTTGATTTTAATCGATTTTATGATTCTCGACCGGAAAAATAAATGGCTTCGTAATTTCAGGTTATTTGGTAATCAAAAATGAGCAGTGTAATGAAGAAAATAATATTAATCCTGTTGATATTTGTCTCTGCCCCCGGGGCTTTTGCACAAAAAGAACGAAAATTCATCCGTGAAGGAAACGGTTTTTATAATGAAGGCCTCAAGGATACCTCAAAACTAGATACCATAAGTTTTGGAAAGGCAGAAGTCGCCTATCGCAGGGCATTGGAACTAAAACCTGAAGATTTCAAATGGCAGTTCAATCTTGCAAACTCCATTTACAAACAAAACAAACCTGATCAGGCAGCCTCTGAATTCGAAAAACTCGCCGATAAAACCAAGGATCCGATAGAAAAAACATTGGTCTATCACAATCTTGGAAACTCCCTGCTTGCGCAGAAAAAGTTTGATCCAAGTATCCAGGCCTATGAAAAGGCCTTGCGAATCAACCCTAATGATCCTGAGACTAAGTATAACCTGGCTTATGCTATGAAGATGAAGAAGAAGGATCAGGAGCAGAAAAAGAAGGATCAGGATAAAAAAGATAAAAACAAGGATAAAGACAAGGACAAGGATAAAGACAAGGATAAAGACAAGCAGGACCAAAATAAAGATAAAGATAAGCAGGACCCAAACAAGGATCAGGACAATAAAGATCAAAAACAACCCTCTCCGCAAAATAAAATTTCGAAGCAAAGTGCGGAGCAGATGTTGAAGGCACTTGAAAATGACGAGAAGCAGACTCAGGAAAAAGTAAAAAAAGCGCAGGCTCAACGGGCTGAAAAAATCAAAGTAGATAAAAACTGGTAAGAATAACTATTTTTGAATAAAATTGATGACTAAAATATATAAGGACATTATGAGACTTAAGCATCTCTATCTTTTAGTTTGTGTTTTACTATTTAGTTTACACGGGATCTCCCAGCAAGTGAGCTTTACAATGGAAGCACCTAAAGTGGTGGAACTTGGGGAGCAATTCCGGTTGGCGTTCACGCTAAATACCAAAGGGCAAAATCTAAAACTGCCTGAACTATCTGATTTCGATATCCTTATGGGACCATCGACTTCCCAGAGCAGTTCCTTTCAAATCGTTAACGGGGTGAGTTCGCAATCGGTTTCATTCTCGTATCTATTTGTTCTAAAGGCAAAAAAAGATGGTCGTTTTGTTATCAATCCAGCCTCCATAAATGCAAACGGAACCGTAGTTTCATCAAACCCGCTGACTATTGAAGTCGTAAAAGGTTCCGCAAAACCCAAGGGTGGAGGAACCGAACAGGTTACAACGACACCGGGGAGTATTCCCAAAACAGATCTTTTTGTTAAATTAGTTCTCGATCGAAAGAGTCTGTATAAAGGGGACCATGCCATGGCAACCATTAAAATTTATTCAAAAGTTAATCTAAACGGCTTTGAGGATATCTCCTTACCAAGTTTTGAGGGATTCTGGTCACAGGATGTCGCATTGCCACAGCAGATTTCACTTCAAAGAGAATCGTTTAACGGCGAAATTTACAATGTTGGAACGCTGAAGAAAACACTGATTTTCCCGCAGCAAACCGGGACGATAACAATTGGCAAAGTCAAGATTGATTGTATTGTTCAACAGCGGGTAAAACAGCAAAAAAGCTTTTTTGATGATTTCTTTGACAGCTTTGCCAATGTAAAAGCAACTGTTACCAGCGATCCGGTTATGGTAACAGTAAATCCATTACCTGCAGGGCCGGGCGATTTCTCAGGGGCAGTGGGCCGTTTTGATCTTCGTTCATCGATTTCATCCACAAATGTCAAAGAAAACGATGCCATTACGCTAAGACTCGATGTAAACGGAAACGGAAATATCAAACTCATAAACGCTCCAAAATTAAAATTACCCGCCGACTTCGAGGTCTATGATCCGAAAACGCAAAGTAATTTCACCACTTCTGCCGAGGGACTTAGTGGAAATATCTCTTTTGAATACCTTTTCCTTCCAAGATTTGCAGGGGAGTACACCATCCCTCCTGTTAATTTTGTCTATTTCGATCCTGCTGCGGGCAGATACGTCACGAAATCGTCTCAGGAGTTCAAAATCCACGTCTCCAAAGGCGATGGATCAGCTAACCGATCGGTTACAAGTACTGTCTCCAAAGAGGATGTGAAATTCCTTGGCAAAGATATCCGGTTTATTAAGCAGGGAAATATCGAATTAACGCCCAAAGGGGAGATATTCTTTGGAAGCTTCGGGTTCTACCTGATTTACCTGCTTGGAGCTTTAGGTCTGCTTGCGCTCTACCTTTTCTATCAAAAACAGATCAGGGAAAATGCCAATGTTGCCCGTGTGAAAAACAAGAAAGCCAGTAAGGTTGCACTGCGACGATTAAAAGAGGCCAGTCTGCACCTTAACAATGGGTCAACTGAGAAGTTCTATGAATCGATAACCCGGGCCTTTTGGGGTTACCTTAGCGACAAGATGACGATTCCCTTTGCCGAATTAACCAAAGAGAAAGCATCGGCAGAGCTTGCTAATCACAAAGCATCTGAAGCGGTAATAAACCGGTTTATTCAAATCATTGACACGTGTGAATATGCCCGGTTTGCTCCCGGTGAAGCGAATCAAAAGATGCATGAGATCTATGATGAAGCCTGTGATGTGATGAGTCAGATGGAAAAGCAGATCAATTGAGAAATTCAAAATGAAAAATTCAAAATGAAAAACTTAATCAAAAAATACAGCCTGTTCCTGTCGATTGTATTTGCTTGCCTGATTTCAAACGGACAAATATCTGCCGTTAAGGATTCGCTTGCGGGTGCCAATCAACTTTATAATAGTGCCAAATATCAGGATGCCATCCGGAAGTATCAGTTTGTTGTAGCGCAGGGATTCGAATCTTCAGAACTATATTTCAACCTGGGAAACGCATTTTACAAAACAGGCAATGCCACTTATGCGATTCTGAATTATGAACGTGCCAAAAAACTGGCTCCAAACGATGAGGATATCCATTATAATCTGGAGATGGCACATACTCAAATTGTAGATAACATCGTCAACTTACCCGAGCCGGGATTCCTTCGGTGGTGGAAGCAATTAATCAATTCTCAATCCATTAGTTTTTGGGGAACGTGGAGCATCATTACGTTTTTTGCCTTCCTTTCCCTATTTGGATTATTCCTCTTGTCAAGCACTTATCGTATAAAAAGACTTGCCTTCTGGTTTTCTTTAGCATCAATAACAAGCTCTTTAATTACCTTCGGCGTAGGATCCCATCTAACTTCAAAATTAATAAATCACAATACTGCAGTTATCACCGAGAGAAGCTTAAGAATCAAGGCTTCTCCAAGTGAAACCGGAACCGAACTGTTCATTGTTCACGAAGGAATTACTGTTCAGATAACCGACAAATTAGGAGACTGGGTAAATGTTAGCCTGCCAGATGGAAACAAAGGGTGGATAAAGGAGTCGTCGATGATTCGGATATAGTATGCTAATGGCTGATGGCTACTGGCAAATAAAAGATCATCAATCTGAATTAAGAAGGCTAATGCAATAAAACATCCTTTGATCGTACAACCATTAAGTAATTAAAAGTATGTAATATCGCATTTCCATAATAGATTGATTTCTTAAGTATCCAAAATAAAAAAATGCCACAAAATCACTAAAACACTATCCCGCACTTTCGGGACTAAAATACATCTATCAATTATCTTTCGTGCCTTTTTGTCCGTCAGC
>CANJNY010000165.1 GCA_947475715.1 Prolixibacteraceae bacterium
AGTCAGCTGGGAGAAAAACTTGGAGCCGTTCGTCTCCACTCTTGCGGCATCTCTGACCATCTGATCGAACCCTCATCCCATATTCATAACCTGAAAATCATTGATACCGGTTCCGGAACATCTTTATCAGGAATCAGGGAAATCATGGGGAATGAATTTGAGATTAATGTCTTCCCCCCTTTGGAGGTGCTGCTTCAGGGTGTACCCATGTCAGAAACCATGGCCTGGCTCGACAAAACCCTCTCCGACAACCGGGGAGGTCCGCTCCAGATTGCCTATCATCTTGAACCAGATTATGATATCCAAAACTGCCTTGCAATTCATGATGAACTTGAAAAAAGGGGATTGATTACCAATCAAAGAGTATATTAAGAACTCTGATTTATGAAAAACGGATGAAATGTAAACGCAGCGCGATGATAAACAGATTACTGAATAATAACTTTATTGTTCAGACATCAATTCTATTTATCGCAGCAACATTATTGTGGGTAATATTAACGCCAGCGAATCTGATGGCTCAAGTAAGTCACGGAAATCCCTATGTCCCTTCCAATAAAAAACTGGATCCGATATGGATACAATCGCTCTTTGAAAAGGGCGTTCCTAAGGTTTACCAGGGGAATGAACTTAACTATATTGCGATGCCCTGTGGCGGTATTGGTGCAGGAGAGGTTGAAATTACAGGTAATGGAACACTCTGTTTTACGGAGTCGATATACAATCAAATGCAACCGGCCAATGGAGGGCTAGGGGATTATGATGGCGCTCAGTATCTCAGACCTCAGGCTCCAAAAACAAAAATTGAAAATGGGTTCGCGATCCGGATCAAAGAAACGGGTCAGGAGCCTCAGGTTCTGCAACTCAGCCGCAAAGATTTTGATAGTCTGAAGTTTATTGGAGAATACCCGATTGCTACGCTCGATTATCGAAAATCAGGCACTAAACTACCTGTGAATATTACGTCCGAAGTATTCTCACCCTTCGTCCCTTTAAGCCTGCGAAGCTCAGCAAACCCTGTAACGATATGCCGGTTTTCCCTAACAAACAGATCAAATAAGTGCGTTGAAATTGAAATGGCCGGCTGGTTGCAAAATGGAAGCTTCCCGCAACAGAAAAGAAATAAAATAAATAAGGTAATGCATAGTTCAGGGCTTACAGGTATCCTGTTGGGTGCAGATGATATTACCAATAATAACGATTTCACAGACACAATTCAGTCAGGAACGAAAAATAGAGGTAATGGGAATGCCCGGGTTGGAAATATATCAATTGCTGTCATGGATGAACATGCGAAAACTTTCGTATCATGGAATTCAATGGAGGATTGCCTAAGCAGCTTTAAAGACCTGAAGCATAAAGATCCTTTGATTAAAAGTTTCCCGGGCATTGAAAATGTGGGAGGAGGAATAAGCTCCGGGTTAAAACTCGCTCCCGGAGAGAAGAAAAATCTGACCTTCATGGTAACCTGGTATTTTCCAAACCTATACGAAACCGCTCCCGGCTGTCCGGGATTAGTGGGTCACATTTATAATAACTGGTATAAAAACTCGTTTAATGTAGCCACTTACATTGCCGATAGCTTTAATACCCTTTATCGGAACACAAAGCTTTTTCATGATACCTATTTCGATAATACATTGCCATATTGGTTGGCCAATCGTATTACAATGCCAGTCTCTACTTTAGCATCGGGTAATATTGCAATTTGGGAAAACGGAAGGATGTACTGTTACGAAGGTGTTGGCTTCTGTTTCGGAACATGCGGACATGTATTAAATTTTGTGACTTCAATCTCAAAACTTTTTCCTGAACTCGAGCGATCTGTAAGATTAATGCAGGATTTAAATGATAAATTCGGTTTTAGTCAATCAGGTCGCATTAATTTTCGCGGACATAATGGTTCTGACCCCGAAGCCGATCACAGTTATGCCTCCGATGCTCAAAGCGGTTACGTTTTAAAACTCTACCGCGAACATCTTAATTCACCCGATTATACTTTTCTCGACTCAATCTGGCCTAAAGTAAAACTCATTATTGGTTATCATATTTTCAGAGATGGTGCCGATGTTGGAATTGAGCCTAATGGAGTATTGGAAGGATTGCAGACATTCTGGGATCCAATGTGGTATGGCCCCAATCCCTATAACAATACCCTCTATCTTGCGTCACTTCTGGCTGCCGAAGAAATGGCCCGGATCAAAAATGAGAATAAACTTGCAGATCGTTATCATGCACTCTTTGAAAAGGGACGATCTTTTATGAATGAGCGAATGTGGAACGGTGAATACTATGTGCATCTTTATCCTTCAGGATTTAAGAAAGCGGATATGCAAAACGGATTTATAAAGCTTAATGAGACCGAGCAAAATGCAAGGAGATCTATCGAAGCCTTTAATGAAGGGGAACCAAATTATTTTGAGAGCACAGCTTGTGATGCCAATCAACTCTTTGGTCAAAACTGGGCGACCCAACTTGGCCTGGGGTACATCCTGCCTCAGGAAAGATGTCGAAGTGCAGCTAAAAGTATTTTCCTGTACAATTGGACTCCCGATATTTCTACCATTTATGATTCTGAAAAACCGCTAAACAGAACCCTGGCAGCTCCCGGTGAAGGAGCGATGATTAATGGAAGCTGGCCAAAAGAGAAACCTCGTGAGTTTGAGAATACGCACGATAAATCAGATATCTGGTGTGGACTGGAATACGAGGCTGCCTGCGATATGATTAACGAAGGATTAACCAAGGAAGGCTTTATTATGATTCGGGCTGTTCATGATCGTTACAATGGAATCAAACGTAATCCCTGGAATGAAATTGAAGGCTCAGACCATTATTCACGTGCAATGCACTCCTGGAATATCCTGCTCTCTTTAAGTGGTTTCGTATATGACGGACCGGCAGGGAAAATTGGGTTTGCCCCACACCTTACACCCGATAATTTTAAATGCTTTTTCTCTTCAGCAGAAGGGTGGGGAAATTTGGGTCAGAAACTCATAAACGACGCCCAACAGGAAATTATTGCAGTTAAATGGGGTCGATTAAACCTGAAAAAATTAAACTTTACGGTCACTGAGAATCTGAATCTGCAAAACATTACGGTCAAATTGGATGGTAAACTGCTTATTTCAACTCATCAAATAAGGAATAAGGAACTCTCCATTCTTCTCGACTCACCAGTAAAAGTAATGGCAGGACAACAACTTGAAATCATTATTAAATAAACCCTGTTAACCCAATATATGAAGATGATGAGAAAGATGAATCCTTTAGTAATTGCAGCTATATTCCTGATGTTTAGTCAGGTATTATATTCACAGGAAACCCCCAAAGAGAACGAAACAATCTGGCAGAAAAAGGCGGGCGATATCCGTCTGAACTGGGAAGGTCAGGTCTTTCATCTTGGTAACGGATATTTCGGAGCCTCAAGCTACGGAGCCCCCCAACAGGAAATCATTACACTTAGCGAAAAAACCTTTTGGACCGGCGGCCCCGGCGACCGAACCGATTATAACTTCGGGATTGGTCCTAATAATGATTTGACCGTCATTGATCAGATAAAAAGATTAACCTCTGAAGGCAATATCGCCGAAGCAGATAAATTGGTCGCCAAATCCCTCAACGGAGATTCGTGGCAGGGGCTCGGTGGTCTCTCAACAATAGGGAGTTTATTCCTGAATTTTGACAGTCATAATGGGGAAATTCAAAATTATGAGCGGATATTAGATCTTCACAATTCAACCTTAACCATAAAATACCGGGTAAACGGGGTGAACTACAAACGGGAATATTTCTGCAGCTATCCGGCAAGAATTCTGGCCCTTCGAATCACTGCCGATAAACCAAACGCAATCAGCTTCAATCTGGGATTAAACCTCATGCATAAAAAGCGGAATCCGGTTAAAACAATAACTCACTCAACCGGCATGTTTGAAATAGCCGGCAATATGGATGACAATAACAGGCCCTACCGTGTAAAAATAAAAGTTGAAAACGACGGGGGTGAACTTTTAAAAAATGACACCGTGTTAATCGTAAAAGGGAGTAGCTCGGTTAATATCTATTACTCGATAGCCACAAATTATGAGTTAAATCCACCATTGTTCAAAGGTGCTGACCCCGATAAAATCACCACCGACGCCATTGATAATGCTTCAAAATCGGGATATAAAAAACTGCGTGAAGTTCACATCGCCGATTATCAAAAGCTCTATAACCGCACGAGTCTCCATCTTGTGAATTCTGAAATAAATCGGGAATCGTTGCCGACCAATGAACGACTGGGATATTATATTCACAACGACAACAAGGACCTGGGATTAAAAGAACTCGCTTTCAATCTGGGAAAATATATGTTGATCAGCGTTTCCCGTCCAGGAACAATGGCCACCGGAAACCAGGGAATATGGAATAATAGATATCAGGCCATGTGGAATGGAACCTATCAGCTCGATATGAATGTTACCCAGGCTTACATGTTTGGCAATGCACTGAATCTCTCTGAATGTCAGGAACCGTTCGTCGATTACGTCAAGATGTTGTCGGGTGTTGGCACGATTGCAGCCAAAAGTTTTTACGGTACAAACGGCTGGATGTCCTGTGTTATCAGTGATCTCTGGGGTGGTGTCGGGACGCTGCCTCCCGCACCATTCATTTCCAGCGGTTGGCTCTCACTGATTATCTGGGAGCAATATGCATTCGATAAAAATGAAAACTATTTAAAGGAGATCTATCCGGTTTTAAAGGGAGCAGCACAATTCTACCTCGAAAATCTGATTGAATATAAGGATACAAAGAAGCTGGTCTTCTGGGGAACCTACAGCGCAGAATACAGCTCCTCTCCGATTGGCGTTACAGCGCCAAATTTCCAGGATATTGCCTTTATCAGCGAAACGTTTGAGAATACAATTAAAGCATCTGAACTTTTAAATCTGGATAAGGCGTTCCATGATCAATTAATAAAAGCCAAAAGCCGGTTGATGCCCTTTAAGATTGGCCGCCTTGGTCAGTTCCAGGAGTGGGTTGAAGATGTTGATGATCCCAACTGCCAGCACCGCCATCTCTCACATCTGCTCGCTTTGCAACCCTGTAAGCAGATAAATCCCTTTAAGGAGCCGGCAGCATTAATTGATGCCATTAAGGTGACATTAAGGCAACGGGGAGACAATGATTTCGTCACGCTCCATCGCCCCGATCTGGGAAATAGCACCCTTTTCCCGACCAAATGTAAGCATGAGGGGATGAGTTATGACTACTACACTTCACAAGCCTGGAGCAGAAATGCACGCCTATCCACATGGCTCCGGGTATTTGACGGAGATCATGCCAACAAAATATACAATGATATCCTTCGGGAATCAACACTGGATAATATGATTCAATATGAAACCAGGGCACATTACGGCGATCAGCCGGTTCCTGAAACACCTTTTTTTATGGAATCGACAATACTTGCAGCAGGACAGGTAACAGAAATGGTGCTTCAGTCGCAATATGGCGAGTTGGTCCTTTTGCCCGCCTTGCCATCCGCATGGGCCACCGGAAGTATCAAAGGTATTCGCGCAAGGGGAGCATGCACTATAGATATTGAATGGAAAGACGGCAAACTGGTAAAGGCCAGGATTCAATCGGATCAGGGTGGTGCCTATACAATCCGGTATAATGGGAAAATAAAAGTGGTTAATTTAAAGTCGAATGAATCGATAATGGTTAACGAATCACTATCATTAGGAAATTAGAATGGCAAGATTTCACACTTCGATTTTAAACCTTAAGTTAAAAAAAAATGCCTTTTGCCACTAAAACACAAAGACACAAAAAAGGCGCAAACTTTGGTGAAATTTCGTGTTTTGGTGCCTTGGTGGCATTTTTTTATTTTTCGATCTAAAAGAATGAATTATATTATGGGAATATGACATTGTTTAGTTTTACTAACTGAATATGCATGATTCCTGCAGAACAAATCCTTTCAGGGTTTAATTTTAACAAACCAATACTATGACACAAATTAACTATTCGATTTCTCTGATCCTTTTCATAAGCTTCTCGCTCATCGCTTCCGGTAACCCGGCAAATTCCACTGTACCCAAATCTCCCGCCACCCAAACCGCTCCCATAAAGGTTTATATCCTCGCCGGACAATCAAATGCTGTGGGATATAACCATATCAAGGAACTGCATGATTATAAAAAATATCTCACTGAAGACTCATGCAAACTTTCAAATATATTATTCTGGCCCGGCAGTAATGCACGACAGGGTTTCGAAAACAGATGGACTAAACTACAGCCGGGTGTATCGGATATCTCGGTGGATGAACCTTATAAAAATGGCTCCTTCGGTCCCGAGATCGGATTTGCACTCTCACTTCAAAAATTACAACCCGACGAAAAAATAGCCATCATCAAATATGCCGAAGGTGGAACCGGGATTGCCCGAAGTCAGGATTATACCGATTATATCCCTGCCTTAAAAAATTTTGATGACAAAGGGCGAAACTGGTATCCATCCTCTGAGGGGAAGGAAAAGGGATTACTTTATTCCAATCTGATTAACAATATTAGCAATAGCTTAACCGCCTTGAAGAACCAGGGATTAAAATACGAAGTCGCAGGATTTCTATGGATGCAGGGGGAACATGAGGCGGGAATAAGCAAAAAGATGGCTGGGGATTATGGCGCATTACTCACCCTTTTCAGGGAATCTGTGCGCCATGATCTACACTTAAAGAAACTCCCTTTTGTCGTCGGAGAGATAAACAGTCACACCTGGGCATTTGCAGAACTTGCGCGCAGCGTGCAAGCCGATGCATGCCAAAACGATCCCAGTTCCCGGCTTGTAAAAACCACTGACCTTACGCGTGGAAGTATTGGAGGAGAAGCACATTTCGATGCAAATGGAATGATGATGTTGGGCAATCGATTTTCTAATAGCATGTTTACATTCGTGGACAAAAAGAAACAGAATCCCCAATCTGCTCTAATCACCTTTAAAACACTACTTGAAGAACTAACCGACAGGTCGTCGCTGGCACAATGGCCTTCACCAGAATTTCGGCTGCTCCAGGTCAGCAGTTATGACCGGCGATCGGTTGAAAAGGACAAGGAGGGGTGGTTTGCGAACGAAGATTGGAGCAATTATATCCGGAAAGAGATCACCAACGGACGTGAGGAATATGTATTAATGGACACTGATGGTCCCGGCGCCATCACCCGCTTCTGGGTTGCCGGACATCCAAATCAAAAAAATCATTTTAGATTTTATATCGACGGAGAAGAAACCCCCTTCTGGGAAGCCGATCATACGGGAGCCCTAATCGGGCAAAACACGGCTATCGGTTCTCCCCTTTCACAACGTTCGGTTGACCGCGATTCGCTGAATACAAATTACGGTGCCCAACCCGGACATAACCTGTTTGCACCAATACCTTTTTCAAAACATCTGAAAATCACGAGCGACGTTGTAAAGGGTGATGCCGGAAAAGGTTTCTGGTATAACATCAACTATCGTCTTTACGATGCAAGCGTAAATGTGGAAAGCTTCTCAAAAGAGACACCCACCAAATACGCAGATATCCTGCAGAAAACCAATCATCAGTTAGGCGCATTTATGGAATTACCTCCATTATCCGCCCGATCGCAGCATGAGAAAAAGGTAAAAAAAGCCAGCTTTGACCTTGTCCTGAACGCATCAAAAGCGATAACCCTACCACAACCCGGAGCAATAAAACAGATACGCCTCTCAATGAAGGGAGAGAACATCAATGACGCCATAAAGAATACCCGAATACAAATCGATTTTGACGGAAAAAATACCGTTAATGTACCCGCCGGTTTCTTCTTCGGCTGCGGGGACCAGATCCTGACCGCAAAGGATTGGTACCGAAAAGTTGATCCGAATGGGAATATGGCCTGTTACTGGGTTATGCCTTTTCGCAAAAATGCGGTAATCCGTATTCTGAATAACGGCGATAAAGCCATCACAGGAACCCTCGAGGTGGCAACCGACAACTGGCAATGGGATGACCGATCGATGTATTTTCATGCAGATTATAAGAAGCTGGATGAGATGCCTGCAAAGATCAATAAAGATTTTAACTATATCGATCTGAAAGATCAACAAGGGGTTTATGTGGGGGACATTTTGCAGGTTTATAAAAACTTCCGGGGCTGGTGGGGTGAAGGGGACGAGAAGATCTATATCGACGGGTCAACATTTCCCGATCATTTCGGTACCGGTTCCGAAGATTATTATGGTTATGCCTGGGGGCATCCCGAAACATTCAACAATATTTTTAACAGTCAGCCAATCGGAGATGCCAATACCGGAGAAAAAGGGACAACGGTTAATTCACGAGTCCGGAGTCTCGATGCGATACCCTTTGAAAATTCCCTCCGCTTCGATATGGAATCGTGGCAAAACTATGGCGGAGCAGTTAATTATGCCTTGGCAACATTCTGGTATGGGAAGTAGAAAATTAGATAATATTCAGAAAGTTAGCTCTAATTGTGGTTGGGGACCTCCTACAGAGTTCCGGATAATTTGCTCTTTCTCCACCCGTCCTCCGGTTAAAACCGGAGGTTATTTACAGGAAACTCTTACAGAGTTTTACCTTAGTTTAAAAGTAACAACTTTAAACAGTTACCTGGTGTTTTCTTGCTTAATGGCTAATTATTCTTTTCATAAACATGCAAAGGTGCAGAGCACCGTTTATATTTGTAGAACCGGGATAGAATATATTCGAACAAGGTACAGCGTACCGCAATATCTTCTTTGACGAAGTATTATCTATATTTTGTGAACCTTTGTGACTTGGGGCCTTAGTGGCGAATTTAAAATGCTTTTTTTAAAACCGTTTTATAAAAAATATCCTTATGAGAATAACCGTTTTCCTTCTTTTTTTACTCCTTTCCGGAATGGTCATATCTGCCCAGACAACCGATGTATCGTTTAGCTCACTTCTTCAGGAAATGGGCGATAAAACTGCCGAAACCTATTTCCCTCTTCCTGAATACCAATCATTACAGGCAAGCAGCTACAACCGAGAATCGGTCTCCCCCGATAAACCCGGCTGGTTTGCCGACAGCGATGGAGTTGCCTGGATCAGGGAAGAGACCAACGCGGGTAAAAAAGAGTATGTGATCATGGAACATGACGGGCCGGGATGCATCACCCGGATGTGGACCCCCTTCTTCTATTATAACTTCGATAACCGCACAGGACCAAAGGTGAAGATCTACCTCGACGGAGCAAAAGAACCGGTGATTGATGAGAATTTCATCACACTGCTAAGCGGGAAAGGCTCTATCCATCCGCCGTTTGCCACCTTTACTGCCCGTGCAGGGGTATCCTTTCTCCCGATCCCATTCGCAAAAAGCTGCAAAATCACCTTCGATGACAAGGCTTTTTACAATATTATCAATTACAGGGGTTACCCAAAAGGGACCATCGTAGAGACTTTCTCAAAAGACCTCTGTTCAAAGGACTCCCCTGAATTGAAAAACACATCCGAATTAATTGAATCCCCAACTCCATTAAAGGGAGAATGGATCAATGCCGGCGAAAAAGTTATTAAACCAAACGACAGCCTGACGATTGAGTTACCCCAAGGGACACATGCAGTAAATTCCTTAACTTTCCGTCTTAATCCAACGAGCGGCCTGCAGAGTCTGCGATCTACAATTGTAAAGATGACCTTCGACGGAAAACAAACAGTCTGGATCCCGTTGGGCGATCTTTTCTGCTCTCCCGATACCATCAATCCCTTCGCGACAAGAAACCTGAAAGTCTCAAAGAATGGAGAGATGAGCTGTAACTGGATTATGCCCTACGTCTCAACGGCACAATTAACCTTAATTAATCTCAGAGAAAAGGAGGTTTCGGTTTCGGTCGGTTTAAATATTGGCGAGTATACCTGGAATAACCGGTCGATGTACTTCCATGCCAACTGGAATGATATAGGTCCTTTGCCTGGAGATCGTTTTTACGATATGAATTTCATCAATATCAAAGGGAAAGGAGTACTTGCAGGGGACGCATTAACCGTTCTCTCACCCGACAAAGGGTGGTGGGGCGAAGGGGATGAAAAAATCTATATTGATGAGGCAGATGTGAGCCGCAAATTCCCCTCCCATTTTGGAACGGGGACTGAAGATTACTATGGTTGGGCAGGAGGTGTTAATCCCACCGGAGCGGATCAGTTCTCGAAGCCTTTCGGATCGAATGTACGGATCGGCAATCGATTAAATCCCCAGGGTTATAATATTTGCATGCGAAACCGGATTCTCGATAATATCCCTTTTACCACTCGGCTGGTTTTCGATATGGAAGCCTCCCCCGGCACCGATATCCGGAATTACTGGAACCTGCTCTCCTATTCAATGGTCACCTTTTGGTATGGAATGGGTGATGCCGCCTCAAACCGGACTCCCCAACGTGAACAAGCTAAACAACAGATGATGTCAGTTCCTGAGATCGAGCGGTTGCAGCAAATGGTCAGGGATAGTATACTAATTTTTAATCATAGAAGATTGGTGAATTAGTTTTTTTGAAACTTATTACTGATATTTGTGTTTAAACATTTGGAAGGCTGGAATACTATCCGGAATGGACTGTGACAATCTTCCAATGCCGGATACCTTGATAACAAACTGATAAATTTTCACCGATGAAGAGTCAAACTTTTTCAGCCTCACGCCGTAAG
>CANJNY010000166.1 GCA_947475715.1 Prolixibacteraceae bacterium
AATGTTGGTCGGAAAGGTACAGAGGGTGAGTTAACTACCGGTTTGGGGTTGAATATTTGCAAAGAGATCATTACCAGGCACAAGGGGCGAATATGGGTAGAGAGTGAAACAGCAAAAGGGAGTATATTCCATTTTACGCTACCCCTTCTGCCATTGGAGTGAATTATTGTCTTGTTTTTATTTTTTTTAAGTTGTTAATAGAATGGTTTTTAATTCTGAAAAAATAATCGAATTTAGTTTTTATTGATCGGTTAAATGCATATTTTTAGGAGTCAAAAAAAATTCTGAAATATGGAGCGTTATAATTTAATACTTCCTTATTCTATACACCTACCCTGACTTTAGGGACTAGCGATGAAATTGCGTAAAAGTCTCAATTATAAATATGTAAAAAGAGCTGTGAAAATGAATACCATAAAAAGCGTAGTCGAAAACCCTGAAATACCTGAATTTAAGATTCCTAAATTACAGATTGATTTTCCGATAGTAGGTATTGGAGCTTCTGCAGGGGGGTTGGAAGCTCTGGAACAGTTTTTTCAAAATATTCCCGAAAAGTGTGGCATCGCATTTGTCGTAATTCAGCATCTGGATCCGAATCATATCGGGATTATGCCTGAGCTTTTGCAGCGGATTACTTCGCTCAAAGTGACTCAGGCCACTGATAAGCTTAAGGTAAAGCCCGAATGTGTTTATGTGATTCCACCCAATAAAAGTATGTCGATCCTCAATCGAGAGCTTTTTTTATTCGATCCTGTCGAGCCTCGCGGGTTGAGGCTGCCAATCGATATTTTCTTTCGTTCTCTGGCTTTGGATCAGCGTGAAAAAAGCATTGGAATCATTTTGTCCGGTATGGGTTCAGATGGTACGCTTGGGGTGAGAGCAATTAAAGAAAATAGCGGAATGGTCCTTGTGCAGGAAGCAGCTTCTGCCAAATTCGACGGTATGCCCCATAGTGCTATTGAAGCAGTAATCGCCGATGTTGTCGCTCCGGCGAATGAATTGCCATTTAGACTTATGGCATTGTTGAAGTATTTTCAGACGAATAAACCGGAACTATCGATAGATTCAAGGAATAAAAGCAACATTGACAAAATAATAATTTTGCTCCGCGAACATATAGGGCATGACTTCTCACTGTATAAGAAAAATACCCTGTTCCGTCGCATTGAAAGACGCAAAGGGATACATCAGATCGACAAGATATCAAACTATGTCCGTTTTTTGCAGGAGAATCCCAATGAATTGCAAATCCTTTTCAAAGAGTTATTAATCGGAGTGACCAATTTCTTTCGTGATGCTGAAGTATGGGAAAAACTCAGGGATAGTGTTTTTCCTGCTATGTTCGAAGAGGCGCCTAACGGATATATCTTTCGTGCCTGGGTTACCGGTTGTTCAACCGGTGAAGAGGCTTATACCCTTGCCATAATTTTAAAGGAGGCGATGGAGAAATTCAAGAATTACAAATCACTCTCTTTTCAGATATTTGCTACTGATCTTGATGCTGATGCCGTGGAAATTGCACGAAAAGGTTTGTTTTCTGAAAACATCTCGGCAGATGTGTCACCCGAGAGATTGAGCCGTTTTTTTAGTGTTATACCCGGCGGGTACCAAATTAGTACCCTTATCCGTGAAATGGTGGTATTTGCTCCGCAGAATTTAATCAAGGATCCCCCCTTTACTAAAATTGACCTTGTAACCTGCCGTAATGTTTTGATCTACATGGAGTCTGATCTGCAGAAGAAACTTATCGCACTATTCCACTATAGCCTGAACCCGGGAGGTATTATGGTCCTGGGCACAGCAGAATCGCTTGGTTCAGACAAGGAGGTATTTTTTGAAATTGACGGTAAACTGAAAATTTTCAAACGGACAATAACACCTATTTCTACTGAACTCATCGATTTTCCAAGCTCCTTCTACCAGGTTAAAACAAAGGAAAATAGCCAGAAAAGACCATATAAGATTACCGATAATCTGCAGTTGCTTACCGAGCAAATACTACTGCAACGATTCGCTCCATCGAGTGTGCTTTCAAACAGCAAGGGGGATATTCTCTATATTACCGGGCGAATCGGGAAATATCTGGAGCCTGTGGCAGGTAAAGCGAACTGGAATATCTTCGCGATGTCTCGCGAAGGTTTAAGTGATATCCTGCCAAGTCTGTTCAGAAAGGCTCTTTTAAGTTTTGAACCCATAACCGCTCAAAATATTAAAATTGGAACTAATGGATCCTGTAAATTTGTGAATTTGACTGTTCAGTGCCTGGAAATTCCGGAACAACTCAGAGGAATGATAATTGTCGTTTTTACGGATCTGCCCGCCGCAGACGGATCCGAATCTACCGGACCTAAATCAAAAAGAACCATTTCATCAAGAAAGCAGAAGGAATTGGAGATTGAATTACAACGAAGCATCGAAGACATCCAAAGCCTTAGGGAAGAGATGCAGACCTCACAGGAGGAGCTTAAATCAACTAATGAGGAGTTACAATCAACCAACGAGGAACTTCAATCAACCAATGAGGAGCTTACCACATCCAAAGAGGAGATGCAATCTCTGAACGAGGAACTTCAGACCGTAAACCTCGAGCTTCAGACCAAAATTGCAGATTTTGGGCGTGCAAATGATGATATGAAAAATCTGCTTAACAGTACTGAAATTGCAACCCTTTTTATTGATAAGGAGCTAAATATCCGCCGATTTACAGATCAGGCCACTTCAATATTTAAGGTTCGAATGACTGATATTGGCAGACCTTTTACAGATCTGGTCAATGAATTACAATATCCCGAAATTGAAAACCATGCTCAACAGGTACTTAAAACATTGAGTTCAATTGAGAAAACCACTTCAACAACGAGTAATAAGTGGTATAACGTGCGGATTATGCCTTACCGAACACTGGAGGACCGGATAGATGGTTTGGTTATGACATTTACCGATGTTACACTTTCCAAAAGGCTGGAATTGGAACTGAAAAAAGCAAATGATGCACTTCGTTCTATACCAAAAGGGTAGTTTAAGATTGAATTAACATTGTCTATTAATTCGTTTATAATTCGTTAACCTTAAAATTTTGGAAGTTGTTTTTGGACACGCTATCTTTGTGATACATTTTTTTTCATAAGTTTAGGTTTAGTTAGGTTAGTTAGTTTGGTTAGTTTTAGTAAAAGGATGGAACCGCCCGGTTCTGTCCTTTTCAATTTTACAGCTGTAACCTGTGAATCTCGGGGCAAAAAAAGACTACCCCATTATTTCAAAAAAATCTGATTTCTTCGCAAAAACAACTTAATTTTGAAGTACTGTTAAATTTTAGCTGAGATGACCCAAGGTACCCGCAAATTAAAAATTCTTCATACCTCCGACTGGCATCTGGGGCGTTCACTTTATGAACGAAAACGATACGATGAGTTTGGCCTGTTTCTCGATTGGCTGGCCGATTTTATTCGGATTCAACAAATTGATGTATTGGTTATCGCCGGTGATATCTTCGATACTACAACTCCAGGTAACCGGGCACAGGAGCTTTATTATCAGTTTCTTAATAAGGTATCAAAATCTGATCTCAGACATATTATAATCACCGGAGGAAATCACGATTCTCCCTCTTTTCTGAACGCACCGAAGGAGCTTCTTCGGTTTTTTAATGTTTATGTCATTGGGGCGATCACCGATTCACCGGAAGATGAGGTGATCGTGTTACGGAATAAATCTGAGGAAATTGAGGCCATCATCTGTGCTGTCCCCTATCTCCGCGATAAGGATATCCGGAGTGTTGAGGCAGGGGAGAGAATGGAAGATAAAAACAGTAAATTGATGGCTGGAATTACTGCGCATTATGCCGAAACCGGAAAGATTGCCTTAGAGAAACGTAACGGTAATGAGGATATTCCCATTGTCGGCATGGGCCATCTGTTTGCCGCTGGAGGTAAAACTTCAGAAGGGGATGGAGTACGGGAATTATACGTAGGAGGGGCGGCTCTGGTAAATGAAAATAGCTTTCCTGAATGTTTCGATTATCTGGCTTTGGGCCATCTCCATTCCGCACAAAAAGTTGGCGGTTCGGAGACCAAAAGATATTGCGGATCACCTATCCCGATGAGCTTCGGAGAGGCAGGTACGGAAAAGAAGGTCATTGTCATTGAATTTGAAAATCGAGTACCCCAAATAACGGAACATACGATCCCATGTTTTCAGGAGTTAAAAAGAGTTACCGGAGATGCTCCAAAAATTCTTTCAAAATTACAGCAACTGAAAGCATCTGGGAGTAAGGCATGGATCGAGATAGATTATTCAGGACCAGAAGCTTTTTCAGGATTAAATGATCTTGTACTTGATTCTATTTCCGGAACAGAAATGGAGATTCTCAGAACCCGGTCCAGGCTTTCGTATGGTAAGAGTTTAACCCCGACCGATGAACATGAGACACTCGACGACCTTGATCCGGGGGAGGTATTCACCCGTTGCCTCGACAGTTATCAGCTGGATGAACCCGAACGCACTTCATTGCGATTGGCTTATGACGAGATAATTTTAGGTATGGGAGAGATTGATCGTAACGCAGAATAAGAATACAGAAAATGAAAATACTTCAACTCAGGTTTAAAAATCTGAATTCCCTGGCAGGGGAATGGACCATCGATTTTACTTCTCCCGAGTATACCTCTGACGGAATATTTGCGATCTCAGGTCCAACAGGTGCCGGAAAATCGACGATCATGGATGCTATTTGTCTCGCGCTTTATGGCAAAACACCAAGGCTTAAAATTATTTCACAGAACAGCAACGAGATCATGTCGCGCCATACGGGTGAATGTTTTTCTGAAGTTGTATTCGAAACTCAGAAAGGGCAGTTCCGATGCACCTGGAGTCAGACCCGGGCCGGGAAAAAGTCAGCAGGAAGACTTCAACCCTGCAAACATGAAATTGCAGATTGTTTATCCGAAAAGATCATTGAGTCGGGAATGCGGTCTGTTGCCACAGTTGTGGAGGACCGGACCGGGATGGATTTTGGCCGGTTCACCCAATCAATGATGCTGGCTCAGGGTGGATTTGCCGCATTTCTTCAGGCTGATCCTGAAAAGGAACGGGCTCCAATCCTTGAACAGATTACCGGCACAGAGATTTATAGCGAAATCTCTATCCTTGTTTTTGACAGGCGACGCAATGAAAGTTTAAAACTTGAAAAACTCAAATCTGAAACAGAGGGGATTATAATTCTTAATCAGGAGGAGGAGAAATTAGTTAATCTCGAATTGCTTGAAAAACAAATAATCGAAAAGGAATTAGGTTTTAAAAGGGCAAATCTTGACCGTTCTGTGCAGTGGCTTAATGGAATTGAAACACTTAAAAAGGAGCTGGATATTATTGATCAGGAAACAAACATCCATTCAATAGCCTTAAACGATTTTGATTCAGACCGGTTAATCTTACAAAATGGGCTTAAGGCATCCGAACTGGAAGTTGAATTTACGTTGCTTTCGACAAACAGAACAGTTCAGGAAAAAGAACTGCTTACTTTATCCGAATTGCAATTAAGGGTACCCCAACAAAAAATAAATTTGGATTTAGCTGTTGGATTGCATACAGAGCGTAATAATTCGCTGGTTCATATCAAAAAGATGGCAGTCACTGAATTTGATCAAATTAAAATTGCGCGCACGCTTGATATTCAAATTGCAGAGAAGGAGGGTACCATAAACCGTGCAAAAAACAGACACGGAGATCTGCTTTCAACAAAGATCAGGAAGATTAACGAAAAAAAGAGCCTTCAGGGAAAGGTGTTAACTTCAGGCAAACATCTTGGATCGGTTGAAGATTACTTGGCCAGGAATGTTAATGACGAACAATTGGTTTCGGAACTCACCGGTATTCGGGAGAAACTTAGTAATCTGGGTGTGGCCAGGGCTGCTGCAGATTCGTTGTTCAATGAGCTTAAGAAATCTGAAGCGCTTTTTAGGGTTGCAGATGAAGCTTATATCGTTAGAGAGTCATTTATGCAGAATTATATCAAGCAACATTCCGAAATCCTTGAAAAAATCACCGCTTCTAACCAGACATTGAATCAGTTTTTGGCAGACCGACCACTGCGTGAATACCGCCTCGACCTGGCTTACCTCAATAAGGAGATGATCTATTTACAGAAAATCGTTACGCTGGAGATTGAACGAAAACATCTTGAAGATAGTCAACCTTGTCCGTTGTGCGGTTCTCTGGATCATCCATTCGCCCAGGGGAATATTCCTGAGGTTGAAGATACGGTAAAAAAAATTAATGAACTTACGCTGTTTATTGAAAAAGCTGAGAAATCAGAAGAGCAAATAAAGATTTTTGAAAACGATGAAAAACGCATTGGTGCAAAGGTGATTTCATCAAATCTGGAGGTGCAGGCAGCGAAAAACCATAAAGAGTCCTGCGAAAAAAATATTATTCAAAATACAGTATATCAAAAAAATGCAGCAGATTATTCAATCACTTTATTAAAGTCTTATTTATTACTTCTAAAGCCTTTTGGAATCACAGAGCTTGAAAATATCAATCCGTCGGCAACAATTACAGCGCTTGAGACACGTCTTAATAATTGGCAGACTCAACAAAAGCAAAAAACGGAGATACAGGATCAGATCAGTATTCTAAACTCTAATATTGAAACTATTAATGTACTTATAAAATCTGCGGGCGAAAATTTGAAAATTCAATTAAATGAAATTATTAAGTTTAAATCAGAACTTAATAAGACGATGAATTCTCGGATTGAACTTTATGGAGCTAAAAATCCTGATACGGAGGAAGCACGAATTAATGGTTTAATTGAAATAGCAGAAAGGGCTGAAAGAATGGCTAGTGACAAGGTTAAAGAATTAACCGGTGAATTTGATCGCTTGAGTTTACAGGTCGTTGAATTGAGCAAAAATACGGCCAACAGAGGTGAGGAACTTCAAAGCGGGGAAGTCGCTTTTCAAAAGTCACTTCGTTCGGCCGGATTTGAACATGAACCCGCTTTTGCCGCTTGCCGTCTGATAAAAGACCGGAAAGATCAATTGAGCAAGTATGCTTCTGTATTGGATCTTAAAAGTGCAGAACTTGAAACCCGCAAAAAGGACCGTGAAGATCGTCTTATCCTTGAAAAGGCTAAGGAATTGACCGAATCGGATATCGGCGTGTTAATTGTTCAGCAAACAGAAATGGGAGAATCGATTTCGGCTGTTATAAAAGATATCGGTGCTAAAACACAACAGTTGGAGGATAATGCGAAGGCACGGGAGAAATTCAGCAGAATCCGGCTGCTTATCGAGAAGCAAAAGATTGAATTTTACAGATGGGATTCCTTATCGAATCTCATAGGTTCGGCTGACGGGAAAAAGTACCGTAATTTTGCCCAGGGACTTACCTTTGAGATCATGGTATCCCATGCCAATGCACAACTGATTAAGCTTACAGACCGTTACCTGTTGGTTCGCGACCGTGAACAACCGTTGGATCTTAATGTGATCGATAACTACCAGGCGGGGGAGGTACGCTCGACCAAAAACCTCTCCGGTGGCGAGACTTTTATTGTAAGTCTGGCCCTGGCGCTGGGGCTGTCTAAAATGGCGAGCAAGAAAGTTCGTGTCGATTCGCTCTTTTTGGATGAAGGATTTGGAACGCTGGATGAGGATACCCTTGAGATCGCGTTGGAGACTCTGGCAAGTTTGCGTCAGGATGGTAAATTAATCGGAGTAATTTCACATGTGGCCGCGTTGAAGGATCGAATCGCCACCAAAATTTTGGTTGAGAAGGTTTCCGGAGGAAGGAGCAGGCTCTCGGGTCCGGGCTGCATCCGGAATAATTAACCATGACCGGTGAGAGCCGGACTATTTCAGGTCACGTACAAGTCCGACCCTCACTTTTCCCGAAACTGAATAGATAAAATTTAGCGTAAGGGCCGGCCTGGTTCAAATCACGAGCAAGTCCGACTCTCACTTTTCATAAAGCAGAATAAATAATTTCGGAGCCTTGAATCTTTACCGTTTAACGTTGTATGAAATTTCTCCAAAGATGTTAATCTCGTATGCAGCGTACCGAAAATCCGGCGCTTTTAGGGTAGGTGTCGCGGTACAAATCGCTGTAACTGTTGTAAAGATTTCTAAACCAGGCAACCCCTGCAGTGTCAGCTGCGGTGCTCCACCAGTCGTCGCTGATACCTACATTTAGAAATGCCCCGTCGTAGTTTCGGTATCCACCCGGAATAGCTGTGAACCCACTCTTGTTTCTTACGACGGGGTAATCACTATTGCCAATTGATCCCGGATTGGTGGAAGCCAACCAGTCGGTGGTGGATGCCATTGCTTTGGCTATTTTATCTTCAGTTTTTGTCCCGTCATAATTGTAACCGTTGGTAATCAGATAATTTTCTAAGGTAGTCCATTCGACATCTGTTGGGACGTGCCAGCCGGGCGGCGCTATTTGGCGGCTGTCATTTACCGCATACCAGTTATAAAAACCGCCGTAACTCTTCTTATAACCTGTTCCATCATTGTACCAGCAATATCCTCCAATGGCAGTATTGTCCTGTAAATATTGGGATCTCCATGTGGCCTCGTCCCCCATATTGGGGATTGGATCACCATTTCGGTATTTGGTGGATTTGAGATTCTCGGCCATCCAGACCTGAGTGCCGATCGTAACAGTTTTGAAAAAATTTCCATCGTTATCTCTTTCAATTTGATAACTAATGGGTTCATTCTTTTTTGAACAACTATTCGAACCCATTAAAAGAATGAAAAAAGCAATTGAAATAACCCACATCATGTTATCTGGTTTCATTGCTGCGATTATTAATTTAGGATAGATCAACTTTTTAAATAGTAACAGGATGGATGGCTAATCCACTATTCCCAAATAGGGTGAAATTCTTTATTTTTATATTGAAATATATTTGACGGTATATTTTTGACCCAATTTTGTCGTGGCAGTAAAGATTCCAGAATCGCTAAATACCAAAATTAAAAGATAACCAGTATTTAGAGTCTAATCTTTTATGCAGCGAACAGCTAATCCACAATTCTTGAAGTCCGCAGTGAAGTAAATCAAAGGGTAATTATTTTGTAATTAATTTAAATTTACTAAACAATTTTCTATTTTGCATCAAAAAGTTAAACTATCTTCTTCCAATCCGAAATAAAGGATTAAGGTGAATTGCGAGGTGATTGCTTAGGGTGGCTGTTTTTTACATTATTTTATTAGTGAATCATTACTGGCACAACCTTCTATTTATTTGTATTACCTACACCGATTTTTATCCGGAGGTAAAATTGAGGAATGTTAATAACGGATTTATGCGTTACATTTGAGCTGTTTTTGTGCAGAATTAATACGAATTTCAGCAGTGGTGGATGAAATGAAGAAAATCCCCGATACGAAAGTACGCGATATCGAAGATCAGATCAGCTTCTGAATAAAGGGGAGCGAAAATTCCCTTTTTTTAGTCGTGACCAAAATGATACTTACACCTGTTGTCAAAATCTTTACAATTGTCAGGTAATACGTTACACCATATATTATATTCAATTCAGTTGAAATTATCCGGATATATTCAAATAAATTTTACTATTTTTGAAAATAAACACCAAATCATATGGATAAATATCCCATTTTTTGTGCTCTTGTTTTTTTTGGTGTATCTTATTCTTTTTAATTAATAACTATAAAGCTGAAATAACCACAACCGATTGTGTTTACTAATTATATTTGTTCAGTATCCACAATCGGTTATGTTTACTGAAACGTTGTGTGCAACCCTAAAAAACGACACGACCGACAATAAACGAACAGAAAAATGAATGACAAAATGCCAACGCTTCTGCAAAATCAAAAGAGCTGCAACCCACAGCACAAAGCCAACGCTTTGCAGCACATTTGGTTTTGCCCCAACCGCACATTGAGAACGCTGAATAAACTATGAACCAAACTCAATTTCAAGCAGGATACTTACTTGACAGCATTTCCGAATCGCTGAAAAACTTTGGTAAGCCTAAAGAATTCAAAGGACTTCTGAAGCACTTGTCTTGTTTTGACCTTGAAACAAATTGTAATATTTCTTCTAAATCATCAGACAGTTTTACTTCTATAATTCATAATTTAATAGTTCGTGGCATTCCTACTCGACCGAGTATTTTTATTGAAAACAAATTTTTAAATACTTTTCAAAAATTTCAAATTGATGATTCTGATTTTACTAAACAGTTAGGAAACATCAAATATGAATCAAAACTGAATGAAGATGAACGTAATAATGTTTTTTCGGCTCTTCACATCATCGACCCAAGAATAAAACTAACCGAGAATAATTACGACTTTGAACTTGAAAGTAATTTTGAAAAAGATTTTATCTTCAAATACTTGCCCGAAAATAAATTATCTTTCATACAGCAACTGATAGAATCGCAACGAAAATTAGATACAATTGTAACACCAGAAATTGGTCATAATTTACATTCTCAAAGGGTGGATTTTTCCTACGAATTTCCTTACGTACTCGAAGATGAAATTGAAATATTCGGAGAAAAGAAAGTAAAAACGTATAATCAAGGATTGATTATTGAAATTGACGGAGCAAA
>CANJNY010000167.1 GCA_947475715.1 Prolixibacteraceae bacterium
TAATCTGATACCATTTATTCTCGGGAAATAACCGGATAACCGGCCCGATGATGATCTGTGCAGGTAAAATCTCCTTACTGCCAATTGGTTAGTGATTCGCGGCTGGCTACTGGCGACTGGCTACTTGCGGCTGGCTACTGGCTGCCAGCTGCAAGTTTGAATGCCGATGGCTAATTAACTATTATGTTTAATTTTATTCTAAAGAAGGCTGGTTCTCCAATCTAAAATCGGAAAGCTGCCAGTTGAAAGCAGCATTTGGAGCAACTTTAAATTTCTCATAAATAAGCGGCATCGAACCTAAAAACTTAGTCGATAGCGGGTGAAACAAGGTTCGTAATGAGAAAAGTCTGCGAGAGTAGGCGATTTGCAATAAGGGTGAAAGCCCATGGATAATAAATTCCCAGTGTGATCACAGTTAACAAAATTTGTTTCCACATGAACAGGAAGTCGGCAACCTGATCTCCATCGTATCCCATCGTGATCTGTTTGCCTTCGACTACATTACTTCGGGTATGTTCCGAAAAATAGCGGAATAGCCGGATAAATGCCATCGGCAAATAGAAACCCAGGGTGAGTATTGCCAACACTAATTCAAATATTATTTTTCCAATAGCAGGTACAAAATCGGCTTTTAGCCAAAAAACAGAGCTGACCGAAGTTAGCCAACTGAATATAAAGACCAGGATTACAGCAAGAACCAGTTCGATTGCAATTTTCCACATGGCTTGTAAGAATCCGGTATCCAGCCTGATAAAATAATTTTTATACCGAATTACGACCATCCACTTAAAGGTTAAATAGATGATTGAAACCAGACTTGAAAGGACCATAATCTGGTAAATCCAAATTTCTATATTTGATTTTAAAATCGTAAAAACAATAAATCCGACCACGAGAAAGGGGATAAAGATCGCCAATGTCATGATCATAAACAGTTTCCCTCCTGTACCACTGAATGCAAATTTATGTGAATTATAGATCGCACCATGCACAAAAAAGCGGTGTAAATTGCGGATAAACCAGGGGATATAAATTCCAAGGGTCACGATTGTAAGCACTAAACCGGAAATAATAATTCCAATATATTTACCTGAATGGAAATCACACGAAACCTTTAAACCTCTGAATTCAAGACTTTGAAGGATTAATCTTGAGCTAAAAAATACGAAAGTAAACAGGACAGCAAGAACGATAACCAGGTAGAGAAAAAACCGGAATGAAGGGCCTCCGGCAGGTACCTCTGTGGCAGTGAGTTCAGGCAACTCCTGGATAAGAAAATAAAACGGAATCAGGAAGAATAAAAAGAAAGCAATCCAAAGCGGAAGGAACTGAGCCCCTTTTAAGGTAAAATTCAGATAACTCTTCATGCTTAATTTAAGTTGAATAATGAATAGTTCATTGGTGAAAAATATTCCGATATAAAACTACGAAGATCTTTTGATAATCATGACGATCGTGCCAATTCTTAATGATAAATTGACAATCAGAAATGAAGCGGGGTTTTGGTGGCAACCAGTAATTAAGTTGCCATTGCAGCCCTATCCTTTTTCAGGAGCACTAGCAGGAAGATCAATCCGATTGCAAAAAAAAGTGCAATGGATAAAACTGAAAAGCGCATGCTATGGGTTAAAAGTTCAATTATACCAAAGCTGAAGGTGCCTGCCACGGTGGCCAGCTTCTCCATGACGTCGTAAAAACTGAAAAATGAGGTATGGTCGGTTGTGGTTTCGGGAAGCATTTTTGAATAGGTAGATCGGGCCAGTGATTGTGATCCCCCCATTACCAAACCAATAAAAATCGCTGCCACCACAAATCCTAAGGTACCCCGGATCGTATAGGCATAGATACATATCACGATCCAGATCACCACTGAAATAATCAGCGCCTTCAGATTCCCAATTTTACCCGAGAGCCTTGCAAAAAACCATGCTCCAAACATCCCCACCAGTTGAATACCCAGGACGGTAGGTATCAGAACGCTCGCAGTCAAACCAAGCTCCTTCTCCCCAAAAATTGATGCCATAAACATGGTGGTGATCATCCCCATCATCAGGAAGAAGAATGCAGTAAGATAAATAGTTAACCGGTATGATTTTTTAATTTCCCGGAATACCAGTTCCAGTTCGCGGTATCCATTGGTCAGGATATGACCTCCGGATCTGCGTTTGCGAAATACATATTTAGGGAGGTATCTGAAGGTTAATGTTGAAAAGCCAATCCACCAGACAAAAACAGAGATAAATGAGATCCTTGCCGGCATATCCGATTCTTTGGTGAATCCGAACAGTTCAGGCATCTGAATCATAAGCAGATTAAACAGCAAAAGGATTACCCCACCCAAATATCCCATCGAATAACCACGTGCACTTACGCGATCCTGGTCCTGCGGTTCCGCAATAACCGGCAGAAAAGAGTTATAAAAAACGATGCTTCCACCATAGCCCAGGGTACCCAGAGCAAAGGAGATCACCCCCAATTCGATATGATTGGCATCGAAAAAGAAGAGCATTCCGCACCCTGTGGCGCCGATAATTGTAAACGCACGCATAAATCCCTTGCGGCGCCCGGTGTAATCGGCCATTGAGGAGAAGAGCGGAGAACCAAGTGCGACGATTAAATATGCTGCTGCTATTGCCCAGGAATAAAGTACCGTATTGATCACCTTAAATCCAAAAAAGGAGACCATAAAATCAGATCCGTGACGGGTTACAGCGTTATAATAAATTGGAAATACAGCCGACGAAATTGTTAACTGGTAAACAGAGTTTGACCAGTCGTACATCACCCAGGCGTTCACAACCTTAGGATCACCTTTTTTAATAACCTGAATTTCTTTTCGTTTGATCATGTTATAGAAAGTTAGAGATCAGATTATAAATATACATCTTTTTAGATTCTAATTTTCGCTGTCAAATTCAATCCCCTTGGTAAATTTAACCTGATACTTCCCATTTTCATCGGAGTAGATCATATAGGCTGCAAGCTCGGGATGACGATCCAATACCGCCTGTGCCCCCTCGAGTCCAAGCACCATCAACGGAGTATCATAACCGTCGGCGGTAAGGGCATCTTTGGCAATTACAGTGACGCTTAACAGGCTGTTTTTGTAGGGATAACCGGTATGCGGATCAATGATATGAGAATATTTTCGACCGTTTTCCTCGAAATATTTCCGGTAATTGCCCGATGTGGTGATTGCTTTGTTATCCAAAAAAATCACACTCTGAAGATTTTGTCCGGGAACACTCTGGCCTTCAGCCGGTTTATCCAGACCAATTCGCCATTTATCCCCTTTGGGATTTTTTCCCCTCGTCCTGACTTCACCCCCTATTTCAACCATGAAATTTTTAATTCCCATTTGTTCAAAATAACGGTATAAAACATCTACCGAATAACCCTGAGCAATGGAATTAACATCAATTTTAATACCCGGAAGATCTTTAATCAACCGTTGTCCTGATATCCGAACCTTTTGCATACCAACATATTGCAAAAGACTGTCAATTTTGGTTGAATCAATTTTCACTCTTTTTTCCGGTCCAAAACCCCAGGCATTTACAAGCGGGCCAACAGTAAGATCCAGAGCCCCGTCAGTCTCCTTATTGATTTCCAATGACTTATTAAACACTTCAATAAACATATCATTTAAAACAACGGTAGAATCATTGCGATTTATACGCGACACAATCGAATTTGGAATGTAAGCAGAGAATGTAATATCAAGAATCTTAAGAATAGAATCAACAGGGGTGGTAAAATCCTGGTCGACTTTATCTTCATAGGTAATATGATAAGTCGTCCCCTGAGTCATACCTGTTATCTTGCGATAGGGTACAGCCTTTTTTTCAGTACAGGTGGCGAATAATAATAGTGTCAAAGTGCAAAAAAGAAGGATTTTCATTCCTGAATAATTTATGAAATTGCAAAAGTTTTCAAAGATAGGAATATTGAGCTCGATTAGGAATAATTTATTGTTGCAGATTAACCAAACTCCCGACTGGGGCAACATTAGATAATATGAATAGAAAGATGTCGTATTTACCACTAAACCCTTAAGTTGAAAAAAAATCGCCACCAAAACTCCATACCGCACTTGCGGGACCAAAAAGGCACAAAAGATATTTGTTAAATGTATTTTATTACCGGAAGGCTATCGGATTAGTATTTTAGTGATTTCGAGGCATTTTTTTATTTTGGATCATAAGCAAATCAGTCCATTATGGGAATACAACATTAAATCCTTCGTATTACTTATCAAATAAAATTTCACTAAATAATCAGCCATCGGATATATTATTTTGTTTAATATAACCAAATATGAAACTTCCTTCGTATTTTTATAATGAAATATAAATCACAAGAAATAACTGAAAATGAAAAATGCACTTTTTCTAACTTTTATTTTTACTGGCTTATATCTAAATAGTCGTGCACAGGATACGATTCTATACGTTGTAAAGCATCAACTAAATTTCAGTGGTCAGCTCTCCGGATGGGGACTTAATAATACCGATAATCATTTACCCATCAATTTAGGTGCCCGCTATATTCCAACAATAAATTATGCGATAAAACAACCCTCCACCCGGCAATTTGATTTTGAAATATCGGGTAATGGATTCGGCACTCTTGGATTTCATCCATTTGATCAATCACATACCGATGTAACGTTAAGCGCTTATCGGGCATGGGCCAGGTATTCAACGAAACATCTGGAACTTCGGGCAGGTCTTCAAAAAATCAATTTTGGTTCAGCAACTCTGCTTCGTCCCCTGATGTGGTTTGATCAGCTCGATCCCCGCGATCCGTTGCAACTTACCAATGGGGTCTGGGGAGTTCTTGGAAGATATTATTTTATGAACAATGCCAATCTGTGGCTTTGGACCCTTTTCGGAAACCAAAAACTAAGACCCTGGGATTCCGGCAAAACGAATCCAAGCTATCCTGAATATGGCGGCCGCATTCAATTACCGATTCCGAAAGGTGAGACAGCGATCACTTACCATCACCGGGTCACAGACAGCCGGGGATTGAATGAAGTATTTCCGGGAAACCCTGCAGTGGCTGAAAATCGGATCGGAATTGACGGAAAGTGGGACCTGGGCGTTGGCCTCTGGTTTGAAGGGACTTTTATCAATAAGACAAAGGAGACGGGAACGTTTACCAATAGTGAGTTTTTAAATATAGGGAGTGACAATACCTTTGAAAATGGATTGAATCTTGTATTTGAGCAATTGTTAGTCGCTTATGACCAAAATGCCTTTGCTTTTTCAAGGCCGACAACATTCAGCGGGCTCTCCCTCTCCTACCCGTTAAGCCTGATCGATAACCTGAATGTAATCTCCTTTTATGATTGGAATACCAATTCATCGTATAATTTTCTGAATCTGAAGCGACAATTCAACATAATTACATTGTATATCATGGCATTCTGGAATCCCCGGAACTATCAGCTGCCTCAACAATTAAATTCCGGGAATTATTATTCGGGTAAAGGAATTCAATTGATGTTAGTTTTTAATCATTAAAAATATCCTTATGGATGATTCTGTAATCATTAAAATTGAACGGCTTGCCAAACGATTTCCTGTCGGAACTGGAGAGTTTACGGCGCTGCATAACATCAGCCTCACCTTCCAAAAGGGGGAGTTTACCGGATTGGTTGGCCCCAGCGGATCGGGCAAAACAACACTTTTAAATATTATCGGCACCCTGGATTACCCCTCTGAAGGTGAAGTGGAGGTTGTTGGCAGGTCAGTTAAAGGTCTAACCCATAAACAGGCCGCGTACTTACGAAACTACAATATTGGATTTATCTTTCAGACTTATAATTTATTGCAGGTCTATACCGTATTCGAAAATATTGAATTCGCCCTATTATTGCAAAATCACACTGCTGCCCAGCGGAAAAAAGCGGTTATGGAGGCGCTTGACTGGGTTGGACTTACCGATAAATTCAATTCGAAACCTTCACAACTCTCCGGAGGCGAATGTCAGCGCGTGGCCATTGCCAGGGCGATGGTTAAGCGTCCTCTTTTAGTTTTGGCCGATGAGCCATCGGCAAATCTGGATGCCAAAAACTCGCATAATATTGTACAAATGATGAAGAGGTTGAATAAAGAGCTCAACACCACCTTCATCTTCGCCACCCATGATGAAAAGGTGATGCACTATCTTGACCGCATTATTACATTAAGAGATGGTGCCGTTGATGAGGACCGGCTGATTTTAACCCGGGAAAATCAACTGTTATGTTAGCTTTTAAACTGGCCTTTCGGAATTTACTGGGTGCGGGACTGCGAACCTGGCTCAATGTGACCGTCCTTTCGATCGCATTTGTTGTAATTGTTTTTTACAGCGGAATGCTCGATGGCTGGAACAGGCAGGCCCTTACCGATACGAAGAACTGGGAGGTTGGATTCGGTCAGCTTTGGCATCCGAATTATGACCCTTTCGATCCATTCTGCCTTCAGGATGCCCATGCACCGATTACAGGAAAAACAAAAGCACTGGCAGAATTGGGACAGATCACTCCGATACTCATTACACAGGCAACGATTTACCCGCAAGGGAGAATGCAAAATATTTTCCTTAAAGGGATCGATCCCAATCAGAAAATCATTCAACTCCCTACATCTGAATTAAATAATAAAACCGATGAGGTACCTGCAATAATCGGAAAGCGAATGGCAGAGGAGGCCAAAATAAAGCAAGGGGATCGGCTGCTGGTTCGCTGGCGGGATAAAAACGGGACCTTCGATACCAGGGAGGTTAAAATTGTGTCGGTCTTTAATTGCAATGTGCAGTCGGTCGATAACAAACAGATCTGGATCCCGTTAAAAACGCTTCAACAAATTACCGGATTGGAAAATGAAGCGACACTCTTCATTGCTGGAAGTGCGTTCAAGAACCAAACCCTTACTCCGTGGCAATTCAAAGAGCTGAAATATCTGCTCAGAGAGATCGATGAGATCATCCAAACCAAAAAAGTTGGGGCCGGAGTTATTTATGGACTCTTGTTATCAATAGCCTTACTGGCGATTTTCGATACACAGGTCCTTTCCGTATTCAGGCGGCAAAAAGAGATTGGAACCTATATTGCGCTTGGGATGACGCGTGCTCAGGTTGTAGCAATATTCACAATCGAGGGGAGCGCACACAGTCTGCTGGCCATTCTTTTGGGTACCCTTTGGGGCTCGCCCTTGTTATGGCATTTGCAAAATTCAGGAATCCCCATGCCTAAATCGGTTGATTCAATGGGCGTTTCAATCTCTGAAAATATCTTCCCGGTTTACAGTATGGGCTTGATTCTTTCAACCGTTCTGCTGGTAATCATTTCAGCAACCATTGTAAGCTATTTTCCAACCCGAAAAATCACCAAACTACGGCCTACCGATGCCTTAAAAGGAAAAATACAATGATCAGATTTTTATTTAAAGGAATCATAAAAGACAAAAGCAGGAGTCTGCTCCCAATTATAGTCGTGTCTCTTGGCGTTATGCTTATGGTGGTGATGTTCTGCTGGATCCATGGAATTATGGGGGAATCACTGCGGTTAAATGCCAATTTCAATACCGGTCATCTCAAAGTGATGACACGTGCCTATGCCAAAGATGCCGATCAGATGCCAAACGACCTGGCAATCCTGCGAGTCGATAACCAGTTAAAGGAACTAAAAACAGCCTACCCAAATCTTGACTGGGTAAAACGGATCCGTTTTGGGGGACTGATCGATTTTCCCGATTCAAACGGTGAAACCCGGGCACAAGGGCCGGTCGTGGGATGGGCATTGGATTTGTTCTCCCCTGAATCAAAGGAATCGTTACGGTTCAATCTTGAGCGATCACTGGTCTTAGGCAAGCTGCCTGCCAAACCGGGAGAGGCGCTGATCTCCGATCTTTTCGCAACCAAATTTCACATAAAACCGGGTGAGAAGTTTACCCTTTTCGGAACAACGATGGATGGGGGTATGGCTTTCAAAAACCTGATCGTTTCGGGCTCGATCCGTTTTGGTTCGGCATCACTCGACCGGGGTGCTGTTATTGCCGATATTTCTGATGTGCAACTTGCCCTTGCAATGGATGATGCAGCAGGCGAAATACTCGCATTTTTCAATTCAAACCGGTACGATAATGAACAGGCCTCAGCGGCTGCATTAGCATTTAATCAAAAGTTGAAATCAATTAAGGACGAATATGCCCCGGTGATGATCACGCTGCGGGAGCAATCGGGAATGGCCGATTTTATTGACTATGTTGATGCCATAGGAAGCGTAATGATTATTGTCTTTATGGTCGCGATGTCGATTGTTTTATGGAATGCCGGACTCCTTGGAGGACTGCGGCGCTATAATGAGTTCGGCATCAGGCTGGCAATGGGGGAAGATAAAGATCATATTTACAAGACCTTAATTTATGAGGCGGTTTTCATTGGTACCATCGGTTCTGTTTTAGGCACCACCTTTGGTTTGTTGATTGCCTGGTATTTGCAGACCGTCGGCATTGATATTAGTGGAATCATGAAGAATTCATCGCTTTTAATGCCTTCCGTTGCCAGGGCTGAGATCACCCCGACAGCCTGGTATATCGGATTCATTCCGGGTCTGATTTCGGTGGTTTTAGGCAATGCCCTTTCGGGAATTGGGATCTATAAAAGACAAACTGCGCAGTTATTTAAAGAGCTGGAAGCTTAGGAATTGAAAAAAGAAATAAGGAAATGAGGAAATAAGGAAATAATGAAATATCTATTTATTTTTTTGTTGGTCATTCAGGTATTTGGAAAGGAGTATCCCGACGGGGACTTAATCATCCGAAAAGTGGATCAGAATATGTCGTCGAAGAACCGGATTTTTGAATCTTCGATGACAATTCATGGAAAGCGAAACAGCAGGACCATGCTGTCGCGGACGATGTCGGAGGGGAACAAAAAATCGTTTACCGAGTATTTGTCTCCTGCCAGTGAAAAAGGGACCAAGATGTTGAAACTTCAGGGGCAGTTATGGATCTATTCGCCATCGACAGACCGGATCATTCAAATTTCGGGCAATATGTTGCGGCAATCGGTGATGGGATCGGATCTCTCGTACGAAGATATGATGGATGACCGAAAACTCATGGATATTTATACGGTAAAGGTTACGGGAGATGAAACGCTGGGTGACCGAACTGCGTATATCGTTGAGCTCACTGCAAAAGTTGAGAATGTGGCTTACTTCAAACAGCGGATGTGGATTGACCGGGAGCGGTTTGTCCCGGTAAAGGAAGAGCTTTATGCCAAAAGCGGTCAGCTTCTGAAGCGGGTTGATTTTAAGGATGTTCAAAAGATTCAAGGGCGGTGGTTTCCGATGACGATCGTCTATAAAGATGTGCTTAAAGATGGGAACGGGACAGAATTTAATATGACCTCGGTAAAGTTTGATCAGCAGATTGCAGATTATATTTTTACCAAGGGTTCGCTCAAGCAGTAAGAGGGGCGTTTTGGCATATCATGGAAATCAGCCACGAAGTGGTTAAATTTCAATAACCGCCGGTGAGACTTGCCAAACCGGAGGTAAAAACCAAAACCCTGATAACCCCAGCCACGAAGTGGTTGAATTTTAATAACCGCCGGTGTAGCTTGCGCAACCGGAGGTAAAAACCAAAACCCTGATAACACCTGCCACGAAGTGGTTGAATTTTAATAACCCCCGGTGAAGCTTGCGCGACCGGGGGTAAATGGACCATCAACAACCCCAGCCACGAAGTGGTTGAACCTTGTTATAATGAGATAAGTATTTTTTTGCGCTTTGTTGATGTGTGGTGCCGTTCCGTCCGATTGGGGTGCACCACCTTTGCGGGGTTTCGATCGCGGAGGGTCCACCGTCGGTTTTCGCCTACCCGGGGCTGCGCAATGCCATTGAGATTTATCGATCTATCGGATTGGTACAGGGCATTGCTTACACCGGGTTATTTACGTTCAATCCCTGCGGGATTGCTGGGGATGTGAAACTGTCAGTGAGGGCCTGACTTGTTCGGACTTGAACAAGTCAGGCCCTCACTTGAGATTAGCTCCGATATCGCTTACCCCGGGTTATTCATCCGCCAACTGACGGAAATGACTCGTCCTGAATTTTGTTTACAACCCGTTGATTTAACCTGTCTTTATTTATTTAAAATTTCAAAAAGTGTATACCAATTTTTTATTCCTTTATTAAAATCCCCATTGGTCCCCCTTTTTATAACGAAGCGACCCCCATTAGGATAAAAAATTAACCACAGCATTTCACGGTGTTACAAAGAAGTTCCACAGAGTTTTAAAAACGAATCATAATATCAGAAACCGCAAATAAATCCGCGGTTTCCGTTGAGCTTTAGTAATCTGGTTACCGATCATGTTCTGAACTCTCTCCCGTCGTCACCCGATGCACAATAAAAATTATCAATTTTAAACGGATCAATGTTCAATAACCATTCTCAATTAACCA
>CANJNY010000168.1 GCA_947475715.1 Prolixibacteraceae bacterium
TCCCGGGCATGAGGCAGGAGTTCTTGACAGAGATTCAAACATTGCAAAATATGTCGAACAGCTGGTCTTTGGCCGCTTTGACGATGCCCCTGCACCGTATACCTGGTTCCTGGGATCACTCGGTTTTGTTGCCACGGTGATGAGCGGTGTTTTTGCAAGTACAATCCTCAGGTCACAAACATTAAATTCTCGGTGGTTGACTTCCACGAATCTTTTAATCCGGAAAACGGTCGTTTTATTCATCGTTGGACTGGCCCTGATAATCACAGGGCAGATTCTGAGCATCTGGTTTCCGATCATTAAACCGATTTGGAACCCAACTTTTGTGCTGTTTTCATCGGGTCTTAGCTTCATGCTGATGGCTGCTTTTTATTATATCATTGATGTGAAAGGTTACCAGCGCTGGGCCTTATGGCTCAAGGTAATTGGCATGAACAGCATCGCCATTTACATGGGTGTTCACTTTATCGATTTTACAGGGATTTCACATAAAATCTTCTTTGGACTGGAACAGTTCATGGGAAATTACTATTCAGCCTTTAAGTCGGTTGGAAGGTTAGCGATTGAGTATGGAGTTCTGTACTATTTGTATAAAAAGGGGACATTTATAAAAGTTTAGGTAAGTTGGAGGGTGACTTTTTCTTTAAGTCCTGAACAGTCACCCTTCCACTCCAATGCGATTCTTATTTTATCTCCTCATTCCGAATCTTCCGGTCCGAGGCATTACTTCGGCCATGGTCATGCCCCTGTGCCCTTTCAAGATCGATCATTTGCTGTGGCCTGTAGTTTAAAATAAATGCCCTGCGATTACCTTTTGTCGAATTTCCCCGGCTGTAATGCAGGGTGTGTCCGTGATGAAAAATACAGGAACCCGGCCTAATTTCTATCGCAATTCCCTCTTCTTCAGAACAATCACACATAAGCGCTCCACCCTCCTTGCCCGCAAAACGGTGGGGACGCAACGGTAGTTTATGCGAACCGGGTACATACCACATACATCCGTTTTCTTTGGTTGCATGATCCAGCGCCATCCAGCAGCTCACCGCACGTGTATCGGGCATATTGATCCAGTAAGATGCATCCTGATGCCACGGTGTCGGGGTGTTGGTCTCTGGTGCCTTGCTGATCAGCATGTCAAAATCAAAAGCCATATCCTCTCCAAGCAATTCACGGGAGATGGTTAAAATCCTTTTATGATACGACATCTCGAGCAATTGCGGCATAAAATCACTGGGCCACATGATTTGGGTGATCGCCTCACCTTTGCCCGGTTTACCCAGCCCTGCTCCCAGATCCCCGCGGTTCTTACCCGTATCAATTCCCCCCTCCAGAAAACTGTTATAGATGTCTGAATAAATATGCACCTCCTCAGGCGTGATGATATCCTCAATCAGAAGGTATCCGTTTTCGTTAAAGAACTTTATCTGTTGGTCTGTAACGTTGTAGTTTGTTTGGATCATAATCAATCTGAATATTTTTGGTGAAATTTAGTGTTTTGGTGTTTTGGTGGCGATTTTTTTTATTTCTTAGAATAATCTAAATACAATATCTCTTCCGCAATAACTCCATCATATACACATTTACCTCCCACTGATCAACAACAGGTTCCCCGGTGCCGGGAAGTGAAAACATATAAGGAGCCGGTCCAAACTCAGGAGTAACAGTGAGTTGTTTGCGCCCTCTGCCGCGCTGTATTTCAACAATTTCGTCCCACCATTGCAGATGATGGTTCACTGCCACCTCCCATTCAGCCAGCCGCGGATCTGACACCTGAGGTCCCTGCGTATGTCCAACCCTGGCATGAATATGATCGGCATGAGGAATAATCTTTCTGAGATTTTCAATCTGGTCGTCCAGAAACGATTCCGAGACGGCACAAAAATGGGAGAAGTCTGCCGTAAAGCCAATTTCAGGAAAAGCATCAACAAATTTAACGGTGGTTGCCACGCAAAACGGGAATTTCCCGCGATGGGTCTCATGAATCACCTGAATTCCGGTTTTCAGGGAGATCGCTTTTGCCAGTTCAACAAGCTCTGCATTCTGGTCAAAAGAATAATAGTCTTTTCCTGTCTGTGAATTGATAAAAAGAGGATTTAGCGAAGCCAGATATTCCAGATGACGCTGAAAATCGGCTTTGTATTCCGAAAAAGTATTCCCCTCAGCACCCCATTGCTGGGCGACAAGCTGCAACGACAACTCCTTTGAATATTTAATCAGGTCACCTTCGAGGGGGCTGCCAACCAGAAACCCAAATTCAACACCGTCGTAGCCTGCACTCTTCACTTTTAACATAAAATCCCTAACCGATAAATGAGCAGAACCCCACATCGGACAAAAAAAATCTATTTGCATAGTTGGTTAGTTTTAAATTTAGTTTAACAAAACCGAAATTAATATGTTTTTGTTAAAATAAAATGGATATTGAATAAAATTCTACATGTTTGCTTATTCTTTCTATTGTATCATTGCAATAACTGTCACTCTTTGAACTTAAACAACGATTATGAAACGATTTGGAATCATTCTTGGAATTATACTGGGAATATTAGTAGTTACTTTTCTAATGATAACAACCTCTGTAAATACAACCCCCTATTTTCAGAAAGATTATTATAAAAAATCTCAGGTAAGAATTGATAGCCTCAGGAGTTCATTTGTGAGCGAAAATGACTCTTTAAAGGGCGGTTTTGCCAAAGTTAGCATAACTCCCGGACTGAATAATAAAGAGGATCAATATTTGGAGGGTAAATTCAAGGACGTTCCTCTGGCCGGCTTTGGAGCACGGAAAGGAAAAGGGGCCACCGGGATTCATGACAGCCTGTTTGTCAAGGCGGCTGCTCTGAAAGTAAATAATCAAACAGTAGTAATTATTGGTGCAGACTTACTGATTATGCCACCCAATATTATCGACGAAGTAACTGTTCTGCTGGCACAAAAAGGGATTAAGCGCTCACAGATTTTCTATTCTGCATCTCATAGCCACTCAAGCGTTGGTGGCTGGGGACCCGGTTTTATCGGGGAGCAGTTTGCCGGAAAAGAGAATAAAAATATATCCAAATGGCTTGTTCAGCAAATCTCAAATGCTGTCCTGGCTGCAATTGCGGATCTGCGTCCAGCCCGTCTCGGAACAGGAAGTTTCGATGCCTCAACTTACACACGTAACCGCCTGATCGGAGAATCGGGGACCATAAACAGCGACTTTAGTTTTATTTCAATCGAACAAAAAGGAGGTCGTAAGGGGATCATTGGCTCCTATTCGGCACATGCCACTACCCTTGGCGATGAAAACATGGATTTCAGCGCCGATTATCCGGGTTATTGGGAGCGAAAAATGGAGAAAACATCCACCGATATTGCCATTTTTTGTGCCGGTTCAGTCGGAAGTCAGAGTCCAAAAGTTGAAGGACAAGGATTTGAAAGACCCCGGTTAATCGGAGAATCATTGGCTGACAGCCTGAATGTTTACCTGCCAAAGACAATCTTACAGGATAAAATCACCTTATCCTCGCTCTCCTTAAAAATGATCCTTCCAACCTATAATATGCGGATTACAACAAAGCTGAACCTGATTTCACGGCTAAGTGAAAAACTGATGCCTATACCTAAGAATGTTTACCTCCAGTCGTTGCGAATCGGAAAACTCATCTGGATTACCACGCCCTGTGATTTTAGTGGTGAATATGCACTCCAGATTAAAGAGAGACTTGCTGCGAAAGGATTCATCGCCAATGTTTCAAGCTTTAACGGCAGTTATGTCGGCTATATTATTCCAGGGAGGTACTTCTACCTCGATGCCTATGAGCCAATGACCATGGGATGGTTCGGGCCGAATATGGGCGAATATACGGTGGAGCTTATCCGCCACCTAACGGATATTGTTATAAAAAACTAAAACCGGGAATAACCCTGCAAGGGTTTAATATGAATAGCCCGTTCATTTTCACAATCCTAATAAATGGCCAAAAAAATAATCAAAAGAGCCCTTTTACTGATATTCGGAATCTTCCTTCTGCTGCTTCTTATCCTGTTTGCTCCGGGTATCTGGCACCATTGGATTACCTATCCGCGTTATGACCGGGAGGTTGAGGAACTGCAGGAACTTCGTAAGGAGGTTGTTCCGATCACAAATTTAAAGACTTACCGTGGGGTACTTCATGTTCATAGTTATCTTTCACATGATAGCAGGGGAACTTTGGATGATATTATCCCTGCCGCCAAAAAGGACGGAATCGATTTTATATTCCTCACCGACCACCCTCACGGAGATATTGATACACTCCCCAAAGGTTATCGCGGAATACACGAAGGGGTACTCATCGAACCGGGTTCTGAGAAACAGGGATTCGATTGCTGGCCGCTTCAACCTGCTATAATTGACTGGAAAATCAATAAAGATACCATAGCAAAAAATATCGTTTCAAAAGGGGGAATTATCTTTTACGCCCATACCGAGGAGCCTCATAACTGGGCTAATCCCGATTACCAGGGGATGGAGATCTACAACTTCCACACAGATACCAAAGATCAGTCACCCGTTCCAATCCTTTTCAATATACTGGTAAACGGGCACAAATACCGCCATTGGGCATTGCGCGAGTTTTTTAATGAACAGACTACCATCCTGTCGCGATGGGATTCATTGAACAAGATCCGAAAAATCGTTGGATTTTCGGCCGTCGATTCACATGAGAACCAAAATCTTAGGGCCAGATATTTAGACGATGGAAGGATTCTGTGGGTGGGAAATAATAACCATGTTCTCGATACGATGGAGGTTAAATTCTGGAATAATTGGCTTTTTGACAAACCCGATAAAAGCGGCTGGGTGTTCAAATATCTGGTCGATACGTATGAAACAGGATTTAATTATATCACAAATTATGTGCTTGCCGACTCGCTGACGACCAAATCTCTGGCTGAAAATATTAAAAAGGGGCATCTTTTTACCTCCTTCAAAACACTGGGTGATGCCAAAGGATTTCAATATTATGGATTAAACCGCAATGATAGTGTTTGTGCCATAATGGGTGACTCTGCTAAATTAGATCAGATCAAAACTCTTCAGGCTGCATCTCCGCTACCTGGTCAGTTCAGGCTTATCCATAACGGACAAACTGTCCATATTTCCCCGGAAGGAAAATATAAGTTCATCTGGTCAGACCCTCTGGAGCGAGGGGCTTACCGCATCGAAATACATCTTAAAATGCAGGGAAAGCTCATCCCGTGGCTCTATTCAAATCCAATATATATCTATTAATTTCAACTAAAATAAATAAAAATTACCGTTATGAAGATGAAAATTACACTGGTGGCATTCCTGCTTTTATGTTTCTGGTCAAATAGTAAAGCACAAAGTTTTAAAGCCGGAGCTGCAATGAGGAATATTACACCAAAAGGGTTGATCCCCATTTCGGGAGGGATGGGAACTCCTCAAATCCCAATTGGCACGAAAGGGGAACTCACCGTCAGAGCCTTTGTCGTTGAAAAAGGGGGGACAAGAATCGCCATTGTAGGTGTCGATAATCTGGGATGGCCGGCCTACCTTGGTGATCGTTCGCGCAAACTGATCAACGGTGTTGCACCAGAAAATATTTTGATTGGTGCCACACATGCCCACAGTTGTCCTGATGCCTATGGCTTTACAAACGAAAAAGGGGAAACCGGAGCCGATCTGAAATACCTGGAGTGGTGTGTTACTCAAATAGCTGACGCCGTAAACGAAGCCGTTTCAAAACTGGAACCGGCCTCACTTCGGACAGCCGTTGGCGAAGCAAAAGGGAAAATCGCCTTTAACTATTATGCCGATCAACTTTATGATCCACGTTGCGGGGTAATCCAGGCTATCGCGACCACAGGAAAAAATCAGGGAAAATCGATTGCAACCCTTGTAAATTATGCCATTCATCCTGAAATTCTTGGAACCGACCGGAAATTAATCAGCCCCGATCTGTGTGGCCCGCTTTATGACCGGATTGAATCGAAAGCGGGAGGAATGGCCATCTTTATGAACAGCGCCCAGGGTGGTATGGTTACTGCCGATGTACGATTGGAGAATGGTAAAGAGGCCAACGACTGGAATGAATGTATCCGGATTGGAAACCTCCTGGCTGATGAGGCCTTACGTATTGTTGAGCCTGCCGTTGTTCAGCAAAATCCCGACATCTATTGTGCCTCTAAAAAGATCACTTTTCCGATCGATTCGGAGATGATGCGGTATGTTTTCAAACATTCGCCCCTTGCTGCTGAAGCTAAGAACAATGACTATTCCTCAGTTACAACCCGGATAAACCTGCTAAATATCGGTCAGGCACAGGTTCTGACAATCCCCGGTGAGGCGTTGCCAAATATTGGGTTTTATCTGAAACGAAAGATGAACAGTGCTCAGCCATTTCTCTTCGGTCTGACCAACGATGCATTCGGGTATATGCTCACCAAGGAAGATTTCGGCGGTTTTGAACGGTATAACTACATCAGCCGCACCTCACTTGGTGAGATGACCGGTACAATCTATGAAGAGGAGGCGATTAAGTTTGTTAACGAAAGCCCGCTTCCTGCAAAATAAAATTGCTTTCCGTTTGAAACCAAACAGTGGTTTTCTTGAGTTTGGCCAACTTCTAAGGTAAAAAAATTCAGAAGTAAAGCAAACCACGCAGTGGTTTAATATGAATAACCCCCGGTTACGCAAGCTTCACCGGGGGTTAAATGACAAATTCTTTATTCAACCCTGAAATGGGTTGAACATTTTAACCATATTTACTCCTGAATTGTAATTGTTCTTGCAGACTACAACCATTAACGTAAACCTATGCGCACTCTAATTTATTCCTTTCTCCTGTTTTTCATCCTTTCACAACCTGTGGCACAGGCACAGCAAGTGACTGAAAATGAATCCTCGATTTCTGTTCCTACCTCTTTGCTCGATAACAAAAAACCCGAAGCCAACTGGATCTGGGATTCGGGAGAGGATAATCCGCGCAATTACTACCTGATGGTTCGTAAATCAGTTGAATTGGAGGTGGTTCCCACCGATGCCAAGGCTTTTATCTCAGCATTTGCTTATGCGGATGTCTATATTAATGGTAAACTTGTCGATCGCTGTCCGATGAACTGTGATCCCGAATTTCAGGTTTACGAAAAATTTGACCTCGCAGGCTATTTCCACAAGGGTAAAAATACAATCTCCGCCCTGGTTTATAATTTCGGGACGGGGATGCACCACCGAATCAACGGACGGGGCGGTTTCTTTTTCCAGGGAGTATTATCGCTTGACGGCAAAACCAATCTTAAAATCAACACCGATAATTCATGGCAAGTTTCGAAAGCTGAAGCCTGGGATAACAAAACCGATACCCGGACTGGTACCTCCAACCTGATTGGGTTTATCGAGAATTTTGATGCACGTAAAATGCCCGATAACTGGAAGGCTGAGAACTTTGACGATTCATCGTGGAAACCGGCACGTATGTTGGGTGTTCCTCCGGTTGCACCATGGAATAATATCGTTGAAATTAATCGCAAACCACTCTTCAGGGAGAAGGTAACTCCTGTAAATCATTGGTTCGTAGGCGATAAAGTGGTTTATGATTTTGGAAGGGAGATTTCGGGGACTCCAATTCTGGATCTCTATTCCAATGAGGGAGGCACAACCCTTGAGATGGGAACCGGCGAAAGGCTCTACCCGGACAGTACCGTTTTATATAAGAAGAGGGTTGATTACACCGACTTTTACACCAGTAAGAAGGGCCTACAGTCTTGGAGCCCGCTGACCTGGAGGGGATTCCGCTACCTTAGCCTCTCACGAAAAGATGGGGTGATTATCAAAGAGATATCTGCAATCAGCCGGCATGCTGAACTTAAGCGCGAAGGGAGTTTCGAATGTTCCGATCCGCTACTTAACCGGATGTGGGAAATCGGGAATCAAACGATACTGCTCTGCGCCCAGGACACCTATATGGACACTCCCTGGCGCGAACAGACCCATTACATCGCCGGTGACAGCCGCTTCCTGCAGAAATATTCCTTCTATCCATTCGGACAAAGTTCCGAATTTCTGATGCATTACAATATTCTATGCGGCGCCTGGTCCCAACGCTGGCAGAATGATGGCTCCATCCGCTCCCGCTACCCCACCGACTGGTTGCTCGGCAAAGGAACATCGGCATACCTTGCTGACTATGAACTGGAATGGGTGATTATGCTGGGTGAGTATTACCAGTATTTCGGAAAAAAGGAGCTGATCCGGCAGGTTTATCCGAATATGAAAAAGTTAATGACTGTTTTCGACCAATATATCAGCAAAGAGCATGGCTTGCTGGCGAAGGTCCCGGGCTGGATTGTACTCGACCACCCCAAAACCTTTCCAATTGATTTGCGCGAGGAGATTACGGGGTTAAATTGCCTCTATTATGCCGCATTAAAACAAGCGGCGGAGATTGCCGCAAATCTTGCCTCAGATCCTGAGCAGGCAGTCCTTTGGACCAAAAAAGCAAACCAGGTAAAAGAAAATATCCGAAAATGGTTGTGGTCACCCGAAAAGCAACTTTTCATGGACAGCTTTGGAAGCGAGAAATGTGGGCAGCAAACGCAGGTTTATGCCTTACTTTATGGATTGGCTGATGACACACAGCAGGAAAATATGATTAATTCAATCGCTGCCGGAAACCGGAGCAGTGAACAATCATTCTCCTACTATGTGGCAAGTTCGGTATTCGACACCAAACCACAGTGGGCGCTTGACTTTATCCGCAAAAACTGGGGTGGACAGATGAAATCGCCGTTCTTTAACGGGGCGTGGCACGAATGTTGGGATATTGAACATTTTCTAACCGACCTGATGACCACCTCTCATGCCTGGTGCTCCGGTCCGACGGCGCTGCTTCCCCAGAAAGTGCTTGGTGTTGAACCGATCTCCGAAGGGTGGAAGAGCTTCTCGGTGCGGCCAAACCTCTGCGATTTAAAATGGGCAAAAGGAGTTGTCTCAACCTCATTTGGCCCGATCGCCGCGGAATGGCACCTTGATCCAAATGGTAATTTCAACCTTTATCTCAAAGTTCCGGAAAACACGACTGCAACTATTGCCGTTCCCGGGAATGATCCCAAAAAGATCAGGATTAACGATCAACCTTTCACAAACCTGCCGGAATCGAAGTCATCTGCAATCAAAAACGAAAGGGTCACCTTTAACGTTACGGGGGGCGAATACCGGATTGTATTATCGAAATGATTGTTCAAAGTGATAATACACTCTGATTTGCGAAATCAAGGATTTACACATACCAATTTTGCAACTAAAAAATCCTGAAAGGATTTAATCTTAATAACCCCCAGTGAAGTGAAACGAAACTGGGGGTAAAGAATACAGTGAAAAACGGAATCCTGAAGGGATTCAATATTAACATATTATGAAATATAACCTCATCCTTTTCCTGTTTATTCTCGCTGTAATTCCCAATCTCTTCGGTCAGGATGGCGACAAATCCCTTTTGAAAAGCATCCGCTCTTTTGGAGTGCTGCCCGAAAATTCACCGGAAATGAATAAAGCCAACCTTCAAAAGGCGATCGACTGGGCCTCGGCAAGTGGCGCCGCATTGTTTGTTGAGCCAACCGAAGATCCGTATGTTATTGGAAGTGGGATTATTCTAAAGAAAAATGTTTCGCTGATTGGCGTTAATGGTCCCGTTCCCCGGGGGACCAAACATCCGACGAAAGAACAACCTGTTGGTTCCGTTTTAGCAATCCGTGATGCATCAGCACCGTTTATAACCGTTGAGAGCGCAACTCAGATTAAAGGTATTCAGTTCTGGTATCCCGATCAGGTTCTCAATGAACCGTCAAAAGTAATTGCATATCCTCCGACAATTCAGGTCTCACAAATCTCAAACACAGAGGGGGTCACACTTACCGATCTTACCTTCTATGGCGAATATATCTCCATGGATTTTAATGCGGCACCACAACATCCGTGCGAACTGATTCTGTTCCAGAATTGCTACGGCTATCCCCTTGGAGGTGAGTTTATCCGTATTGACTATTGCTATGATATTCCACGAATACTCCATTGTCATGTTAACCCGGCAATTCAACGCGCAATAGGCAGGGGCTATTCCAAACAACTCATTGATGCGGTGGTGGCCAGGCAGAAATTTACCTATGCCATCAACCATACCGATAATGCGCAGCTCATCGACCTGTTCACGTTTGGAAGTTTTGGCGGAATATTACTGGGTCCGGCGACTTATGGACAGTTAACCAATTTTAATTTTGATTGTGTGAGTGTGGGAATCCATAAATATGGAGATAACTCTAAAAACCGGAACTGGATGATCGCTCAGGGGTCGATAATAGCGAATACCGGTGTCCGGATTGAAGATGTTCA
>CANJNY010000169.1 GCA_947475715.1 Prolixibacteraceae bacterium
ATCGATACTCCGATAAAGCCTGCAGACGAATCAAAGATTGTGGAACTGGTTGACGGAAGGTGGATGATTAATAGCCGCGTCAATGATAAAAAAGGGATACGTTATGTGCATGTTTCTGCCGATGAAGGCAAAACATGGGAATCACGCCCCGAGTCTGCCCTAATCGACCCCGGTTGTAATGGCAGCATCATTCGTTACACCTCAATCAGTGATGGTTACAAAAAGAACCGAATGCTTTTTGCAAATGCTAAAATGGAGAAAGGACGTAAAAATATGACGGTTCGAATTAGCTATGATGAAGGTACAACCTGGAGTGAAGGCAAAACAATTTATCCTGGAAGTTCAGCTTATTCGTGCTTAACAATTCTTAAAAATGGGGATATTGGACTATTCTTCGAAAAAGGGGAATACACCGAAAATCCATTTCTCAGTTTCTCTTTAAAGTGGTTAACTGATGGTAAAGACAAGTATGAAAAACCAAAAATGAAAAACTAAAATTACCGAAACCTGGACGGGAAAAGAACAAAAATAAAACTGGTGTAATCATTGAATTAACAATAAAACGAGCTGCCGCTGTTATGGCTTTGATTAGATCTGCAATTAATTAACAACTGGTAATACAAAAAAGATGAGAATCAACCCCATTTTACTTGCTACCCAGTTTGGCCACTGGCTTTTTCAACGGCCTGCACCACAGAATCAATTTTCAAGCAACATGTTCAAAAACCATTTTCGCTTAACATCATCGGTCAACCTCTTCAATTCAAACCTAAGGGTTCTGCAATTGCTTATTTGCTTGTATATGAGTGCCTCCAGCCTTGTCTCCTTTGCCGGTGACATTAAGTTCGAGGCAATCAATAATCCCAGCGAACCCGATGGAAAGCCGCACATCATGACATTTGGCGGCGAGGGGAATCAGTGGTTTCTTCTCGATGGTAAACCCCTGCAAATCCGGTGCGCAGAAATGCACATTCAGGCAATTCCCAGGGAGAGCTGGCATCGCACCGTCCGAATGGCCAAAGCCATGGGGATGAATTCTGTTTCAACCTATTTATATTGGGGAGAAATGGAGAAACCAGATGGCACTTTTGACTTCAAAACAGGAAGCAGGGATTTGGCAGGCTTCCTGAAGATATGCATGGAGGAAAAGATGTGGGTGAACCTGCGTCCGGGACCTTATGTTTGCAGCGAACGCGATTTGGGCGGCATGCCACCCCGTCTTTTGAAACACAAGGACATCAAGTTCAGAACCACCGAGGATAAACGTTATATGGAGCCTGCGGAGGCCTTTCTTAAGGAGGTGGCTAAAATATGCCGGCCGTATTTAGTGAAAAACGGAGGTCCGATTCTGCTGACACAACTGGATAACGAATACGGTAGTTATGACCGTAAGGACCCAAAGTATTATCCATGGTTAAAGACATTTTGGGAAAATGAAGGATTCGGTCCTTTTAATACCTCAGATGGGCCTGGGGCACGCTTCCTGTCCGGTGAAAACATAACACTGGAGGGTGTCGCACTCGGGCTTGATCCTGGCGAGAATGATGCAAACTTCAACGAAAGCCGGCCATTCCTTAAAAATGCGCCTGTTTTCTGTGGTGAGTTTTATCCCGGCTGGATTCGCCATTGGGGCGAGAATAATTGGGCTCCGGTGGATAAGCTCGCAGTTGTCGATTACCTGATGAAAAATGGGTACTCTTTCAACATGTATGTGATTGCCGGAGGTACCAATTTTGGTATCACGGCGGGTGCCAATGGTTTCAACAACGCCTATCAACCCGATCTGACCAGTTATGACTTCGGGGCCCCCTTGAATGAGGATTACAACACTACGCCGGCTTATTTTGCCCTGGCGAACAAGATTAAATCCTATTTGGCCGGGGCGGACAAAGTGCCGCAACCCGACGGCCCTGTCTCCTTACTTTCCATTTCACCATTTGAACTCACACGCATCGGTGGAATTTATGATCGCATGCCGAAACCGATGAGACAGGAGCTGCCGGATTGTTTCGAATCCTGGGATCAGAACCAAGGCCTTGCCATCTATGAGACGATTCTCAAGGTGGGCCCGGCGGAAGATCTTGAATTTGAGCGTGTTTCGGATTATGCCAAAATCTATGTGGATGGCCAATTACTGGCCACGCTCGACCGGCGCGAAGGAAATGTACCGAAAAAAACTACTATTCCCACACGAACCAAGCCGGTTAAACTTAGTGTGTTGGTGGAAGGTATGGGACACATCGGCTACTCTACCGGCCTGGAATCTGACCGAAAGGGGATTTTGGGCACGGTGAAACTCGGCTCCGGGGAGCTCAAAGGCTGGTCTGTTTTTCCTATTCCGCTTAAGGAAAAGGAGGTCACAAAATTTAAACCAATGACAGCAGGTTCGTTGCCTGTCGGCGGGCGATTTCGTGGGCAATTTATTATCGATGGTAAAGTCTTGCCGACCTATTTTGATATGTCTAAATACACCAAGGGTTTCCTTTTTGTTAATGGATATAATCTTGGCAGGTTCTGGAAAGTGGGGCCGCAGTTTCGATTGTATTGCCCGGCAGCCTTCCTGAAATCCGGGGTAAATATCGTGGATATTGTTGATATCGAGCAAACACAGCCACAGCCGATATCATCTTTCACTACCAATAGTATCAATGTTTCTAAAGATCAATAAATGCTCGTGATATTTTGGAATTAAATGGTGGTTCTTGATTTACTGTTGAGGGTTGGGTTAATCTTTCAATCGCTGTAAGAATATATTTACGACCTAAATTGAATATAATAAGAATATTGTGGCTTGTTTTTGGAATGAGTATCTTGCACGTTAGGTAACCTTACGGATTAAAAAAAATAATATAAATCAACATGAAATTTAAATCATTACTACTCAGTTTACTTTTTGTCAGTTTGTTTGCAACCGCGCAGAACAATGCTTCAATTTTCAGGGAGTACAAAAAAGTGTTTACGACCTATCCCTTTTCTGATCCGGATCCGATTCCTAAGCCAGACACAAAAATCTATCCCTATTACCGGTTTGACGGTTTTACAGATATGCCTGTACAAAAGGAGTGGAAAGTGATCGAACTTGAGAACGATTATATCAAGCTGATGATTCTGCCCGAAATCGGAGGGAAGATATGGTCAGCCATGGAAAAATCGACTGGTAAAGATTTTATTTATAATAATCATGTGGTCAAATTTCGTGATATTGCCATGCGTGGACCCTGGACCAGCGGAGGTGTGGAGGGGAATTATGGCATCATCGGGCATACCCCGAATTGTGCAACACCGGTGGATTATACGATCATTAAAAGAGAAGACGGAAGTGTCAGCTGTGTGATCGGGGTACTGGATCTGATCACCCACACATCCTGGAAATTAGACATCAATTTGCCCAAGGACAAGGCTTACTTCACCACCAATTCATTTTGGTTTAATTCAACTGAATTTGAACAACCGTATTACTCCTGGATGAATACGGGTATCAAGGCAGCCGGGAATTTGCAATTTATTTTCCCCGGCAAAAATTTCCTTGGACATGAAGGGGAATATAATTCCTGGCCCATTAATAAAGAAAACGGAAAGGATCTCTCTTTTTACAACAACAATGATTTTGGAGGGTATAAATCATATCATGTTTTTGGTAAATACACCGATTTCTTTGGCGGTTACTGGCATGATGAAGAGTTTGGTATGGGCCGGTATAGCAATCGTGATGATAAAGCCGGCAAAAAAATATGGATTTGGGGTTTCTCACAACAAGGGATGATCTGGGAGAAATTATTAACTGACACTGACGGTCAGTATGTGGAAGTACAAAGTGGCAGATTGTTTAATCAATCAAACGAAAACAGTATTTTCACTCCGTTTAAACATCGTTCTTATTCGCCGTATCAAACGGATTCCTGGATTGAATATTGGTTTCCGGTAAAGCAAACCAGGGGTTTTGTGAAAGCAAATAATTTTGGGGCAGTAAATGTTAAAAACGAAAACGGCTGGTTGAAGATCTATTTTTCGCCGCTGCAAAGGTTGAATGAAAAATTAGAGGTTTTCGATAATGAAAAAAAGGTCTATTCCAGGGATATTTCGGTAACTCCAATGGTGTTGTTTAAAGATTCAATTCGTATTCCGGTTGATGAAAATAAATTAAAGCTGGTGCTTGGCGACAATAAACTGGTTTGGAATTCAGCGCCTGATGATGGTAATCTGAGCCGGCCACTTGAAATTCCTAAAGATTTTGACAATAATTCGGTATATGGATTGTACTTGCAGGGAAAAAATCAGATCAGTTTTAAGGATTATATAAAAGCGGCAGAAAAGCTGACCGCCTGTTTGCAAAAAGATCCGAATTATGCACCCGCATTAGCTGATATGGCCTCTTTGCAAATCAGGAATTTTCAGTATAAAGAGGCCGTTGCTATGGCTAGTAAAGCGTTGTCTATTAATACTTACGATCCTGCGGCCAATTATTATTATGCCCTGGCCAACCTGCATTTAGGGAATAGTGCCGATGCTAAGGATGGTTTTGATCTGGCCGCTTCAAGTGTAGAATATCGTTGTGCCGCTTTTACGGAATTAAGCAAAATTTATTTCTGCAAGAATGAACAAGCCAAAGCGATTGAGTACGCCGAAAAAAGTTTGTTGAGCAATCAAACTAATTTGGAAGGGCTACAATTGCTGGCCGTGGCATATCGCGTGCAAAACAATGTTGGTAAGGCTGCCGAAATGCTAAATAAAATCAATTCCGTTGATCCTCTAAATCATTTCGTTCGCTTTGAGAGATATCTAAGTGATGGTTCTGAATCATCAAAACAACTTTTTACCTCCCTTATAAAAAATGAAATGCCAGTGCAAACCTATCTTGAATTGGGAACATGGTATCAGAAATTGAATCGCAAAGATGAAGCATTAAAGGTTCTTTCTCTGGCCGCTCCCAATGCGGAGATCATTTATTGGAAAGCATTTTTGGAAAATAAACCAGTTGATCTAAGCCCGGTTCAGCCTGGAATCAGCTTCCCCTTCCGTGCTGAAACGGCCCGGATATTGGAAAAACTGATCCAATCCAATGAACAATGGTTATTGAAATACCATCTGGCTTTAATAGAATGGAACCGTAATAATACTGTAAAGGCAAAAGAATTATTCCGGCAATGTGGCACACAACCCAATGATCCGGCTTTTTATGCGGCAAGAGCAGCCCTGATGAAAGACAACCCGGAATTGGCAGAGCTTGATCTTCAGAAGGCTATTGAACTGGATAAACAAGGATGGAGATATCACAAACTGCTGGCGGAGCATTTCATTCTTCAAAAGCAGTATGATAAAGCATTGGTAGTTGTGGAGCCATTCTACAAACAGCATAGCGATAATTATATAGTCGGAAGTTTATATGCCAAAACAATATTGCTCAATAAAAAATATGCCGCAGCGGATGCCTTTTTGACCAGATTAAAAATTCTCCCTTTCGAAGGAGCGACCATAGGCAGACAATTATATCATGAAGCCAAACTGATGCAGGCTGTAATGGAAATGAAAAACAAGCAATACAAAAAAGCATTAAAGTTTATTGCTGATGCAAAATTGTGGCCGCAAAATTTGGGTGTGGGTAAACCATATCAGGAAGATATCGACGAGAGGCTTGAAGATTGGTTGAATTATCAATGTTATACCAGTCTTGGGGATGATAAAACGGCGAAGCGATCTTTACATAAAATCGTTGCATTTATTCCAAAGGTTGATAACACGGTTATGAATTTTTTACCTGCAAATCAATTGGTTGCTGCATGGGCTATCGAAAAAACTTCAACTTCAAAAAATGGGGAAGAATGGTTAATGACACAGGCCGGATTGTACCCTTCAAATAAAATTATTCAATGGTGTTTGCAGATTTATACCCAAAAGCAAACAAATGGATTAACGCCGGATGAGAAAGATGGAGAAGTCCGGATTTTAGAACAACTTTATCAATTTTAAATTGCTGTAATACTAACAGAACAAACATGAGAAAATATTTGCTATTAGTTGGACTCATTGTGGTCCTGGGAAGTTCAACAATGAGGCTCAATGGGCAGATTCCCAATGGGCAGAGCCCCTTTGAACCGTATACACCTGACGGTATTCCTTTCGTCGTTGCAGATTCTGCCTTTATGCCCGACATGAAGGGTAATCACCGGGCCGTTGTGAAGATTGATCGTTCAGATTTGAATGCCGTTGTGGCTACCATTCCGTGGCGCCGTCCCGACCTTCGTCCTGAGACAAAAAAAGTGGTTGTTTATGGAATTAAAACAGGCAAGGAAGTCCTAAATGTGCATCTGCTGGAATTCTCATCTGAAAAAGGGAGAATCGCTTTTCAGCCACAACCAGGCGAAACAGACTATTATATTTATTATCTTCCGTATAAATTCCGCAGACTTTGGGATGATGCACGGTATGGCAAACCATGGAATGACTATCTTCCTCCTGTTTATACTACTGACCCTCTTTGGGTAGCATCTGTTGAAAAAAATAAATTAACACTTCCGGAAGCAAAGATTGAACGCATCGAAAGCCGTTCTACGTTTGATGCTTTTACCTCAATGGGGATCATCGCCACATCAGCGGAGATTGCTGCTATCCAGGCAAAATACAAGGTTGATTTCCTGGTTTTTACCGAAGACCGGGTATTTCCGATCCGTTTACCTTCTGCCATTCCGGCCCGCTGGGCAAAAAAAGCGCCGGATTTATCCTTTGAGGGGTTTGCTTCCAAAAACGAATACTACACCTGGCAAATTGGAGTTTGGGCAGCTAAAACAGCTGTTAAAAATGTCCGGGTAACATTTGGTGATTTCAAATCAGGGAGTACTTTCATCAGCAAAGACTCTGTAACCTGCTTCAATCAGGGTGGTACAAACTGGGATGGAAATCCTGTCAGTTTTGCAGTCAATGTGCCCAAAGGAGTTGTTCAGGCATTGTGGTGCGGCATACAAATTCCTCAAAATGCAACGCCGGGAGAATATACCGGAACAGCTACTCTGACCGCCGAGGGAGCACCTCCCCGCAAAATAAAGGTAACAATCCATGTAAATGACAAGGTTCTTGCTGATAAGGGGGATGGTGATTCATGGCGATACTCAAGGCTGCGCTGGTTAAACTCTACCATTGGTACAAATGATTTGCCTGTTAAGCCCTATGGCGAAATGAAAATGTCAGGGAACACCATTCTTGCATCAGGAAAGACGCTTGCTATTGGTAAAAGCGGACTACCCGAGGCGATTAGTATTAACAACCGTCAGGTACTGGTAAAACCGACAAGCTTTGAGGTGCAAACAACAACGGGAACAACTGTATTTACAACCAATAACCTGAAAATAAAACAGGAAGCGACCGGAAAAATCACTTGGACGGCTTCTTCGGAGCAAAGTGGCTTGAAATTTAAGTGTGATGCAGCAATGGAATATGACGGTTGTATAACGTATAACATTCAGTTGTCGGCCACAGACCGTGATGTGGCTGTGCTGGATGTTCGCCTGAACACCGTTTATGTCCCCGAGTCGGCTGAGTATTTTATGGGAGCTGGTTTTGGCGGCGGCATACGTCCTGAAAATCACACCTGGGACTGGAAAGGACCTTACGACAGTTACTGGATTGGCAGCGACAAATCAGGGTTGCACGTTGAGTTTATTGGCGATGTCTATCACGGTCCGCTTATTGCCGATTATAAACCCGCTGCTCCCAAAAACTGGTCAAACGGGGGAAAGGGAAGAATCACCGAAACAGGAAGCAAGGGTCAGCAAGCCACGGTGGTTGCTGCCACCGGCGCTTACGTCGTCAAAAAACAGCCGGTTAACTACAGCTGGCAGCTGTTAATCACACCCGTCAGGCCAATAAATCCTACCAAACATTTCTCCGAACGTTACTACCATTCTGATCCCAAAGAGTTCTCAAAGGCAGCCCAAGAGGGTGGCGCCAATATCGAAAATATTCATCATGCCAGGTTGCTAAATCCGTTTATTAATTATCCGTTTATCGTTCGCGATTCGCTGATTAAGCACATTGAGGAGCAGCACAAAGCCAGCCGGAAAGTAAAACTTTACTATACGGTTCGTGAACTGACCACCCATTGTGCCGAAACCTACGCCCTGATGAGCCTTAATAACCAGATTTTTGAACCTGGCGTGGGTTACGGCTTACCATGGGAATGCGAACACCTGATCGACAACTACAAAGCGGCCTGGTATACTGAGCTGCCCGGTCAGGTTTCCGATGCGGCACTGGTACTGGTAGGCAACTCGCGCTGGATTAACTACTATCTGGAAGGGCTGCGCTGGATGCTCGAAAATTATAAGATTGATGGCATCTATATGGACGATGTATCTTTCGACCGGCCGGTGATGAAGCGAATGCGCAGTATCATGGAGCAATACCGTCCGGGGGCTTTAATCGATTTACATTCCAATACAGGGTATTCTATTGGACCTGCCAATCAATATACGGGATTCTTCCCTTATGTTGACCGTTTGTGGTTTGGTGAAAGTTTCCGTTACAATAAAATGACACCCGATGAGTGGTTTGTTACCGCCTCCGGTATCCCGTTCGGGCAAATGGCAGAAATGCTTCAGGATGGAGGCAATCGCTTTTTGGGGATGCTTTATGGAGAAACGGCACGCGATGCGTATGGTGAATTTTCACCACGACCGGTTTGGAATCTGTGGAAAACATTCGGCATTACCGATGCTAAAATGATCGGTTACTGGGACAAGGAATGTCCTGTGCAGACCAACCACCCGGACGTAAAGGCAACAGCTTATGTGAAAGCTAAACAAACGCTCATTTCTATCGGCAATTTTGATGAAAAGGATCAAAATATCCTGCTCACACTTGATTGGCAAGCTTTAGGTTTAAATCCTGCAACTGTTATCCTGGAAGCTCCTGAAATTAAAGATTTTCAGGAAGCACGAACTTTTAACCTGAATGAATCTATTCCGGTAAAAGGTAAGCAAGGGTGGTTGTTGATCATACATGAAAAGTAATTTTTCATTTCGGATCATCAGGAAATCAGTCTATTATGGAAATACATCGTCATTATATCATTCTAATAAACTAAAATATACAAAATGGTTCAGGAACATTCGAAACAAGGCAGCTTGCTATACTTAACGTTTATCTGTTTTGCATCTGCTTTGGGAGGATTACTGTTTGGATATGATCTTTTCGTTATCTCAGGCGCCAAAGATCTTATTGTTTTACGATTTGCATTTTCAAGTGCTATGGAGGGGTGGTTTGTGAGTTCAGCCATGGTTGGCGCCGTAATTGGATGTGGTTTTGCCGGAAAATTCAGCGATAAATATGGTCGTCAGAAGGCGCTTTTCATTGCGTCGCTATTTCTGCTGATCTGCTCACTCGGATGTAGTCTGGCCTGGAGCAGCGGATCTTTAATATTTTTTCGCTGGATAGGTGGGGTAGGAGTTGGCATCGCATCAATGGTCTGCCCGCTTTACATTTCAGAGGTATCACCTGCCCGGTTAAGGGGACGGATGGTCACACTTTTTCAATTGGCTATTTGTGTTGGAATTGTGTCTGCAATAGTTATAAATACTGGTCTGTTATCCTGGCATGAAAATATAAAAGATACAAATGCCGGCGGATTATTAGGTCTAATGGTCGAACGTGAGGTCTGGCGGAGTATGTTAGGGATGGAATCCGTGCCAGCCCTGGTCTTTTTTACGGTGTGTATCATTGTTCCGGAAAGCCCCAGGTGGCTCGCCGAACAGGGTAGAGATGATGAAGCTATGGAGGTATTGACCCGGATTAATGGAAAGTTAGTCGCAACAGAGGAATTGGCATCAATTGACAGTTCTCTTGCAGAGGAAAGTGGATCGTTAAGTGAATTATTTAAACCCGGATTGAGAAAAGTGCTGGGAATGGCCCTTTTCCTGGGTGTGGTGAGCGAGTTTAGCGGAATTACAACGATCTGGAACTTTGGTCCCGAAATCCTGCGAGGGCAGGGGATCCAGCTTGCCAGCGAGATGAACGGGATGATATTTATTGCCGCTTCGCTTTCAATTTTTACACTTGTTGCTGTTTGGTTAATGGATCATGCCGGTCGCCGGGCCCTTCTTTTCTGGGGTAATCTGGGTTGTTTCATCTCCCTGATCGTTTTAGGAATCCTATTAGGCCGGGATGATTCATCGAGTGCGATGAAAATCGCGGCAGCTGCGACCTTCGTTGCTTGTTTCGCTTTTTCAATGGGACCGATCAAATGGGTATTTATGTCGGAGGTATTTCCAACACGGATAAGCGGACGCGCTGTTGCAATCAGCTCTCTGGCTGTATGGATTGCTGATGCCGTTCTGAATCAGCTTTTCCCGATTCTAAGGGATGAGTGGGGAAAG
>CANJNY010000170.1 GCA_947475715.1 Prolixibacteraceae bacterium
GTAAATAATGTGAAACGAATGGAGGCAGTTCCGATGGTTAAAGGTACAGGCGAGGGACTTAAGAATCATGTTAAGAATTTTCTGGAATGCAGGCAAACCCGTAATCGCAATACCAATGCAAGCGTTGAAATTGCTGCTCATATCGCTAAGTTTTCACACTTGGGCAATATTGCTTATCGGTCAGGCAAAAAATTGGTATGGGACGGAACACGGTTTACAAATGACGAGGAGGTGAATAGGTACCTGATTCCAAGTTATAGGGAGCCCTGGATGTTACCTAAAATCTAAAAATAAAGGGTGACATGCAATAGCGAATGTCACCCTTTTTTGTACTCAATTCTTTAATTAATTCTTACCCTAAACCGATCCGTTTCCAAATAAGTAATCTAAAATGATTCACTTTTATCATATTTAGGCAGTCCGAACGGAGTAATTATACATGCAATGATCCAGATCACGGGTCCACCGATAGTTCCGGCATTCAACTCAATGATACCCGGGGTAACCATTAAGAACAGGAATGCCAGATCAGCTACTCCGATGATTACCAAACCCAGGAAATAGGCGATCCAGGAACCTCTGGTCCAAATATAAAATGCTACTACGAATCCTAATAATCCATACCCTGCAACATCAATACAGAAATTCAAAATCAGATGCGCCTGGACATTTAAAGTCATTGCATCCGTTGCATTTTGAAAGGCAGCCCGAGGTGCAGCACTTCCTCCTGTTAGCATGTTCCAAAGTCCCGGGGCCCCGCTTGTAAGGAATTGATGTATCCCTTCAAAACCTACCCAAAGATGCAAGACTGCCCAAAGAGCGAATAATACAGCACCTGCTTTGGCTGCTTTACCAATAATTTTCCCCTGTTCATTTTGATTTTTAATTTGTCCCATATTCGAATTTTTTAAGATTTATCGTCCAAAATAAACCTTTTTACTTTATATTTGCAAGTAGGTACACGAATGTACAGTAGTAACACAATGTAAAGGATTATGGAAAACACTGGTAAAAATTACACGATAATAAATGAAACTTCTTGTCCTATCCGGGAAGTTCTGGAAATTCTTGGTGGGAAATGGGCTTTTTCGATTGTGTATGCCCTTCTTGATGAAAAGAAACGTTTTAAGGAGCTTGAGCGGAGTATTGAAGGGATAAATACCCGAATGCTGGTGAAGGAATTAAAATCGATGGAGAAGAACCAGATTCTGACACGGACAGCATTTGCCACAATTCCACCGACAGTAGAATACGCCCTGACTGATAAAGGGAGGAAACTGGAGCCTGTACTGTCAGAATTGTACAAGTGGGGTAAAGAGTTTGTTCAACCGGCCGTTATTGGCAATCCATAGCGATTACCACCAGCGGATTCCCGCCAGTCTGCAAAGATCCATCCTCGAAAGTAAAAGGTTGTATTCGAACTGAAGTTGCCCAAGCTGCGCCTCTTTTAAATTTGAAACAGCAGTAAGCACTTCAAGATTGGTTATTACTCCGAATTTATAGCGATCGGTTGCCAGTGATTGCGCAAGTTGCGCCTGTTTTATCAATGTGTCGGCGCTTGCAAGTTTCTTCTGATTTTTGTGAATATCATCCAAGGCATTTAATACATCTTTGTTGAGGTTGACTTTTTGTGTTTCAAGTGCCAGTTTTGAAGCATCGTGATTAATGACGGCTAATTTTCGCTGAAAGCCGGGCCTTGAAGCTGAAAATATGGGTATTGTAACACCAACACCTACAAAATAATTAAAACTAACTGCATCAATATTGGGCATGAAACCATTCTTGTAACCAAGTCCGGTAAGTAGATTCAGGGCCGGTAAACGAAGTCGCTCGGCAGAGATAATGTCCCAGCCTGCCGATTTAACTTTATCCCCTGCCATCCTGATTTCAGGATTATTTCTTAATGCCAGTTCTGAAAGAGAATCTGTTATCAAGGTAAAACCGGTAGTATTAAAACCCGAATCATTGAGGTAGTCCTTTCCCTGATTACCGGTTAGCATTCCAAGATAGTTATATTGTTTGTCGAGCTGCGACTTCAAATCGGTATAGAAATTTCCGGCATTGGCATATTTGACTTCCGTTGAAACCAGGTCATAATTCAGGGCATCTCCGTTTTTAACTTTTACCTTAATCTGTTGCAAAGTAGATTGAAGCAGGTTGATTTGTTCCTGTTGGACGGTCAGGCTTTTATTGAGGAAAATAATCGAATAGTAAATCTGGGCAATCTGATAGGCAAGGTTGATTTTAAAACCTTCAAGATTATCTTTTGAAACATCCAGATCGCTTTTGGCTTTATTGAGCATTGAATTAGCCCGCATGTCTATGATTGGCTGGACCAGTGTTATGGAAGCATTGTAATTGTCAGCAGGCTGTATTTTTATTTGTTGAATCTGCCCCGAGGCTCCGGGAAACTCAATGGCCGGTGTGGGATATTGAAGACGATAGGATAGGTCACCCATTGCAGTTGGGAAAAAGGCAGTTTTACCAAGGCCAACCTTAGCCTCATTAAGGTTTACCATCTCATTCATCTCGCTTACTTTAGGGTATTTCTGAAATGATTGCTCAACAAAGTGTTTCAATGCTACCGGAACCTGAAGTTCCTGGGCTGAGAGGGTTGTAATGGAAAGCAGAGTAGTGAATACGAATAAAATGGTTCTCATAATTGGCATTATTTATTTTCTCTTTGTTGTTTCTAGTGATTATACCTCTTCAGCTGCACGTAATACACTTTTATTTTTAATCCTGTTTCTCCTGGTGAGGAAAATAAGGGGAAATGCGATAAGAATAAAGAGCGTAGCGTAAAGAAATGCGTCAAGGTAACTCAGTAAATAGGATTGTCTCATGACAGTCTGATCGATAATCTGATACGTTTGATGCTGCAAATTAGCAACTACCGGTAGTTTAGATTGTAGCCCCTGGTAAATCTGGTTATAACGTTCATTGAACAGCGTGCTTCCTGCTGACATATTACTAATCAGGTCGACGCGGTGAATTGCTGCCCGATGGGCGATGTAGTTATTGATAATTGCAATACCAAATGACCCGCCTAATTGCCTCATCATATTACTTAGGGCCACCCCCTGAGGAATATCTTTGGGCTGAAGCCCTGCAACAGCCATGGCATTGAGGGGAACAAAAAGACAGGCGAGACCGGCACCACGAATCATCAGGGGAAGTGCAAAAAAGGTCGAGTTAACGTTCTGATCGGCCCTTGACATCAGAATCCCAAATCCCATCAGGACTATAAATCCAATAACCACAAATATTTGCGGATTGGTCCCCTTTTGAAGTAAGTTCCCGATAAAGGGCATAAAAACCAAAGATAAGACTGAGGCAGGCAGAAGTGTGATGCCGGTTTCATAGGCAGTATAGCCCAGTGTACGCTGGAGCATCAACGGAAAAACAAATACAGATGTAAAAAGGATAAACCCCACTATAAAGGTAAGCATTGTTGTAATGGCCAGGTTCCAATCCTTTAAGATATGGAGATTTACTACCGGCTCTTTTTGCTGCAATTCCCACCATATAAAGGTGATCAGGCCGATTGCAGCAACGATGGTAAGTCCGATAATTAATCTTGAATCGTACCAGTCTTCGGCCTCGCCCCGCTCAAGCACATACTGAAGGGCAGCTATCCCAATTGTAAGGAGAAAAATTCCGGACCAGTCGATACTTGGCTTAACATGTTCGTTTTGCCTTTTGGGTATAAAACGATACGCCAGGATACTTGCAATAATCCCAAAGGGTAAATTAATATAGAAAATCAGTGGCCAGGAGTAGCTGTCGATGATAATTCCTCCAACTGTTGGTCCGAGTGTGGGGCCAAGTACGACCCCCATTCCAAATAATGCTGCCGCCATTCCACGCTGTTTGCCTGTGAAAGTTTCAAAGAGTATCGACTGCGAGGTGGAAAGTAGCGCTCCGCCTCCCAACCCCTGGACAAATCTCCATAATACAATTTCCCATAGTGAGGTGGAGGTTCCACAAAGAATTGAAGCAATGGTAAAAATTGCGATGGAAACCATATAATAACGAAGTCTCCCAAAATATGCTGCCAGAAATCCGGTCATCGGTATGATAATCACATTGGCGATTGCATAGGAGGTGATCACCCATGCGATATCCTCAATGGAAGCACCCAGATTTCCGGCCATCTGATTCAGCGCGACATTCACGATCGAGGTATCTATCAGCTCCATAATGGCAGCAGAGATTGTCGTGATCGCGATAAAGATCTTCGCCGTTTTACTTATTGATTCCATCCGAATTATTGAAGGGGAACGGAAACTACAACACTCATCCCTGCCCGCAGCAGATCCTTATACTTTGCTTCTTCCAGAATTTCGATGCGGACCGGTACCCGTTGTGTCACTTTTACAAAATTTCCGGTTGAATTATCGGGAGGAAGAAGCGAGAATTTTGCACCCGTGGCATCAGATAGTGAAGTAATCTTCCCCTGAACCTCCATTTTTGGATAACCATCAATTTTAAGATGTACGATTTTCCCAACCTCCAGATTTTTTAACTGGCTCTCCTTAAAATTGGCTACAACCCATTGACTTTGAGTGTTGACAACTGTAAATAATGGCGCACCTGCCTGAATGAACTGCCCCTCATCAATATTTCTTTTTCCAAGTTTTCCATCAGCATTGGCGTAAATACGGCAATAGGAGAGTTTTAATCGTTGCTGATCAATATGCGAATTTTTAATATCGGCCTGGGCTTGTGCCTTCTTTACAAGGGAATTAAGAATTGCAATTCGGGTTGCTGCAACTTTTACATCAATCTGACCCGATTTAAGCTGCATGGAGGTGATATCAAAATTCGAATGCGTCTCATCCATCTGCTTTTGAGTGATCGCATTTCCCTCGATCAGGCTTTTATCCCGTTTGAGATCAGCGGAGCATTTTTCCAACCTAACTTTGATTACCTCAAGGTTCCCTTTCGAAGATGCCAACGAGGCTTCGGCATTAACCAATGAAGCTTTGGAATTATCAATATCCGAAAGTGACTGAATGTAATCAGCCTGCATCTCCTGAAGCTGCAGGACCAACTCAGCAGAATCCACAACCATTAATAATTGACCTTTTCGGACTACCGAATAATCATCAGCATAAATTTTATCCACATAACCAGAAACCCTTGAAAGAATAGGAACTATTCTCATTTCAACCTGTGCGTTATCGGTCTCCTCATGATGGATGTTAAACCAAACCCCCTTAATAAGAAATATTAATCCAATAATAAGAATAGTACTAATTATTATACGCGGCAGAATATTCTTCTGCTCTTTAGGCTCCTTTGTCGATGTAGTATTCATAAGCTATTTTTTATTTGTCACAAAAGTAAATCATTGTTGTTAACTAATCCATTCAAGACCCATCCCTTTTCTGTTTTTTATTGCAAACTCGGAATAAAGACCTTGTTTATCAGGGAGATAAATTGAAATTTAAACCAGTCTAAATAAAATAATATCAATTTCTTAACATACTCCCTGGAAATAACATATAACTTATTTAAATGTTTATCTAAATCCGGGCGTAATATCGTCAATGGTATGCGGTTCAAATTTTAAAGTGCCTGATCCCTGATTATCTGATAGACCTCATCAAAGGATTTGGACTCCATTAATTCAGCCCTTAATTTCGCTGCTCCGGGAAAGTCATTGGTGTAAATCTTATAGAACCGCTTGAGGATATTAAAATTCTTTTTGCCTTCCCAGTTCCGTTCGAAAATCCGGGTGTGAAGCATGAGCTGGGCCAATTTATCGGTAACTGAAAGGGTAGGGGTTTGCGTATTAAAAAACCATGGATTGTGAAAAATACCACGGCCGATCATCGCTCCGTCCAGACCATGTCTGCTAATGAGCTCCTCCCCCTGAGCTACAGAAAAGACATCTCCATTGCCCAGAAATGGAATAGCGGGGTCGATCTGATCTCTCACCCGTGCCCCCTTGGCGATCTCATTCCAATCGGCTAAGCCATCCGATAGTTGCTTCTGAGTGCGGCCATGCAGAATAATAGCTGCCGGCTTTGTTTCCATCACATGGGCTATCCACACTTCGGTATCGTGAGCCTTGAGACCGGTCCTTGTTTTTACCGATACCGGTAAATGAGTTGCCTCTTTGGTTGCAAGAATGATCTCCTTGGCAAGGGCAGGCTGATTGATTAACGCTGAGCAACATCCGTTTTTAACGACATTCTTCACCGGGCACCCCATGTTGATATCCAGCCCGTCGAAATCATATTCTTCGGTTATCTCACGAGCTACTTTATGAAATATTTCGGGATTATTCCCCCAGATCTGGGCAACCAGTTTGTAGTTCTTATCCTTAAGGATCTGTTTTTCAGATGCACTGACAAACAATCGTTCCGAAACCCGTGGTTTTCCTTTAGGATGGTTCATTCCGTCAACAGAAGTAAATTCTGTAAATAACACATTCAGAATTTGCGGATCTGATAGTCCTGCAATGATCTCTCTGAAGGAAGTGTCAGTCACATCCTCCATTGGAGCCAATGCAAATATGGGTTTCGAAAGATTATTCCAAAAATTGGGCATACCAAGTTATTGTCCTGATTCTGAATTGGAGGGTGCGAAATTAATATTTTTTGCCAACCTGAAGCTTTTGCGGTATACACTTCGGTTTCCAAATTTAGGGGTCATCGTATTCCTGTAGTGTGTTTTTTCAACTTCAGAACAGTTTTTCAGTTCACGACATTCTTCTGAACAGCAGTGTTCAAATTTCTGAGCACAGGCCTCACATTGAATGAACAGTAAATGGCACAGTTCATTGGCACAATTCAGATGAACATCACACGATGCGCCGCATTGATGGCAGTGCGAAATAACCTGACCGTCAATTGTTTCACCCATTCGCTCATCAAACACAAAATTCTTTCCGATAAAATTTGATTCCAGGCTCAACAGGTTGATGTTTCTTGCATAATCAATGATACCCCCGTGCAGTTGATTCACATCCATAAATCCATGGTGTTTCAGATAGGCACTTGCTTTTTCACATCGGATACCACCTGTACAATAGAGGAGCAACTTAGCCTCCTTTTTATCTTTCAGCAGATCGGTGATCATGCCAATCTCTTCGCGAAAGGTATCTGCCTCGGGACAAATGGCCCCCTTGAAATGTCCGATTTCTGATTCATAATGGTTCCTGACATCCACAACGATATGCTCTCCGGTACCTACAAGGTCATGAAACTCTTTGGCATTCAGGTGTTTTCCTACATTTGTTACATCAAAGGCATCGTCATCAAGCCCATCGGCAACAAGCTTTTCTTTCACCTTAAGCGAAAGTTTATAAAACGATTTTCCATTATCCTCAATGGCATATTTAATTGGAATATTCTCAAAAATCGGATGGTTGTTTAAACCCGCCATAAAGGCTTCAAGGTTTTCTTCCGGAACACTCATCTGCGCATTGATACCCTCCCTTGCAATATAAATTCGACCAAAGCAGTTCAAATCGGACCACTCCCGATAGATCTGATCTCTGAAGTCCTGAGGATTATTGAGGATAAAGTAGCGGTAAAATGAAATAGTTTTCCTGACAAAAGGCTCTGCCATCAGGTTTTCTTTTAATACTTTCCGGTCGATAGAATTATAAAGCGGCATTATTTGTGAAATTTGATCTCTGGTGTTTAATACAACAGATTGATTTTATGATTGTTTAGGGCCCCGTTTCTCTAAAATCGGCTTGTTGTGATGTCGGATAAGGTTCTTCTTATTATTATTATTATTATTATTTTTTATAATAACCGGTTTTTCGAAAAACTTCTGATCTAAGATCCCAACATTCATCATGTTAACTTCCGGTGCCTTCTTCTCTGTATAACCATCAATCGAAGGTTTTTCTCCCCGTTTATTCAGATTCAGGAATTTAATCACATCGGCCAGATCAAGTTCAAAGATCGGTCCGATATTTTTCTCATACTTATACCATATTTTTTTCTGAAGTATATCGGTCTTCAGGTGACGTGCAACCCCTTTGTCTGTTTCAATGGATAAAAGTTCGTTTGGGAAATCTTCCTGAGCTTCAAGGTATTGGTCGAGTTCGTAGGTGAGGCAGCATTTAAGTTTTCCGCACCGTCCGGTCATCTTTTCAGCATTTGGGGATAACCCTTGCTTGATCGCCGCATCAGAGGTGATACTGGTAAAGTCTGTGCGCCAGGTGGAGCAACAGAGTGATCTGCCACACGATCCGATTCCGCCAATACGACCGGCTTCCTGACGAACACCAATCTGCATCATCTCAATCTTAATCATAAATTCCCTGGAATACTGTTTGATCAGTTCCCTGAAGTCAACCCTTCCATCGGCGATATAGTAGAAAATAGCCTTCGTGTTGTCGCCACGAAATTCCACATCCCCGATTTTCATATTCAGATTTAACTCCTTGGCAATCACACGAGCCCGAATCATAACCTTATTTTCGCGAGCCTTAGCCTCTTCCCATTTAACAACATCAGCAGGAGTTGCTTTGCGGTATATTTTATTCCATTCGTACCGGTCCTGCTTCTTTACCTTGCGTTTAAACTGGAGTTCTGCCAGGCGTCCCGTAAGGGAAACTGCTCCAACATCGTGGCCTGGATTACAGGATACTACGACTAATTCGTCACGCTTAAGGGATATCCCATTTTCATTTCTGAAAAACTCTTTTCGTGTCCCTTTGAAGCGTATCTCGACTATATTTGTTTCATTCGCAGTATCGGGTAAATCACTCATCCAGTCATACGTGCCAAGCATTGCTGGTCTATCTAAATCAATATTTGTATTGCATCCGTTGCATGCCATCTTTCCTAATAATTAATAACAAAACCACAATATTATCAATTTCTGCTCAAATTTACTATTTTAAATAGATCTAAATAATAATAAATCTTGCAGGAAAATTTTAACTTACTTATAATCAAATGGATATATGCCAATCTTTCGAATCCGATTTTAGGTTTCATTCGGGTGAAAAGATATACTGAAGTTATGGGAGTAAAAAGATGCCGCATTTTATTAATTGAGTGTTTTACATTACTTTTGATCATTATTCCCAAATTAATTGCATTACAATGATACCTATGAACCGGAAGATTTCACCTTCAATACTGGCAGCCGACTTTAATAACCTGGGTAAAGATATCCTGATGATTAATCAGAGTGAAGCTGACTGGATCCATTTTGATGTAATGGATGGAGTTTTTGTTCCGAATATTTCATTTGGCCTGCCTGTTATTCAAAGTGTTAAAAAGATTGCAACAAAGCCTTTGGATGTCCATCTGATGATTGTGAACCCCGATCCGTTTATTCTCCCTTTCAGAGACTCGGGGGCTGACATCCTGACAGTCCATTATGAAGTTTGTAACCATCTTCACCGCACTATTGGGGCTATTCACCAGGCAGGGATGAAAGCAGGAGTTTGTCTGAATCCCCACACACCGGTGGAGGTTCTGGAGAATATTATTAATGATGTTGATTTGGTTCTATTGATGTCGGTGAATCCCGGATTTGGTGGACAGCGGTTTATTTATAATACAATTCAGAAGGTAATCCGTTTACGTCAAATGATCATTAATACCCAGTCCAATGCCTTAATTGAGATTGATGGCGGAGTAAATCTGGAGAATGGGAAGCTTCTCTTTGAAGCGGGTGCCGATGTTTTGGTCGCCGGCAGTTTTATTTTTGACGCTGAAAATCCCATTGCCACTATTGAGCAACTGAAAAACGTGTGAGAATGGAGGCTGGCTGCTGGCTACTCGCTACTGGCGGCTGGCGGAAAAGAGTCATCAATTGGCAGGAGTAGGTGACACCGGGTATAATAAAATAAAAATAGTTTTTGCTTTAAATCTCATCCGAATTATCGTACCTTTGCAACTTCTACATACATGGGGCTGACCGGTTTTGACAGCGGGCAGGAGAGGTATGTAAGCATGCCGGGCATTGGATCGTTGGCCCGTAAATCTTAATATCCAAACAAATAATTGGCGAAAATAATTTTGCTCTTGCCGCTTAATCGAATCAAGTAGATTACGCTAATCCGGCATTAGATGCTGGAGTGGGACATCTCCCGGGTGCTGTAGATCCGAAGCGGCCTGGTACGGAGGTGCAGTAATATCGGAAATAGTCGGCTAAATGCTCCGGTAAGTCGATGAAATTAAGGAGATAAGATGATGATCGGTGGCCTTGATCCAGTTATCATTCGAAAATTAAATCTTGGATAAGCATGTAGAAAGCGTATTGCTTCCTCGTTTGGACCGGGGTTCGACTCCCCGCAGCTCCACAGATTATCAGGTGATTAACTCTAGTTGGTCACCTGATTGTTTTTTATATAAATCACCTTTA
>CANJNY010000171.1 GCA_947475715.1 Prolixibacteraceae bacterium
TTCCGGATACCAATGTAATTCCACAGGCAAAATATGTTTGCGGACCTATCGGTTATGCCCCTTATGCCATACCCGGAAGTGAAGAGCTGGGTGAGAAAATAGCCGCCGAATTTGCCAAAGATTATAACGCTGTGATTATGGAAAATCACGGAACGGTGGTCGGGGGGACCGATATGAAAGATGTCTATCAGCGGTTCGAAACCCTCGAATTTTGTGCAAAAACGATCATTAATGCCAAAACGATCGGAAAAGTCAACTCCTTGAAGGATGAGCAAATTGATGCATTCGAAGCTCAGATCCCAAGGCTTCTTCCTGAAATGGATCATGTTACACACCCATCTGATGAACGTTCCTGTCGTGAAGAGATTACACACATTGTCCGCAGGGCTTGTGACCAGGGGTTGATGATCAGCTCGTATGGTACCGTTTCTATGCGCTGGCGTGGCGACGATTTCCTGATTACCCCCACCAATGTGCTGCGATGGAATATCATGTTGGAGGATGTGGTTCAGATCAAAGATGGAAAGCGCGAACCCGGAAAAATTCCGAGCAGGGCAACTTGGTTGCATCAGGAGATTTATCGCCGAAACCCCCATATTAATTCAATCATCCTCACACAGTCACCTTATTTAATGGCATTTAGTGTTACCGGACATAAATTTGATGTGCGGACAATTCCCGAGAGCTGGATTTTTCTTCAGGATGTCCCCAGTGTGCCGTTTGGCAGTCATTTCAAGGGTGTTGACACCATACTGAATCTGATTGCCAGGGATACCTCTGCGGTTATTGTTCAAAATGACTCCATTATTATCACCGGTGACAAGCTGCTTCAAACTTTTGACCGTCTCGAAGTTGCCGAATTCAGTGCCAAATCGCTTACTATGGGTGTTCCGATTGGTGAATTAAAACCTATTGGAGATGAGGAGATTGAAGCACTTAGGAAGAAGTTTTTGAGCTGAATGCACATTTCATGATTAAACAACTGGGTAATGCATTTTCGAAAGTTGGACTGAACGCCTTCTTTTTTCTGATGATCGGATCAATATTCTTTGCATGGCTATACCCGTCGTTGGGAATCGCTTCGAATCCACTTCATCTTCCTGCCTTAGCGGCACTGGGTGTTTCTGTAATCTTCTTTTTTTATGGAGCAAAGCTAAGTCCCGAAAGCCTCCTTCATGGATTAAGCCAATGGCGCCTTCATCTGGTGGTTCAACTTTCAACATTTGTCCTTTTCCCATTAACAATAATGATTGCCAGGATAGTTTTTCCCGAATATTTCTCCACGAATCTGGGTCTCGGAATCTTCTACCTCGCAGCATTACCATCCACCGTTTCCTCCTCGGTGGTCATGGTATCCATTGCACGCGGGAATATTGCCGCTGCAATATTTAATGCCAGTGTATCGAGCATCCTGGGAATCTTTATCACTCCCCTGCTTATGAGCGGAATTCTCGAAAAATCGCAACCCGATTTTGACATCACCCACACAATCTTACAGCTCTGCCTGCAGGTTCTACTCCCGGTTGTATTGGGCTTATTGCTGCATCACAAACTGGGCCATTGGGTTATCCGATATAAAAACGCACTCCGAAATTTCGATCAGTTTATTATTTTACTCATTGTTTATACCTCATTTTGTGAGTCATTCTCCGACAATCAATTCAAAAGCTTTTCAGTCACCGAGATTTTTAAATTGGCAGTGATGATGATAACCTTCTTCCTGATCGTATTTGCACTGATGAACCAGATTTCACTTTGGCTGGGATTTAAACGCGAAGAGCGAATTACCGTAATTTTTTGCGGATCAAAGAAATCACTCGTGCAGGGAGCGGTAATGGGTAAGGTCTTATTCCCCGATCAGGCTATTCTTGGCGTTGTTTTATTACCTTTGATGCTCTACCACGCGCTTCAGCTGATGGCCGGAAGTACAATCGCGAAGGCGATGGGTAAGCAAGAGGCCGAGGGAGGGGAAGAGGGAGTGACTAACAGACGCCGAGACTAAGAGATGGTGTCTGGTTCTGCAATAGGTTTACAGAAAAAGCAAACTAAAGCACGATATTAAGTAGTAAAAAGGATATATTGTCGTATTTCCATACTGGACAGATATCTTAATGATCCGAAATAAAAAAAATGATCAGAAATTTAATGTTTTAAAAGATTTGATGTTTTGGTAATCTTTTAAAACATTAATCTTGGTAATTTCGTCACTCAAATTAAATAAGATAAAATCAATAATTTATGAGACAATTTAAATTATTCTTTGCTATCCTTATAACCTTTGCGTTTAATGGCTGTCAGACGGGACCCAAAAAAGGAGAGGTTACAAAAATTGACGCATCAAACATCGAAAATTTCTGTTTACTTCATGATGTATCTGTTACCCCGGAGGGATTATTGCTGAAAAATCCGTCATCTTCAATAACCACTCAATTCAATGTTCGAAATTTTGAATTGACTGCAAGACTAAAAACCACCTCTGAGGCAGAAGGGCTGCTGATATTCGCCGCAACAAATGCAGCAAGTACGGCGGATGGCTATGAAGTACGGATAAATAACAGTGATTATCGTACCGGGAATCTACAGAAGACAGGAAGCCTTTCCAGAATCAGGAATAATTTTGTACGAACAGTAGTTGACGATCAATGGTTTACACTGGGAGTTACCGTGTTAAGAAATCATATCAAGGTAACAGTAAACGAAAAAACAATAAGCGAATACGATGAACCTGTAAATAGGGTGCGTGCCAGTGATATTTCAGGAAGAATACTGACCGAAGGTCGTGTTGTAATTCGCAGATCAAATGGTAACGGCGAACTATTACTCGAAGGACTGACCATTAAACCATTTAAGGATCTTCCGGCAGATCAGCCTATCCAGGCAAATTCCGACAGTCTGATGAAGATCGTTGATCTGCTCAATGAACAGGAGTTTCCACTTATTGATTTTCACACCCATCTCAAGGGTGGTCTTACCATAGACCAGGCCATAAAGCATGCTCAGACCATCGGATGCAATTATGGTGTTGCTGCCAACTGCGGATTGAAATTTCCGGTTACAAACGACTCAACATTAAACGTTTATTATCATACAATTAGCCAGGAGCCGGTATTTAAAGGGATGCAATGCGAAGGACGTGAATGGATAACTCTTTTCTCACCACAAGTAATTGCCCAATTCGACTATATCTTTACCGATGCGATGACCTGGACCGATTTAAAAGGACGCAGGATGAGATTATGGATTCCTGAAGAGACCTTCATAGATGACGAACAGAAGTTTATGGATATGCTTGTTGGAAAAATAGAAGCAGAACTTAGTCAGGAACCTGTCGATATTCATGCGAATCCCACCTATCTTCCGGCAAAGCTAGCCCCTGACTACGATCGCCTTTGGACTCCCGAGCGGATGGATCGTGTCATTAAAGTCCTTAAAGAAAATGATGTTGCTCTTGAGATCAATGCCCGGTTTAGACTTCCAAGTATCGCATTTATTCAACGGGCTAAAGCTGCAGGGGTTAAATTCTCGCTCGGGACAAATAATGGATCGAATAACGACCTTGGAAGAGTTGAATATTGTCTGAAAGCGATAACGGAAGCTGGATTAACTAAAACCGACATGTTTATTCCACGTCCTGCAAACGACAAAAAAGTATTAAAATCAGGATTGCCTTCTAAAATAACTGGATAACCAACAAAAATGAATAATCAATAATTAACTAACAAAACAATTCATTCATCTAAAACTAAAAAAAATGTTCGACAAGCATGTTTATTCAGCCCGCAGGAATCAACTTCGCCAAAAGATGGGAAGTGGAGTAATTTTGATCCCCGGCAATGTTGAATCACCATTAAATTACACCGACAACACCTATCATTTCAGGCAGGATAGTACCTTTTTGTATCTTTTTGGTCTTGATATGCCGGGATTATTTGGAATCATTGATGCGAATACGGGAAATGACACCATTTTCGGTGAAGATATCACGATGGAGGATATTATCTGGATCGGGACTAAACCTTCGATTAGTGAACTTGCCGCTTCGGTTGGTGTTGCCCACTCTTCGACCGTTAAAGCCCTTTTCACTGAAGTAACAAACCAAAAGAACAAAGGAGTTAACATTCATTTTCTTCCACCCTATCGGGCAGAAAATAAATTATTGCTTCAGGAATTAACAGGAATTCAGGCCTCTCAGCTAAGCACTCATGCTTCGATTGAACTGATCAAAAGCCTGGTTTCAATGCGGTCAGCCAAGGATTCTTTAGAAATTGCAGAAATTGAAAAAGCTTGTGAAACAGGGTATCAAATGCATGTTACTGCCATGAAAATGGCCAAACCGGGAGTGATGGAGCATGAGATTGCCGGCATCATTGAAGGTATTGCTCTGGCTCATGGTGCAGGAACCTCATTTCCAATCATCTTAACCCAAAACGGACAAACCCTGCATAATCACGATCACTCCTATAAACTGGAAAAAGGAAGACTTATGATTACCGATGCCGGAGCAGAATCAAACCTCCATTATGCATCCGATTTTACCAGAGTGGTTCCTGTTGGTGGCCAATTCACCCAAAAACAACTCGAAATATATAACATTGTACTAAATGCGAATAATACGGCAACTTCGCTCATCAAACCCGGAGAAACCTTTTTAAGTATCCATCTTAAAGTTGCAGAAGTGATCGCAACAGGTTTAAAAGAAATTGGATTAATGAAGGGTGATGTTCAGGAGGCGGTTGCCAATGGGGCACATGCGCTGTTCTTCCCCCATGGTTTAGGTCATATGATGGGCCTTGATGTTCATGATATGGAAGATTACGGGCAGATCCATGTTGGCTATGACGATGAGATCCGTCCGGTTAAACAGTTTGGAACTGCTTACCTGAGATTTGGCCGCCGGCTTCAGAAAGATTTCGTAATTACCAATGAACCCGGAATATATTTTATCCCGGCATTGATTGAGCAATGGGGTGCTGAAAAGGCTAACCACTCCTTTATAAATTTTGATCAGGTAAATAAATACCTCGATTTTGGAGGAATCAGACTTGAAGATGATATCCTGGTGACTGAAACCGGATCCAGAATCCTGGGAAACAGGATCCCAATCAATCCGGATGAAGTTGAATTACTTCAATTATAATAACGATACAGCCCTGACCAGGTTTGAAACCATGTCAGGGCTGAATCATTTTTTAGTCATTATTATCAATTATGATTTGACTTAACATCATCATAAAATTTGGCCACCGAGACCTGCATATAAGGCATTAACCAAAGAAAACCAATCCCAAGTGTTAGAATACAGAGCAATGCCCATCCCAAAAATCGCAGCATCAGACAAAAATATTTCCACTTGTAACCCGCCATCATTATTTTGCTCTTATCAATTGCCTCCATCGCTCCAACAGAAGGGTCATCAGCAATAATATAAAAAGTCATTGAATAAGAAAGCGCAGCAATTATCCCTGGAATAACTAACAAAACAGACCATAACAGAATAAAAACAAGCATTAAAAGATATGCCCCCAAGGCTTTACCAAAATTATAAAACCCATTAAATATCTGTTCGATACGGGCATCCTGATTTCGGGCAAGTGAAAGCGAAAAGATCGTAATCCCCAAAAACATCGGACCAGCAAGAATCAGGCTGACAATCCCTGTCAGTGGAAGAACCCTCGAAGTTCCGGAGAAGGCTCCCACGATTACGATGTATACCAAATAAGTTCCAACTGCCTGTGCCCATTTCCCTTTTAAGGATTCCCGGGCCATCTGCATCAACACCAAATTTTCAGTTCTCATACTTCTTATTTTTAATTTGTTAGAAACCGATAATAAGATAAATTATACAAAATTATATAAAGATAAAAATATTTTTTATTAATTCACACAGGTCATGTTTGAAATCATTAAAAAGAGATATTTTTAATGCCAGCAAAATTTTATAGAAAATGAAAAATAAATCTCTTGTAATTTCACTATTTCTGATCGTAATGACAATTGGAACTTTTGTAGCGTGGACTGATGATTCATCAGTCAGTACCCCACCTGAAATCAGTCTTGCAGACCTGGACACCACCGTTGATCCGGGGGTAGATTTTAATGCATATGCCAACGGAGGGTGGAAAAAGCTAAATCCCTTGCCGGCCGATCGTGCCCGTTTTGGTTCATTTGACAAATTAGCAGAGTTAGCTGAAAAGCAATTGAATGAATTGGTTAAAGAAACGGCTTCGAAGAAAAATGCCAAAGGATCGATTGCCGACAAAACGGCAACCCTGTTTAATCTGGGGATGGACTCTACAAAACTTGAGCAACAAGGATTTAAGCCAATAATTCCTTATTTCACTGAAGTCGAAAATATTAAGACGATGGATGATGTAGAACTGGAGATTGCCAAATTCCACAATTATGGAATTTCTGCTCTTTTTGGATTTTACGGTTCAACAGATGCCAAAAACAGCGCTATGGTCATTGCACAGCTGGGTCAGGGGGGAATCGGAATGCCAGACCGCGATTATTACATTAACGATGATGCAAGATCGAAGGAGTTAAGGGCAAAATACGAGGTATATATTGGGAAAATATTTAAGCTTTTAGGTGATGATGATGCCACTGCCCAAAAATCAGTTCAGACTATTATGAATTTGGAAACCCGGCTGGCAAAAGCTTCCATGACGCGGCTGGAGCACCGTGATCCGCATAAGACTTACAACAAGATCACGACCAAAGAGCTGGCAGCTCTCTCTCCGTCATTTAACTGGAACCGTTATTTTGTCTCTCAAGGTGTTGGTGATCCGGGTGAAATTAATCTGGGTCAACCGCTCTTCATAAAAGAGGTAAGTGCTGTAATCAAAGAGGTGCCGGTTGAAGATTGGAAAGTATATCTGCGATGGAACCTGATAAATGAAACAGCCTCTTACCTTTCGGATGATTTTGTGAATACAAAATTCGATTTCTACGGAAAGGTGATGTCTGGTGTTGAGAAAATGAGACCACGATGGAAGCGTGTACTTGGCGTAACCAGCGGAGCGATGAGCGAAGCTATTGGCCAGTTATACGTAGCCAAGTACTTTCCGGCTGAGGCCAAGCAACGGATGATTAAATTAGTTGAGAACCTGCGCATATCATTGGGTGAGAGAATACAAAATCTCGAATGGATGGGAGCAGACACAAAACTAAAAGCACTTGAAAAACTAAAGGCTGTAAACGTTAAAATCGGATATCCGGATAAATGGAGAGACTATTCAGATCTTCAGATAGCTGATGATTCGTATGTTCAAAACATACTGCGCTCAAACCAGTTTGAAACAGCATATAATTACGCCAAAATCAACAAACCTGTCGACAGGAATCAATGGTATATGTCACCTCAGACGGTGAACGCCTATTATTCACCCGACATGAATGAGATTGTATTCCCTGCAGCCATTTTACAACCCCCTTTCTTTTTCCTCAAGGGTGATGATGCTGTAAATTATGGTGCAATCGGGGTGGTTATCGGTCATGAGCTCTCCCACGGTTTTGATGATCAGGGTCGCAAATATGACAAAGCGGGTAATCTCACCGACTGGTGGAGTGCCGAAGACTCAAAAAGATTCGATCAACGGACAAAAGTACTTTCTGACCAATTTAGCAGTTATATCGTTATTGATTCGTTACATGCCGATGGAAAACTTAGTCTGGGAGAGAATATCGCTGATCTGGGAGGTTTAAATATCTCTCATCAGGCATTTAAAATAGCCAATAAAGAGACTAATAAAATTGACGGATTTACTCCGGATCAACGATTTTATCTGGCCTATTCCCATGTTTGGGCTCAGAATATCCGGGATAAAGAGATTATTCGCCGCACCAAAGAAGATCCGCACTCTTTGGGAAATCTGAGGGTAAACGGGCCATTAAAAAATATTCCCGAATTTTATGCCGCTTTCAATATTAAACCGGGACAACCGATGTACCTCGATGAGGAAAAACGGGTTAAAATCTGGTAAACATAGATATACGATCTTGAATCCATATTTAAATTAAACTAAAATAACCGTTTATAATGCTCGAAAACCTCAAACACCAGGTCTATAAGGCTAGTTTAAAACTAGTTGAACAAGGACTTGTTATCTACACCTGGGGAAACGTCAGTACGATAGACCGCGAGCGGGGTCTGGTGGTCATAAAGCCATCAGGGGTTTCATACGAAGAGATGATACCTGCGGATATGGTGGTGATGGATTTAAACGGAAAGATCATTGAAGGGTCACTAAGACCATCTACGGACACCAATACTCATCTCGAATTATACAAGAATTTTCCCCAAATCGGGGCAATCCTCCACTCTCATTCTGAATATGCGACCTGTTGGGCACAGGCAGGCAGAGGGATTCCTCCATTGGGGATAACACACGCCAATTTTTTTAACGGAGAGATCCCCTGTACGCTCCCTTTAAGCCTCGAACAGGTAGAGAACAATCTTGAACTGGAGACCGGAAAGATGATCGTCAATACTTTTCTCTCCCGCAATCTCGATCCCATGCGTATTCCGGGAGTTCTGGTTTACGGACATGGTCCCTTTTGCTGGGGAAAAGATGTAAGTAGTGCCTTTGACCATACCGTTGTAATTGAAAAAGTGGCAAGAATGGCCTACCGCACACTCGCCTTAAATAATGTTAATCCGGTCGAGAAAAAACTGCTTGATCACCATTTCCTGAACCAGGGATAAAAATAACAGGTTACACAAGAATTGAACAAGAGTCACAAAGCCGTAAAAATTAAATTTTTACGGCTTTGTGACTTCAAAATCGCTCATTTTGAATAGCTAATTATTAGCACTTTAGAAATTTCTGATTTGGCTTTGCCAGATTTAAAATCCGTATTGATTCAGATTACCAACCCAGATATTTGTCGGCATTCCACAACGACTCCGGATTCAAATTATCCTTTTCGATATCTTTAAAATAACGGTAAGTTCCAACTTTCAATTCAACAGTGGAAGCATCATCACAAACGATAATTCCATGAGGATGAAGCTGCAATGCTGAAATTGTCCACATATGATTGATGCCCTCCTCAACAGCCTGGTGCAATGCCCTCGATTTATTATGCCCGGTAACCAGAATCAGTACCTCGCGCGAATCCATCACGGTGCCAACGCCAACTGTAAGTGCCGATTTTGGAACTTTCTTCACGTCGTTGTCAAAAAATCGACTGTTTACTAAAATTGTATCTTCGTTAAGTGCCTTATCTCTTGTTCGTGACGTAAGGCTTGACCCGGGTTCGTTGAAGGCAATATGTCCATCCTCACCAATCCCACCCATAAACAAATCAATCCCTCCAACTGCCTTAATTCTATCTTCATAGCTGGCACATTCAACCTTCAGATCGGGTGCATTACCATTAAGAATATTCACATTTTCAGGAAGAATATCGATATGATTGAAAAAGTTATCCCACATAAAGGTGTGATAACTTTGAGGATGATTTTTAGGAATTCCAACATATTCATCCATATTAAAGGTGACCACATTTTTGAAGGAGACCTTACCTGCCCGGTAAATAGCTATTAACTCAGCATAGGTGCCCAAAGGAGTACTTCCGGTTGGAAGACCAAGGACAAAAAGTTTTGCAGAGGTAACAGCGGATTCATTTATTCTCCTGGCAATATAGGCCGCAGACCATTTTGCAACTCCAACAGCTTCTGGCTGAACAATAAGACGCATATTTTTTATATTAATTAAGAATCTCCAAAATTGGCATTTTTTTCCAAATAAATCATCAGGTTTTTGCTCTAACTTTTTCCCGAAATTGCAAGAAATTCAGAGCTGTTTACGATTTAATTTACCCATCTGTTTTTACGTATAATTAATGATACCTTTATTAACTATCAAATTTATTAACAACAACATCTGAATCATGATTTCCAGACTAATAATCAGCACGATATCGATAATGATCGTAGGATATATTCTTCCGGGAGTGGTTGTTGCATCTCCCTTTTCAGCTTTTATTGTTGCTGTCGTACTTGCATTATTAAACGGTATAGTCAGGCCGGTTTTGATTCTTCTAACCTTACCGGTAACCATTTTAACGCTTGGGTTTTTCCTGCTTGTCATCAATGGCTTTATTGTTTTAGTTGCCAATCATTATATCCGTGGATTTTCTGTCTCAGGGTTATTTACCGCTATTATCTTTAGCATTTTGGTTTCATTGATCAATGGGATCCTGGGTATTAACAGCACGAAA
>CANJNY010000172.1 GCA_947475715.1 Prolixibacteraceae bacterium
CGCCTTTGAATGGATTTAAAGTTTCACATCATCATGAAGTATTGGGGCTCATTTCTGTTTCATTGTATCTAAGAGAGACTGGCGATTTTGATTTTCTCAAGGAGCAGATTCCTTTTGTATTGGGAGAACCTGGAACAGTGTTTGATCATATAGTAAAAGGGATTGACTACAGCCTTAACGGGATCAGTCCGAGAGGCCTTCCTTATGTAAACAAAGGGGTTGGTGACTGGAATGACGAGATTAACCGGATGAGCAGTGAAGGGAAGGCGGAAAGTATCATGTATGGGATGCAATTGTGTTACTTTCTCAAAGAATTTGCCGCGGTTGCATCCCTTGCAGGACATGAAGATAAAGCCACAGAATGGATGGCAAAATACAAAATCATCAAAGATGCCTGCAATCACTATGCATGGGATGGAAATTGGTATATTTATGCCTTTGCTGATGGTGAAAAAGACCCTGTTCCAATCGGTTCTTCCAAAAATAAGGAGGGGCAAATTTATCTAAATTCTCAGGCATGGTCTGTAATCGGAGGGGTTGCAGATCAGGAGCGGTCAGAAAAATCGATGGAGTCTGTCCGGAATGAATTGTTGAGTCCGTTTGGACCACTACTTTTTATGCCTTCCTATACCCATCCGGACAAGCATGTCGGCGTTCAGTCGGAATATGCCCCCGGGTGGCGAAATGCCTGCATCTATCCGCGGCCGGCAGGCTGGGCCATAATGGCGGCATGTCTGGCCGGAAAGCCTGATCTGGCCTGGGCTATGTACAAGCCGGCTTCCCTTCCATATATCAGCGAAAATATTGAACGTTACAGGGCTGAGCCTTATGTCTATGCTGAAAATTACGTAGGACCTGATCATCCAAAAGCCGGGCTTGGTCAGTTTAAGTGGAACCTGGGAGAAGGGGCTAACTGGATGTGGCATTCGTATGTCTATTATATTTTAGGGATACGTCCCGAGTTGAAAGGCTTGCTTATTGATCCTAAAATTCCATCAGAATGGCCCGGATTTACAGTGGAAAGAGATTTCAGAGGTGATCATTACCTCATTGAGGTTGTCAATCCCGATAAGGTGGGCCAGGGTGTAAAATCGATTCTTCTTGATGGTAAAAAGGTCAGGGGAAATATAATTATTCCTGTTAAGGATGGGAAGCGACATCTGGTTCGGGTGGTGATGGGCATTTAGAATATTTAGTTTGTGTATCTTTTTTTATTCCAAGTATAACTAACAACAAAAATTAAACGATATGATCAGTAAAACTTCACGAAGAGATTTTTTTAAACGTTCCGGAGCTATGGTGGCAGGCGCTATTGTACTTCCTCAAATCGTTCCTTCATCAACCTTTGCGTCTGTAACACAGTTTGAAAGTTTCAACGGTGCAGAATGGCCTGTTTTAAAACATTACGATCAGGAGCATACCTATCGGATTGCACTTCCTATTGGTGGAATTGGAACCGGTACGGTTTCTCTTGGTGGAAGGGGGAATCTCCAGGACTGGGAAATCATGAACCGTCCTGCAAAGGGATACAACCCGGGATCTGGCAGACAAAACTCCACTTTTTTCACCCTTTTCACCGAAATTGACGGTAAAAAAGATCTTCGGTTATTGGAAGGGCCGGTACCATTTTATTCGTATGAAGGAAATTCGGGGGCGATCGCTACGAATCATGGGCTTCCCAGGTTTAGTGATGTATCTTTTGATTCGGCATATCCTTTTGGTGAAGTAAATCTTAAAACGCCACAAGTACCCGTTTCGGTAAAGATAAAGGCCTTTAACCCTCTGATACCCGGCGACATTGACAACAGCAGTATTCCAATGGCTATCATTGATTTTGAGTTGACAAACAGATCGGATAAGGATATTTCATTCAGTGTTTGCGGAACCATGCAGAATTTTATTGGTGAAGATGGAAGCGCCGGTAAAGCCGCAGGGAATAAGAACACCTTTAGAAAAGATCCGGGCCTAAGCGGAATACATCTTACATCCGAGGGCGTTGATAAAAAAACGGATCAATGGGGTGAGATGGCTCTTGTAACCACTTCAAAAGGAGATGTCACTTATCGTACAGCATGGCTTCCTGAACGTTGGGGATCCTCCATGCTCGATTTCTGGGATGATCTCTCTTCAGATGGAAAACTTGATGATAAAACCGATACGGTTTCTACCAAACCTATGACCTCTCTTGCTGCCAGCGATATTTTGCCGGCTAATGGGAAAATGAAGGTCAGATTTTTGATTACCTGGTATTTTCCGAACAGGAGTGCCTGGGCAACTAAACCGCTAAAAAATTATTATGCCACTAAATATAACGGAGCCTGGGATGTAGCTGTCAAGACTGTACCTCAATTGGGACAATTGGAGAATAAAACGATAGAATTTGTAAATGCATTTTGCAAAAGCGATATCCCTGAAACGGTTAAAGAGTCGGCTCTATTCAATGTCAGCACGCTAAGGACACAGACCTGTTTTCGCCTATCGGATGGTAATCTCTTTGCATGGGAAGGATGTGGCGATAAGGAAGGTTGTTGTTTCGGTACCTGCACCCATGTCTGGAATTATGAAACCGCAACGGCATTCCTCTTTGGAGACCTGGCGCGTTCGTTCCGCAATGTTGAATTTGCTCAGGCTACAAAAAGCAGCGGTTTGATGCGATTCCGGGTAAACCTGCCTCTCGACAGCGTTCCTGATTTTAATAAGGTTGCAGCAGACGGACAGATGGGGAGTATCATAAAACTGTTCAGGGAGTGGCAACTTTCTGGAGATGATGATTTTCTGAAAAAATTGTATCCCAATGCCAAAAGTGCCCTTAGTTATGCCTGGATCAAAGGAGGATGGGATGCAAACCAGGATGGGGTTATGGAAGGGGTTCAACACAATACGATGGATGTCGAATATTATGGACCTAACCCGCAGATGACCATCTGGTATCTCGGTGCGCTACGTGCCATGGAGGAGATGGCCAAATATATGAAAGACAAGGAGATGGCTTCGAAGTGCCGTAAGCTTTTTGAAAGTGGCAGTAAATGGACCGATGAAAACCTCTTTAATGGAGAATATTATATTCATAAAGTTGAGGTTCCAAAAAAGGAAGATATTCCTGCAGAGCAGCTGGTAGGAATGGGATCATCCGACTATGGAAATCCCGAGTATCAGCTTGGTGAAGGGTGTTTGGTTGATCAGCTTGTGGGTCAGTATCTGGCTCATGTTTGCGGGTTGGGTTATCTGGTCAAAAAAGAAAATGTTGGCACCACGCTCAGGAGTATTATGAAATATAATTATCTCTCTGACTTCTCCGACCATTTCAACTGTTTCAGGAGTTATGTTCTTGGCGATGAGGCGGCCCTTTTGATGGCCTCCTATCCAAAGTCGAGGCCGGTAAATCCATTCCCTTATTTTACTGAAGTTATGACTGGGTTCGAATATGTGGCTGCAATAGGGATGCTTTATGAAGGACAAACCGTTGAGGGATTGAAATGCATTACCAATATTCGTGACCGTTATGACGGCAGAAAGAGGAGTCCCTTCGACGAGGCTGAGTGCGGTCATCATTATGGCAGAGCCATGGCAAGCTGGTCGGGTTTATTGGCCCTGACTGGATTTCATTACTCCGGAGTAACCAAGGAAATTACCTTCGGAAACATTACCGGAAATTACTTCTGGTCTAACGGATATTCATACGGCATGGTCGGGATAACACAGAAGGATGGTGTTAAACAGGTGAATTTACAAGTCCTAAACGGAAAACTAGAGGTGGCAAAGATTACAATTGAGGGACAAGGCAAAGCTACCATTAAAGGGGTTCAGGTTTTAAATACCGGTGACTCACGTATCTTTAGTATAAAAGCATAGCGGTTTCAAAATAGTTGCCAGTATTATGAAAAAAGAATTCATAAATGAAAGTAACGGATTCTCAAAACTTTGTCGCAGGTCGTTTATTTACACCTCAGCTCTGGGCATTGGAGGTACGTTTATAGCAGCAAATACGGATGAGCAGGAATTGAAAATCGATATGCTAAAGTTGCTCTCGATGGCGGGGGTTCGGGAAGCATCAGAGTTAATTGGCCTTAATTTCGAACAAACGTTCGCTCCTTTGGCCCGTGAAATGGATCACCCTTACAATCGCTATCGCTGGTCAGTCTCTTATGCGGCTACGGGTGGTCCGATTATCCAGGCTTTACCTCCCGAAGAAGAGATGGGCTGGACCCCATGGGAAGAGTGGTTTACACTGAACGGTCATCCGGTTCGCCGTGCAATGGTTTTATACCCTGTGAAGGAGATGACCCGTAATATGCCTTTATGGTGGGTCCTCGAGCAAAGTCAAACTGATCTGTTGCCACGCCGCTTAGGTAAGGTAAAGACCCTGGAGGAACTATTCCGCCGCGACCGTGTTTTTGAAGCTGCCAGTGTGGTGGGATTCGATGCTCAAAAGCTAATAATCGAACATCTTTCCCCGAATGCACAGGATATATATATGCAAATGCGTTGGTCTGTTGCCCCCCATAGACTGGCAGCTGATCTTCCGGTAGTTCAATGTCTTCCTCCCATGGATAAGTTGAATGAGTGGCCATGGGAAACATGGTATACCGATGGTAAAACACCGTTGATACACCATGTCCATTATGCCCATCCAACAGGGCGAACGGCTTCCAAATCATGGAGTGAACGGCAAGAAGCGCCACAACGTCCATTCGAATTATTTGGACATAACTGGTACTGGTATAACGACGAATCGATGACTCCAGCATTGGCAGGTGGGATTTAGGGGATAAACAATTAAAAATCAAATTATTTACGTATGAAACTATCTTCGACTATTTTAAATAGTATACTTTTTTCTCTCCTATTTTCCTGTGGCGTGAGTCCGGATAAGGGGAAAAAAGAACAAAATTTCGTAAAAGGAACCTATGGATACGACCTCCGGTTTCTTCAGAAATATCTCAAGCCTATTGAATTAAAGGATGAATTTGCTGCGGTATTAATTGCTCCTCAATATCAGGGAAGGGTGATGACCAGCACTTCATCGGGATTGAATGGATTCTCATACGGGTGGATTAACCATGATCTGATAGCATCGGGCAAAGTTCAGCCGCACATTAATGCTTACGGAGGCGAAGAACGGTTGTGGCTTGGTCCCGAGGGTGGTCAGTTCTCCATCTTTTTTGCGCAAGGCGTTCCTTTTGATGTGGAACACTGGCAGACTCCATCATCTCTTGATACGGAAGAATTCGATGTCGTGTCGGTGAAAAGCAGGGAGGCAGTTTTCAACAAAAAGATTAAACTGACAAACTATGCAGGGTTTATTTTTGATCTTGAGGTAACGCGTAAAGTCACCCTTTTAAAAAGTTCAGAAGTAGCCACCGGCTTAAATCAGGAGTTGCCCAACGGAGTTCGGGTGGTTGCTTTTGAAACCGATAACCGGATAAAAAATAGTAGTCCCCGGGCATGGATGCCTGAAACAGGAGCACTTTCAATATGGTTACTCGGAATGATGAATCCATCACCTGAAGTAACAATTGTCCTTCCGTATAAAAAAGGGGACTTTGGAACAATTGTCAAGGACGATTATTTTGGAAAAGTACCGGCAGAGCGGCTTATAATTGCCGATAATGTCATCTTTTTTAAGGCCGACGGCAAACTGAGAAGTAAAATAGGGTTGTCACCCAAACGTGCGTTACCGGTTATTGGTTCGTATGATGCCGCAAATAAAATTTTGACTATTGTCGAAACCACAATCGACCCAACAGCTGCGGAGTATGTCAATTCTTCGTGGAAAATACAGAAAGATCCGTTTGCCGGTGATGTGATTAACTCATACAATGATGGTCCAATGGCTGACGGTTCGCAGATGGGACCTTTTTATGAACTGGAATCTTCATCAAAGGCGGCTTTTTTGAAGCCTGGCGAATCGCTGGGACATATTCAGCGAACATTTCACTTCGGAGGCGATGAAAAGGCATTATCTGAAATTTCAGTTAAGAAGCTTAGTGTAACCATTGATGAGATTAAAAAGGTATTTCAGCCTAAATAATTACTAATCATTCCAATTTTAATTTACAGATATTCCAAAAACCACGAAAAGTATGAAAACTAGAATCCTGGTAATTTGGTTAAGTTGTTTATCCCAATTCTTCCCCGGTATAAGTTCAGGGGCACAGAATTTTAAAGATAATTCGGATAACTTACAGAAGGAATATCCTGTCGCTACTGCTATTATGCTTGGGTCCAGGCAAAATCTAACTTGCAGGATAACGCCGGTTATAGAAATAAAGCTGAATCGTTATGCGCACTGGTATCCGGTCACCGATAAGCTGGTAACTACTAGTTCCCTGGCTGCCGGTTTTCCGGTTCTCAATAACGGAACTGCTTTTGGCGAAATGGCTTCGCGTGGAGCCTTTCCGGATCAGGAAATAATTAACGGCATCCAGGGTAAGTGCCTTGCAAATTCCAAAAGGATGAATTTGGGAACAACTATAGGTAAACTAATCTCAGATTCTTTTAAAATAACCGGTGACCGTATTGACTTCCTTATCGCAGGGGGCAATTTTGGAAAGTACACCAGCCTAAATCTCCTGATACAAGATTCTGTCGTAAGGAAAACAAGCGGAGATTTCAGCAGTGATCTAAAAAGGAAAAGCTGGGATGTTTCAGCACTTAAAGGGCAGATAGCCCGATTGGTTATAGTCGACGAAATTTCGAAGGATAATTTCTGTAATCCTCCTTTTGATAAATTGAAAGACAGGTATGGATTTATTCTGGTAGATGATATCCGCCAGACAAATGGTGACGGTATTCCACTAAATCCAGCAGATGACAAGAGCCGGAATTTCGATTTTGAAACAATCAATCCTGAATCGTACCGGATCATTCAAACTAAATCTGAAGAACTGCATGAAACCTACTTGCGCGAATTTACGGTAGAGGATCAGACAGGTAAAATGGCTGGTAAATTTCGATATACCCTTCACACAATAAAGGATAACGTCTCTTTGTTACGCTTAAATCATGAATGGAGCTATTCAGGAATAAAACTTGAAGGGGTAAAATTCAAACTGAGAAACACCATACCATTGTCCCCCGATCAAACTCAATTTTTTGTAATTCCGGGCTTGTTATACAATGGGAATAACATTGGGATCAGGGCCCATTATCTGAACGAAAATTTTCCTGAAGATGCTGCAACTATTCCAGGGGGCTATTCGGTTGAGAGTGCAAACCAGGTTTATGCCGGGTGGGTAGAGCCACAGCAAAACGCCAGTGATCCTCTTTTCAGCCTTTCGCTACAGAAAAATGAAAAGCAAAACCAGTGGGAAGCGGTTTATTCGGTCCCGGCCTCTGTTAACCTGGCTCTTCAGGACACGATCGCTCAGGATGAAGATCACAGACTCACAGTTGAGAATGGGTTTTCCCTCTCTAAAACTACCTATGTTTACCTGGATACCAAAAAACGATATTCGGAGGTTTCAAATCAGAAGGCTGGATATGGTCAGATGGTTAATGAGGCATGGAAAACGTTTTATCTTAGTTCAAAAACAAATCCCCCGCATTCTCTGAGAGAAGATTATAACCTGAAGATGCGTACCCTTCTTGACCCGAAGGCGTTGATTCAAGAACAGATCATCAAGGATAAAAAATACAGGATTTGGATGGTTGGACGCTATATCCTCGGCAAAGATTTTGATTTCAGTAAATCGGAATATGTCCCGTTGAAATATATCTTTAATTACACCGGCTTTTCATGGTCCGGAATGCTTGAGGTCGCTGCATACAATGGAATACAGGAATACCTGCGCACTAAAGATTCGACCGCATTAAGCCTGGCAGTTAATTCGATGGACTTTTTCGCGGATAATGCAATGTCGCCAATTGGTATTCTGTATCCTAACTGGGATGCTGAGATTGGCTTTTCCTCCGTCTGGACAAAAGAGGTTATCGATATGGGGCACCTGGGTGATGGATTGAGCGGATTTTTAAAGTGTTACCGTTTAATGAAGCAAAACGGGTTGGGAGATAAAAATAACTGGCTGTTTGCGGTAAAAACCTCACTCGACCATATTATGCAACGTTTTCCGGATGGGGATATCCCCGGAAGGATTAGCAGTATTACAGGTGAAGCGGCCTACCGGGACGGTATCCTATACACCAAACCTTCCCAGGGAGGGCCTACCGGAATCAATTTCCTGATATGGGCATTTGCCGATTATTATAACTTGACTCATGAGGATAAATACCTTCATTATGCTGAAAAGATGGGAAATATTGTTCTCGATGTGATGGATAAATTTGGTGTTATGAGCGGAATGGAAGCTGATTATTTCAATGTGGACAAAAGGATGTACCATGGTGCTTTGGCTGCCTTCAATAAGTTATACGAAAATACAACTAAGAAGAAATGGCTGGAGGCCTCTTTGCTTGCAGGAAATGGTTTCGGAAGCTGGGAATATTGTTATAATGTGAATTTTAGCGCGTACCCGGATTTCCCTAACGGGCATTTTGATTACCGTTCAATCGGAGGAACACCGGTGGATATAAAGTATAGCACAAACAATACCAACTTTCAGCAGGGAGCTGTAGAATTTTTAAAGCTTTGGGATGTAACAGGAGATATGATGTGGTTTGAACGGGCAAGGGCGATTCTCCACCAGGGAACGCAACTTTCATTGACGCAAGAGAAAAGGTCCTGGCTCAATGACCATTTTCAAATGCCGGTGAGTGGCCATCTCGGAACCTTCAATCCTACAAATACATTTGATTCCCACCTTCAGGGTGGAGGTACCGAAGATGTAATGATGAGTTGGCTTTTTAAAGGAATATGGACATCACGATATGGCGGTATCCTAAGTATGTACATGCTGACTCAGGGTTTTGAAAGTGATGATTTGATTAAGAAATATGGCAGTTTATGCTATAGCTATCAATGGAATAAAGGTGGAGCCATTGATGTGCTTGATGATGTCACCATTACCCGGGATACAGCAAAAGGAATGCTAACTATAAAGGCCCGAAATATGATTCCCGCACCTGAGACTTTCCCCTTAAGATTATTGAATTTTAAAGGAAACGGCGTTATTATTGAAGGACAGACATTTAATCGAAGGGAAATAGAACTGGGAATTCCATTAAAATTTAATCCTTCCGAAACAAAAACTATCCTGATCAAAGAAATTTAATGAAAAATATAAAATCCACCAAATCAGAAATTCAATCTTCTCTGAATTCGATCGCTTTCAAGCGGAGGGATTTCCTGAAGTCCATAGGATTTCTGGCCGGAGGATTGGCAGCTTCACACTTTTCGGTAATGGCTGGACCATTCCAAGCTTCCGAACTTCAGGGTGCGGTACCCATTGACAAAAAACTGAATGAAGCTTGGGTGAAGTCGCTTTACGAACGTGGCACACCTGCCATATATAAAGGTACAGAACTTCAGTATATCGGAATGCCTGTTGGAGGAATATACACCGGGCAGATTTACCTGGGTGGTGACGGGCGCCTCTGGCATTGGGATATTTTTAATCAAACCCAAGGAACCGGAGATCGGAACTACGCATACCCGCCATTGCCCGATTTCCCGCTCGAACAAGGCTTTTCAATAACCATTGGCGACAAAACCAAGGCGATCGACCGCACCGGATTTGCCAATGTTTCGTTTAAGGGACAATATCCCATTGGAGAAGTAACTTATCAGGACGACACGTTTCCGGTAGAAATCAAGCTTGAGGCTTTCTCTCCTTTTATCCCCCTCTCATCCGACGATTCGGGACTCCCGGCAGTTGTAATGCAGTTTACCGTTAAAAACAGCTCCGGAAACCCTGTTGAGGCGAATCTTTCGGGATTGCTCGAAAACGCGGTATTGGTGAATAACCGTTCTGTTTCTGCGAACCGGATCAATAAGGTCATCGATGCCGATGGATTTACTTTTCTGGAATGCTCAGCCGAAAAAGAACAAACCTCTGGAACACCCCAA
>CANJNY010000173.1 GCA_947475715.1 Prolixibacteraceae bacterium
AACACGGCAAACCCCAGCGCTGCAAATCCAAACCAGAGTCCTTTTTCTAAAATCAACAAAAATTCTGAAGCCATGTACTATTTTAAATTAGGCAATTCGACAATTCGACAATTCGACAATTTGGCAATTCGGCGATTAGACAATTAAGATTTAGGCTTTTGGCAGATTTGAATAGTGCCTGACGGCCTAAACGCCTATCTCCTAAAGGCCGCAGATTTTCATGGCAAGCATCAAGCCCAACGCAATTGCAAAGGCTATTATTAAACCGTTTACCCCTCTTACGATTCCATTCAGGGTGTTTCCATCCAATAAATCGGTCAGTGAATTGATAAACGGGACTCCCGGAATAAGAAACAAAACAGAAGTTGCAAGGGCGTGTTCTGAGGTATCGCCAAAACCTAATCTGACAGATAATCCTGAGATTATTGTGGCAGAAAACGAGGCAAATACGATTGCCAGATAGGGGTTAAACCGCTTTTTTATCGCTTGCTGACGGATAAACAGACCAAAAAAAGTTGCAAGAAATGCAACAGCCATTTCAGTCAGGTCACCTCCAACGAGTCTGCAAAAGGAAGCTCCGGCCAATGCAACAAGCGAAAGGACGACCAAACGCGGGTAGTGCGGCAGGGATGTTAATCTCACGATATCCTGATTGATTTCTGCGACAGTCAGTTTCTCTTCGATAACCCTCCAGCTCATCCGACTTATACCCGATACCAATGTGAAGTTAACCCCATGCGGTGGCGTTCGCCGCACACTACTGGTATAATCTGAACCATTCTCCCCGGTGACAGTCAACATCAGTGAGCGGCTTGTAATCAATAATTCAACCTCATAGCCCAGTGCTTCAGCAATCCGATTTACAGTAGTTCGTACCCTGCCGGTACTCGCTCCGTTACTCATCAGCAACGTGCCGACATCGAGCAACATCTCTTCAATCTCCTTGATTTTTTTTATATGCTCCCCGCTCATTGTTAAACCTGAAAATTCGTCATGTAAAATTTAATAGAGCCGGTAAAGTTACTATCAATTTCACTTATTTTAGCAGTCACTATTCAAACTCAAATTAAACACTAAATGCGCAATCTATCTTCAGGTATCTTGTTATTTATCTTCGTTTTACGATCATTTACAAGTTTCTCTCAGGTGAGTTTTCCCAAAGATGTCTATCAGTTTATCGAAAATCCGGCAGTATTTGAAATGAATCAGGAAGCAGGTCATGTCCCCCTGATCCCCTTCCGCGATTTGAATAAGGCATTTAAAAATGCCAAAGAGGTATCTCAGGGTTATGTTTCGTTGAATGGTATCTGGAAATTTAATTATGCTCAAAATCCGGCAGCTTCCCCGGCTGATTTTTTTCACACCTCGTTCGACGACCATAATTGGGGAACGATTAAAGTCCCCGGAAACTGGGAGATGCAGGGCTATGGTGATCCGATGTTTCGTAATGTGGCTCAGCCTTTTAAAGTTGATCCTCCCAGAGTTCCACATGATTATAATCCTGTGGGATCGTACCGAACGACTTTTGAATTGCCCGTTGAATGGCATGGGAAGCAGATATTTCTGAGGATGGATGGATCAACTTCTGCAACTTTTATCTGGCTTAATGGAAAAGAGGTCGGATATAATCAGGGAGCCAATGAGCCTGCAGAATATAACCTGACCCCGTATTTGAACAATGGTAAAAACAGCCTTGCGATCCGGGTGTATAAATATTCAGATGGAACTTACCTCGAGGATCAGGATTTCTGGCGACTTGCCGGGATTTTCCGTGATGTCTCTCTGATTGCTACACCACCGGTACATATTCGGGATTATTACGTCACCACTGATTTGGATAGTTTATACCGGGATGCCGATTTAAAGATTAAGGTCAATGTGAAAAATTACCTCTCCCTCCCCAAGGGTGGTTTTCGGCTCAGGGCCACATTGTATGATAATGATCATAAGCAGATTCAGCAACCTGTTGTATCTGAAATTATTAATCTCTCAGCTCTTGAGGATCGCGAGTTCGTACTCTCTGCCAAAGTGAACAACCCGGATAAATGGTCATCGGAATATCCAAATTTATACCCACTGACACTCGAAATCGTTCCTGAATCAGGCCGGCCGGAGGAGATCATCGCAACACGGATCGGGTTTAAAAAAGTTGAGGTTAAGCACCAGGCTATTTTTCTGAATGGCGTAGCAATTAAACTAAACGGCGTGAATAGTCACATGCAGCACCCTACCCTTGGGCATACCATGGATGTGGAAACGATCCGGAAAGATTTTACCCTGATGAAACAATTTAATATCAATTGCGTGAGGACCTCACACTATCCACCTGTTCAGGAGTACCTTGAACAGGCTGATGAGCTGGGGATCTTTATCGTTGACGAAACGGGAGACGAATCGCATGCAACCGAATTTGTTTCGGAACGGGATGAATGGACCGGGGCGTATGTTGAGCGGGTTAATAAAATGGTTTTGAGGGACCGGAATCACCCGTCAATCCTTTTCTGGAGTGCCGGAAATGAGAGTGGGTTTGGTAAAAATATCTGTGAAGTGATTAAAGAGGGAAAACGCCTTGACCCGACAAGATTATGGATGTATGGTGGAAATACGGATGATGTCGACTGGAAAAACGAAGTTCCGTGCGAAGAGATCATCGGTCCCCGCTATCCGACCCCTTATGAGCTGGAAACCCGAATTGCCCAGGTTTCGGAGAGTCAGGATCCGCGCCCTTCGTTTATGGATGAATATGTTGCAGCGACAGGTAATGGGGCAGGTGGTCTGGATGAATTCTGGAACCTGATTTATAAATATCCACGCCTTTCGGGAGGTGCAATCTGGGACTGGATGAGCCCCGGCATTACCGAAAAGATCAGGCTCCTTAAGGATGAATCACCTAATCAGATTAATACTTCAATCAAAGGGAGGGGAGTGCTGGTTGAGGGGAAGTTTGGGAAGGGGATAGAATTAAACGGACACGATCAATGGATTGAGACTTATCAGGATCCTGCTCTGGATATTACCGGAAACAAACTTACGTTATCCTTCTGGGTCTTTCCGAATCAATGGAATGGGAATGGAACATTTCTTGTAAAAGGTGATTATCAGTATGGTATTATTCAGAAAGATGAAAAAAATCTGGAGTTTTATGTCACTGATCAGCAAAAAACCGAGTTGTCAGGTCCCTTGCCCGACCAATGGAGTGGAAAATGGCATCATATTGCAGGAATTTGCAACGGAAAGGATATGTCGCTTTATATTGACGGTGCAATAGTTGCAATCCGTCCCTTCAACGGATCGATAACCAATAAACCTTTTCCTGTTTCTCTGGGATACAGCACCGAAAATGATGGTTCGGAGTATTCCGATAACATGTCTAATGCCAGGTTTGACCAGGTTTCAATATTTGATCACCCGATATCGGTGGAGCGTTTGGTTGCGGCAGATATTTCATCCCTGAAAAAAGAGTCGCTGCTTTGGCTCGATTTTGAGCAGGAGCAGATCAACGGTGAATATTTCAGTCTGGGAATTGGGGCAAGGTCGTATGGCTTGGTTTGGCCTGACCGTACGCCAAAGGCAGAACTTTGGCAGGTAAAAAAGTCGGCACAACCTGTTCATGCGGAATGGAAAGATGCCTCAAAGGGTATCGTAGCAATCACAAACCGATTTGCATTTACCAATCTGAATGAATTAAAATGTATCTGGGAATTGCAGGAGGACAATAAAATCCTTCAGCACGGAGATCTTGAAATTGTCCTCGGGGCAGGGAAGAGGTGCGAACTTGGAATTCCGTTTGAAAAACCAGAGGTTAAACCTGGTGTTTGCTATCGTTTGCTGCTAAGTTTTCGCACCAAGCAGCAGAAGTTTTATGCAAAAAGTGATTTTGAAGTGGCCTGGGACCAGCTGGAGTTAAACTGGTCAATCCCCGTTGCAACTCAAAAAATGAAAATCAGTGAATCGTTGAAAGTTGAAGATCGTGCAACGGAACTGATAATCTCCGGATCCAATTTTTCGTATAGCTTCGATAAACTGAAAGGTGACCTGAATTCAATGAACTACGGAGGAGTTGAAATTCTTAAAAAAGGGCCCGTATTAAATCTCTGGAGGGCACCTTTGGTGAATGAAACCGACTCCTGGGCCAATAATGGTTCGCAGCTAAAGGATCGCCAGCCCGGAATGGGGAATGGTCCTGTAAATAATTGGTATAGCCTGGGATTAAATCAGCTTAATTTTAAATTGGATGAGTTGAATTGGTCTCAGCCGAATCCCGGAGAAGTTCTGATTAATCTGAATAATCATGCAGAAGGAGCCACCTATCGTACTGCATTTTCAAACAGTTTTATTTATACCATCACCGCTGATGGGGAACTTAAAATTGATCATACTGTTTCTCCACATGGTGTAATGCCCGCCTGGCTTCCCAGGGTAGGATTGAAATGGAGCTTAAATAGGGCGCTTGAAAATATTGAATGGAGTGGGCGCGGACCCTTTGAAAATTATCCCGATCGAAAAACAGGGGCTAAATTGGGGATCTACCAGAGTAAAGTCTCCAAATTTTGCGAATCTTATTTAAAACCGCAGGATTATGGATGTCGTACCGACAACCGGTGGGTGACCTTCGAAAATAGCGATGGGACGGGGGTAACCTTTTCAGGGGATCAATTATTTAATTTCAGTGCTCAGACCTTTGATGCACAAAATCTCACCAGGGCGCAATATCCCTATCAGTTAATCCCGTCGGATGGAATCACCTTTAATTTTGATTATGCCACCAGCGGTGTGGGGTGTACGGCCATATCAGTGCTTAATGAATATCGGGTACTTCCGCGAGTTTATTCCTTTGAATCGCGGATAACGCCATTTGGGAGGAAGGATTAAAAATGTTATTTTGTTAAAGAAAATTAAATGCCTGTTTTCTGAAAACTTTTTCTAATATTAAGCGTTAATCAAAAAAATAAGCAATTTGTAACATATTATTAATAAAAACAGGAAAAATGAAAAGAAAAGAGTTTTTTACAGCCCTTGGCGTGTCGGCAGGTACTGTGATGTTTGCCCCGTTTTTAGTTTCGTGCAGTAAAGGCACTTCGGTTGCTGATCCGGGAACAGGAGGAACTCCCAGCGGAACGGTTGATTTTACATTGGATTTGTCGTTAGCTGCAAATTCGGCACTTGTTGCTGTTGGTGGCTCGGTTATAAACAGTGGAGTAATCATTGCGCATACTGCTTCTGGATATGTTGCCGTTGCTTCTGCGTGCACCCATCAGGGGGCTCAGCTGGTTTTTGATAACGCAAACAACCGTTTTAATTGTTCCAGCACTGGTGGAGGTCACGGATCACAATTTTCAACTACCGGATCTGTTACAGCAGGACCTGCACCCAAGGCATTGAAAATGTATAGCACCTCATTGGTGGGAACAAAGTTAAGAGTATTTGCCTGAGTATATTTTTTTTAAAAATTGTATTTTTTCTACCTATACCTAAACAGGAAGGGTATAATGTTGTCAGTAATGAGATTAGAAAGAGGTCGTATTCAATATTAAACCCTTTTTTGATAAAAACAACTTTTCACTGCCAAATTATCCGTCGGATGACGGATAATTTGGCACCAACGCATTATTTAGATCTATTTTATTGGTTTTTAGTATTTTGGTGACTCCTGAAAAACTCTTTTTACGTACCCAGATCTGAAAAGTCTTATTTCTTACCTTTTACCTGCGAAATTTCTCTCCGGCAAATTTCAATCCGTCATATAACCCGGTTCTCCAGTAGGACCATGAATGGCTGCCATTCCTGACCCGGTATTCGTGCGGAATGTTCAGTTCACGCATACCAATATGCAATAGTGAATTACCTTTGTATAAGAAATCATCATCCCCGCAATCGATGTAAAATCGGATCCCTTTAAGCTTCTCTACAGAAACGGTGTGGATCAGATGAAGGGGGCTGTTGGCTTTCCATGCATCGGTTAAACGGGCATCCCCTTTGAGATCATTTCCAAAGATATTTTTAAAATAGGTATGGTATGTGTCGTCGGACTGTGTTGTGATCTCTTGGTCAGAAAATGTACCACTGCTTAAGGCAATGCATGAGGAAAAAAGATCCGGATTACGCATTGAAAGGCCCAATGCTCCGTATCCCCCCATCGAGAGTCCCGCGACTGCCCGGAACTCTTTTTTGGCTCTGATGCGGTACTGTTTTTCAACGAATGGGATGAGTTCGTTAATAAACATATCCTCCCATCGGTCTTTCCCGTCAAAGCTATTACAATACCAGGTTACTTTGCCATCGGGGATAACTAAAATGCAGGAAGGGAATGCACCCTCAGCAATCCCTTTGTCGGCGATCTCACTGGCCTCTCCAAACTGAATCCACCCTATTTCGTCATCTGAGAAGCCATGAAGCAGGTAAACAACCGGATAGCTGCGCTGCGAAGATTCATATCCATCGGGAAGGTAAACCGAATATTTTACCGGATAGTCCACAACATGGCTTTTGAAGGTCTGGCTCTCGATCACTTTCCCTTTTTGGGCAATGGATGGAATAGCGAAAGCCAGAAATAGCAAGGGGAGAATAAAAGACTTCATCATAGGTTATATTAATTCATCAAATAAAAATAAAATTCAAAATGCAAGATGCAAAGGTGTGCAATCCGATTGTTGGATCTTGCCCTCTGCATTTTGCATTTTGAATTATGTTTTCCGATATAAATTGTGGATATATCGGAATCTGTAATCTAAATCATGGGGTATTTTTTCAGTATTTCGTTTGATTTCATCAGGATGTCAACATATTGTGCTCTTTTATAGGCATACGGATCCGTTGAGTTTTTCATGGATAGTTTTCCCTGGAAATCTGTGATTGTTTTGTATCCGCGTGCATCCATCCACTCTTCGAGAAGATCAAGCATCCCTGTGATATGTCCTGCTTTATTGCGGTATATTGCGCTCACCACCTGCACCATGCCGGCGCCTGCCAGCAGTAGTTTGATCATGTCGTTACCATCCGAAATTCCTCTGCTGGCGCAGATATCGGCATTTATATTGCCATAGAGTAAACCTGCAAAGCGCAGGCTTAACTGATAATCTTTGGGATGAGTCAGATCGAAAGGATAGAAAAACTCTTCTGTTTCAATATTGATCTCAGGTTGAAAGAAGCGGTTGAAAAGGACAACACCATCTGCCCCTGCCTTATCCATCTTTGCGATCAGATTGAGCGGGTTTGCATAGAAAGGACTTAATTTAACACTGACTGGAATCTTCACAACACTTTTCAGTTTGGTCAGAATCCGAACCTGTTTATCTTCGATTTCGGATCCCGCAGCCTCGCCATCAAGAGGAACATCATAGAAGTTCAGTTCCAGCCCTGCAATTCCGGTCTTCTCCAGAGCCAAAGCATACTCTTCCCACGACTCTTCGTAGGTGGCATTTAAGCTGGCAAATACAGGAATAGAAACTTTTGAAATTAGTTTTTCAAGTTTAAACAGATGTTCTTTGGCGCCGCCATGCTTTACGGCAGGAAATAAATTCTGCATCTCTGCATTGCGGTCGTCGTATTCCCCCAACTGATCCTGAAGTTGTATTTGTTCAAGATGAATCTGCTCCTCAAATAATGATCGGTAAATTATTGCAGCTGCTCCTGCTCTTTCAATCTTCTGAATTGCAATCGGATCCTCTACTAAACTTGAAGCCCCCAGAATAATGGGATTTTTTAACTCGACTCCCATGTAGGTGGTTCTTAAATCTGCCATAATATTAAAATTTTGATGGTTTTACGAATAAACTAAAAACAATACAATATGCATTTAATAAAATAACTTACCTATTGATAAGTAATAGGAATAATTTTAGAGTCGTACTTGATGAACTATAAGAATCTTGACTTTGAAATTCTTAAACTTTGCCTCTTAGCGTTTTCTATCTAACTCTTTTTACTCACGCAAAGTCGCAAAGCTGTAAAATACGCCATTTTACCCTTCTTAATACTTATACTACTGTTGCGAAATTAATCTTTTAATTTGAAATTTGATATTTTTATTTCGGCAGATTTCCATCATCTTTGTAGTTTAAAAGGGATTTGAATAACCAAATCAATTTGTTTTTTTGAGGAATTTATTTAGGAAATAAAAATTTAAGTTAAACGATATGATTCAAAAAAAGCTTCTTTTTGTATGCCTGGGAAATATTTGCCGTTCACCTGCTGCCGAGGCGGTTATGATTGGCAAATTAAAAAAGGCAGGGAAGGATCAGCACGTGATCTGTGATTCGGCCGGGACCATTGGATTTCATTCCGGGGCACAGGCCGATCTCCGGATGAGGAAACAGGCACAACGGCGGGGTTATGCGGTAACGAGCATTTCGAGAAAGGTAAAAGCTGATCCCGATTTTGATCGCTTCGATATGATAATCGGGATGGATGATCAGAATGTTAAAGATCTTTATGCTTTAACCCGCTCACCGGAACATCATCAAAAGATTTTCCGGATGACCGATTTCTCGTCACAATTATCCTATAATTATATTCCTGATCCTTATTACGGAGATGCTGCCGATTTTGAATTGGTTCTTGATCTGCTTGAAGATGCGTGTGAGGGGTTGTTGAAGTATCTTGAGAAAGAAGTAAATTGAGATTGAAGGAAATAAATTGAAATTTAGGCAATAGAGGAGGGATAAATGGAGATAAAAAGGGTTTTAGTTTTGATGGTTTTAATCATCGGGCTTGCAGCATGTGGGGTAGAGCATAAGGTAATTCGCAATTTTAAAGGGAAAAAAGAGGGTGATCTTGTTCTGGCAAAGGGAAAGCCGTTGCGGACAGAAATCAATGATAAAGGACAAACAATCTATATTTATCAGAGCAGTAAACGACTCAAGGCGGCTCCAATCAATACGGGGCAATTCCAGTACGATCGTTTCGAAAGTCCAAAGGCGACCAAGACCGATACCTATAAGTTTTTTATCAATTCTTTTGGAATCATCGAGGATGTTACCTATGATGTTGACTATAAACGTTAATCAGGGATTTTTAAAATTTTGATGATCGGCGATTCTGTGAGCCGTTTTTTTTATATCTTTGCAACCGCTAAAGGCATTTTGCCCAGATGGTGAAATTGGTAGACACGCCAGCTTGAGGGGCTGGTTCCGGTTACGGTGTGCAAGTTCGAGTCTTGTTCTGGGCACCAAAAATAGATCAAATTACATTAAAAGCACTTAAATCGAATGATTTAGGTGCTTTTTTTTGATTAAAAAATAAAAAAACTTCATGAAAAGACCCGTATAACAACTAATTGCAGAATAGCACCAACACTACACGACCGCAAGAGGGGGCGATGGGGCGATGGGGCGAAGGGGCGAAGGGGCGAAGAGGCGATGGGGCGAAGAGGCGAGGGGGCGAGGGGGCGAAGAGGCGAGGGGGCGAGGGGGCGAATTGTCTAGTCCTGAAATAGGTTTACAGAAAAAGATAATCGGTATTATCCAATATAACTGAATGTTACAAACCCCGAAGGGGTAATATGATTATAGCAAAAAGCACGATGATCATAATCGACTAAACCCTGAAAGGGTGACATAATTTAACTAAATAAAGACAGGTTAAATCAACGGGTTGTAAACAAAATCCGGGGACGATGTAATCTGAATTGAAGATCATCGAAGCCAATAATCCCCGATGAAGTGAAACAAAACCAGGGGTTAGTCACCATGTATGAAAGGTTCTTC
>CANJNY010000174.1 GCA_947475715.1 Prolixibacteraceae bacterium
GAGGGTCAGTTACCTTATCTGATAATATGATGGAGGTAAAGGGTGCTGATGAGGTGATTTTAATTCTCACCGCTTCGACCAATTACAAACAGGAGTATCCCACTTATCTGGGAAATAATCCAAGGATAACATCTTTTGAACAACTCAATAAGGTAATTGCACAGCCTTATGCCGCCCTTTTAAAACGACATGTCGATGATTATTCCTCCCTCTCAGGCAAGGTGAGTTTAAAGCTTACAACCAGCGATACCGACACCATTCCAACCAATGTTCGTCTAAAGAATCAGGATCAGAACCCCGATGATTTACATCTTCAGGAGATCTATTTCCAATTCGGCAGGTATTTGCTGATCTCCTCATCACGCGAGGGGTCGCTACCAGCGAATCTGCAGGGAATCTGGGCCAATAAGATACAGACTGCCTGGAATGGAGACTACCACACAGACATCAATGTCCAGATGAACTACTGGCCGGCTGACATTACCAATCTTTCGGAATGCTACGGCCCGTTAACCAATCTTATTGAATCGGTGGTTAAACCGGGTCAGGTTACTGCTGCCGTTCAATATAAAGCCAGTGGCTGGGTTATTCACCCGATTACCAATGTGTGGGGATTTACTGCACCCGGAGAGCATCCCGGATGGGGAATGCATGTTGGTGCCGGGGCCTGGCTATGTCAGCATCTCTGGGATCATTATACCTATACCGCCGATCCTAAATATCTGCAGCGGGTCTATCCGATTATGCTAGAATCCGCACGGTTTTATCTTGACTGGCTGGTAAAGGATCCGGCTACGGGAAAACTCGTTTCGGGACCCGCCGCCTCACCCGAAAACGCTTTTGTGGCCCCTGACGGTTCAATATGCCAGATTAGCATGGGACCATCGCATGATCAGGAGGTGATCCGCGAATTATTTACCAATGTTTTAAAAGCTTCGGAAGTAATAAAAGATAACAATCCATTATTATCAAAAATAGGTGAATCCTTAAAAAATCTGGCTATTCCTCAGATCGCCTCTGATGGCCGACTCATGGAATGGGGAAAAGAGTATAAAGAGACAGAACCCACCCACCGTCATGTTTCCCATATCTACATGTTACACCCCGGAAATCAGGTTGACCCGCAACAGACACCTGAACTGGCCGCTGCGGTAAGGAAAAGCCTGGATGCCCGTACCGATATTGGAACAGGTTGGTCTCTCGCCTGGAAGGTAAACTTCTGGGCCAGGCTTAAAGATGGTGACCGGGCTTATAAGTTACTCAAAAATCTGCTTCGACAGACCGACAATGGCAAGATCAACATGTCAAATGCCGGCGGCACCTATCCAAATCTCTTCTGCGGACATCCACCATTCCAGATCGACGGAAATTTCGGAGGCACTTCAGGAATTGCAGAGATGCTGCTTCAAAGCCACAATGGGTATATCGAACTGCTCCCTGCCCTACCATCGGTCTGGAAAAATGGTGAAATAAACGGTCTTGTGGCCAGAGGTGGATTTGTGGTCGACATCAAATGGGCAAATAATCAATTGGTTTTTGCAAAGATTTATTCCCGAAACAGCGGTCATGCAAATATCAGGTACAAAGACAAAACAATTGAAATCCCCAATCCGGAAAATGGGAAAGCCTATTTACTGGATGATCAGCTTAAATTAAATATAAAATGAGCAGAAAAATATGCATTCAGTTAACCATCGCATTTTCACTATTATTAGGTTTTAAGACATTCGCGCAGGAGCATATTATTCACGTAAACACCTCCAAACCGTTAGCTCCGATTCAGTCAACCATGTGGGGCATATTTTTTGAAGATATTAATTTTGCAGCCGACGGAGGTATTTATGCAGAACTTGTTAAAAATCGTTCCTTTGAATTTTTTCAACCTTTGATGGGCTGGAAAATCATGAAACCAGATACCACTACAGGGATAGAGATTTTAAACAGGCATGAAACCAATCCCGACAACCCGCGTTACGCAAGAATAACAATTGCACCCGGGGAACCATCCTTTGGATTATCCAATGAGGGGTTCAGAGGAATGGGGATAAAGAAAGGGGTGAATTACCACTTTTCGCTGTTATCCCGTCAGATGACAGGAAGTAAAGTTAGCATGCATGTTGAGTTAATAAATCCTAAGAATGAGGTAATCGGCTCAACCCGTCTGACCCCTGAAACTACAACGTGGAAAAGAAGTGAAGTTAGTTTTCAGGCTACTGAAACTGAAAAAAAGGGAAAGTTAAATATCTGGTTTGAAGGAGAAGGCTCCATTGATCTTGATATGATCTCGCTCTTTCCCGAAGAGACCTGGAAAAACCGCCCCGGCGGACTGCGTGCCGATCTGGTCCAATTGCTGGCCGATCTAAAACCGGGATTTATCCGTTTTCCGGGAGGATGTATAGTTGAAGGACGTGAACTTGAGACCCGTTACCAATGGAAGAAGACCCTTGGAGATATAGCAGACCGCAAACTGATAGTAAACCGGTGGAATACTGAATTTCAAAAACACTTAACGCCCGACTATTTCCAATCATTCGGATTAGGTTTCTATGAGTATTTTCAATTGTCTGAAGACCTGGGTGCAGAACCATTACCTATTTTAAGTTGTGGTATGGCCTGTCAGTACAACACCGCGGAGATGGTCCCAATTGACCAGCTCGACCCATATATTCAGGATGCCATTGACCTTATCGAATTTGCAAATGGTTCAAGTAATTCTAAATGGGGGAAAATCAGGGCTCAAATGGGGCATCCGGCACCATTCAACCTCAAAATGATCGGAGTTGGAAATGAACAATGGGGTCCTCAATATATTGAACGTTATCAGGTTTTTGCAAAGGCCATCCATGAAAAATATCCGGCAATCAAAATAGTCTCCAGTGCCGGCCCGGGCCCTACAGGAAAGAACTTCGAATATGCTTCCACTGAACTCAAAAAACTAAATGCTCAGATTGTCGATGAACATTATTATGCCAATCCAGACTGGTTTCTTAAAAATGCGGACCGTTATGATAATTACGACCGGAATAGTTACAAAATTTTTGCCGGGGAATATGCTGCTCACGGCACAAAAACAGGAATTCCTGAATCCCATAATCACTGGCGATGTGCCCTATCGGAGGCCGCATTTATGACCGGGCTCGAGCGAAATGCCGAAGTTGTACAGTTGTGCTCGTATGCCCCACTTTTTGCACATGTGGATGGCTGGCAATGGACGCCAGATCTGATCTGGTTCGACAATCTCAATTCGTACGGAACGGTTAATTATTACGTTCAGAAGATGTTCTCTAACAACAAGGGGACCGATGTTTTGCCCATTGTAATGGGAAACAAACCGCTCACGGGTCAGGATGGACTTTATGCCTCAGCCACATTTGATCAGAATACCCGCCAAATAATTCTGAAACTGGTCAATACAAACGGACAAGCCCGATCGGTTCATGTGGTTCTGGATGGGATAAAAAAGGAAATGAACAAGGGAACGGCAACAACGCTTCAGAGTGATGACCTTACAACTTTCAATTCAATGGATCAGCCTATGAAGCTAATACCTGTAGAAAAGGAAATATCGATCAAGAAAAGAACTGTTAATCAGCAGCTGGCACCCTATTCGTTCTCTGTGATTAAAATTAAACAGGAATTATAAAACACGAATGTTAAGATGTCACCACTACGTTACTTTTAGAATTCTAAATTACTGAAATGGCTAAGCGTCGGATCTCACTTAAAGATATTGCACTGGAGCTTGGGGTATCTATATCCACGGTTTCAAGGGGACTACGTGATCATCCCGATATAAGCGATGATCTGACTGCAGAAATAAAGGCGCTGGCAGACTTGCGAAATTATTCGCCAAATCCAATGGCCATGGGTTTGTTGAAACAACGAACAAAAATGATTGGAGTAATCGTCCCTGATCTGGTTACCCATTTTTTCTCGTCTGTAATTTCCGGAATAGAAGAAGTGGCCAAAGAGAAGGGGTATTTTGTGCTGGTTTCATCCTCCAATGAGTCTGTTTCTAAGGAGCGTGAGAATATCCAAAATCTCATGAGGGCCAGGGTTGAAGGATTCATTGTCTGCCTTTCGCAGGAAACCGCTGATTTTTCACATTTTCAACAGATTACCGAATCCGAGATCCCACTTGTATTTTTCGACCGGGTATGCTTAAAGGATACGGTTCCAACAGTTGTTGCAGACAGCTTTGAGGCGGCCAGAGGAATCACAGGCCATTTTTTTAAAAATCAGGCAAGACGTATTGCCTACATCTCCGGCCCTGAACATCTTAACATCTCAGATGAAAGACGACTTGGCTATTTAAAGGGATTATCTGACTGCGGACTTGAAATATTTCAAGAGTATCTCGAGCAATGCGACTTAAGTCCTGAATCGGCTGCAGAAGCTGCACTCAGACTTCTGGGCTTGCCAAATCCTCCTGATGCGATATTCGGGATCAACGATACCGTTGTGTTCGCAGCGATGAAAGAGATTCGTAAATCGGGGTTAAATGTGCCTAAGGACATTATGCTGGCAGGATTCACCGATGAGTTTCATGCCACAGTAGTTCATCCAATGCTAACTTCAGTGATGCATCCCACCTATGAAATGGGAAAAGTTGCTGCCGAACTATTTTTTGAATTAACCGAAAATATGCAAACTCCTCCCAGGTCTGTGGAGTTGAAGACAAAACTGGTGATCAGAGAGTCATCGGTGAGGTAATATCAGCCAGAGGGGGAGATGAGGAGAAATGAGGATAAGCCGAACTCACGCATAATTCAGTGAAAATGACAGTTACAAACCCCAACGCGGTAACAGGATTTTAGCATAAACAAGACATAATCACCAAAAAACAGATATAAAAAAAAGCCGCTAATGTAGCGGCTTTTTTTTATATCTGTTTTTATCATTAATAAAATTTGGCACGTTTGTCAACGATTTTTGCATTTTCACGTAATGCTTCGAAAGCATACATGTTGGCACGATAGCTGCCGGATGCTGAAAGCTTCTGTTTATTGGAAGCCAAATCCTGATCTGTTCCCAAATTTACACTATTAACTTTTACAACATAAACACCATTTGCACCAGCCACAGGCTTGGAAATCTGATTGCCTTCCAAAGCATTCGCTGCTCCGGCAATTGCAGGTTCAAAGCCTACACCTGGTATTGAATAAGTCTCAAAGCTAATATCCCTTGCATCGCTTAATGTGGCCCCAACACTGGAAACCAATTGATTAAGATCAGATTTTCCAGCCATTTTTTCGATAAGCTGCTGAGCCTTTTTCTCTTTGCGAACTTCAAGCTCCACACGAGCCTTTACACTACTCAACGAAGCGATCCCCTTCTCCTGCTCACCGGTTAGAATCGCAATAACAAATTGATTTCCAAGTTCAAATATCGGCGTCCCTTCTGACCCTGAAATAATTGATCCGGTTTTTGATTTATAAGCTGCACGAATTAGCAAACGTGAATTCTCCAAACCTGGAATTTCCTTGTCATTCTCGCGAACATTGGCGGATTTTTTATTTAGTCCCTGTGCTACGACCGCATCATTAAATTTCTTCTGATCCTGATTGGAACTGGCAAATTTTGAAGCCAGTGTATAAGTTGCCTGATAGGTCTGACTGCTTGGTTCAATTACACGGTCAATAATGGCCAGTTGAACATTTGGCAAGGTTTTGCCACGTCCTGTAACCTGAACAAGATGAATTCCAAACTGAGTCTTAACAACCTGAAGATCGTTAAGCTTTCCAAAAAATATAGCCTCATCAAAAGGTTTTACCATTGCCCCACGACGAACCCAGCCTAAACTACCGCCAGTAACTGCAGAACCGTTATCCTGAGATTTCGAACGGGCAATATCTTCAAACTTTTGACCTCTAACAACGATGAGGTTTTTAATACTGTCGATTGTTAATGTAGCTTTTGCAAGATCGGGAGCAGAATTCACCTTGATAAGAATATGACGGGCCTCAACGGAATCAGGCATCTCTTCAAAGCGCTGTATTTTAGCCAGTTTCCAGCTTTTGTTATCTTTGTATGGTCCGTAAATATCGCCAACCTTGCCCGAAAAAGCAAAATTCCCTATCTCCGGGGAGAGTTCACCTCTCTTGAAAAAAGAAGCATCAAAAGGAACATCCGAATTTATATTTACAAATGCAGCAGGATCTTCAACTGTTGAAAATTCAGCTTTAATATCGTTCGACCATTTAATCAATTTGTCTTCGTCAGCTTTGGAAGCTACAACCGGAAAAGAAACATATTCAATACTACGGTTGTTTTCCTGTTTGAATTTATCCTGATGGTTGTCATAGTATGACTTAAGTTCAGAATCGGTAGCCTTCACAGTTTCGTCAGCAACAGTGCTAAAGAGTTTTGCAGCAACCTGAATGTTGGCTTTATGATTACGACCCGTTAAATCACTCTTTGCTTCTTCAGAGGTAACATAAACACCCTTCGCTAAAAGTGTGTTATATTTCGTAAATGAACGTTCTTCCGTAATTTGATTTTCGACAAACAGCCAATAGTTATGTTCCTTACCGCCATTATTAGCTTGTTGATATTTAAGAAAATTAATCAATGCACTACGGTTGATCGTACCTGTATTTGGATCACGAAATATATTCTGAATGATGGCATGGGGGTTTTTACCCTGAACCAAATCGAAAAGTTCCGTTGAACTAACTCCGATCCCAAGATTCTCATAGATCTCTTTCATGGTAAGGTTTCTAACCATACTCTGCCAGGACTGTTCTCTAATCTGTTCAGTAATCTTCTGATCCAGAGTTGTTTTACCTGAATTCATCTTGTAAATCTCAGACAATTCGTCAACTTTCGCCTGAAATTCAGGATAGGTTACACTTTGTCCGGCGATCTGTGCCAATTCCATTTGCTTACCGCGCATGATCGAACTTGATGATTTGAATAAGTCGCCTAGAATAAAGGCTGCGAGTGCCATTCCAATAAATATTGCAATCGCAATTCCGGCACGGTTCCTGATTTTCTGTAATGTTGCCATCGATATTTGGTTACTTTATAATTATTTGTCTGTTAATTATGAGAGTGCGAAGATAGTAAATTTCAGCTTTTAAAACAGACGCTTTCATAAATTATTGCTCAGGGACAAAAATATGTCCCTGGGTCTTTTTAAAAGACCACCTCTTCATTTGTGAATCTGATTCAAATCCCCCGGAACCGGTGATATCCTGATCCCCTTTTTTGATATTTACAAATTTCTCAGAATATACCTTATCCTCTTTGATCAGGTATATTAGCTCCTCTGTTCGCAGGGTGTCCCCTTTATTATTTACCATTACGACATTTCCTGTAGCCAGCCATTTCTGCTCCAGTTCAAAGTTCTTTCCATAATTAGCCGAGAGCTCGGAAATAATCTTCTTTTGATTATCAAATTGCTGAAGATGAAATCCTTCCGGGAATTCTTTGTATGGTGATTTCTCCTGATCAAAAATAAGTAGCCGCGGGGTTTTTAAAAAGTAACGGACAACTGCCGAGTCTGTATAATAAGTCTGAAAATCAAATGCCTCTACTGATGGGATTAATTTATTTGCAAAAAGTTCTTTCGGTATATCTGAAGAGACCTTTGAACTGCACGAAAAAAGAGTCACTGTCCAGATCAGATAAAGGAGATGATATATCCTTTGGGTCAAACGCTGCTCTTCTTCAGAAAAAACATCATATATTGACTTCCGTATTCTCATCTGTTTATAATTTGATTTTTAGTTGCATGATAATCCAATATCCGATTTAGCCCGATCAGGGTCAGTTCGAATTTCACAAAGATGGTGTTTTTTAATTTTTTATCAAAAAACAAAGAATCACCGCCAGTAAGCAATACTTCGCATTCGGGCCATCGGTTGCGAATTTCGTCGATCATTCCGTCAATCTCGAAGATTATCCCTTTTTGAACACCTGCTCTGATCGCTTCTTCAGTGGTCCTTCCATACTGCGGATATTGATCGGCAGCAGCAATCTCAGGCAATTTACTGGTAAAATGGTGAAGTGCTTTAAATCGCATTGCAAGTCCGGGCGAAATATTACCACCTAAAAAGTGGTTGTTCCTATCTATTAAATCAAAGGTAATGGCACTACCCGCATCAATAACCAGCAAATCTTTCCCCGGAAATAACGAAACAGCACCTACTGCGGCAGCCAGCCTGTCCAGACCAAGGGTATGTTTTGATTCATACAAATTCTCAATTGGAACGGGGGTCTGGTGATTAAATTCGAGAAAATAATCACATCTGCCGGCTATTGCTTCAGGAAGTCCAGGTTCCACAAACCCTACAGATGAAAGTATCGCCTGATTTAAATCGGGATAAATCTGCTTTAAACCGACTAATTGATCACCCCCAAACGATTTCATAAAAATTGTCTGGACAATCGAACCGGCATCAAAGATTGCAACCTTGGTCTGACTATTTCCTATGTCAATAACTAAATTCAATGAATCAGGATTCTATGTTCATACTGATATCAAATGCTTTAACTGAGTGGGTTAGTGCTCCGACAGAGATAAAGTCCACTCCCGTTGCAGCCACATCCTTAAGTCGGTCAATGGTCATATTCCCGGAGGCTTCAACTTTGGCACGGCCATTGATTATTTTCACGCTTTCGGACATTACCTCAAGGGTCATATTATCAAGCATAATAACGTCAACACCTGCAGTTAAGGCTTCATAAACCTCTTCCAGGCTGGTGACTTCAACTTCCAGCTTAATGGTGGAAGGGATATTCTTTTTAATTTGGGTTACGGCATTGGTAATCCCACCTGCAATTTTTATATGATTATCCTTAATTAGAACCATATCGTAAAGGCCGATCCGGTGATTGGTCCCCCCTCCCATCAAAACGGCATACTTGTCAAGTAATCTTAAGCCCGGAACGGTCTTGCGCGTATCCAGTATCGATGTTTTATACCCGGTTAATTCCCTGACGCACTTATTGGTCATGGTCGCAATTCCGCTCATTCGCTGAAGGAAATTTAATGCAAGCCTCTCCCCTGTCAGCAATGCCCGGTATGAACCAGAAACTTCCAGGATAATTTCACCTTTTTGGATCGTATCGCCATCCTCAACAAGGGGTTTCCAAACGATATCCGTGCTGAGTGTGCGAAAGATATATTCAGCGACCGAAAGACCGGCTACAATTCCTGTTGATTTAGCCACCATAGTAGCTCGTGCCTGAAGGTCTAAAGGGATCAATGAATTCGTAGTAATGTCTCCGCTTCCGATATCTTCATTTAAAGCATAATCGATAACTGGCTTTATCGTTTCAAAATTTAAGCTATTATTAGGATATTCTGACCGCTTCATATGCTATCTCTTTACCTTTTTCCTGTATGATATGATGTAATTGCGCTTCAACTTCATTGGGATAATCTGTTCGGACATGACCACCACGGCTCTCTTTACGTTCTAATGCAGAAAGGGTTATGACACGGCAGATATCAGTCAGATTAACAATCTTGTGGAAATTATAATCGAATCCCGGATTTTTAAATTGTTCTGCAATCGATTCGATCCGGGCAAGAGCAGATTCAAGCCCCTTTCGTTCTCGTACAATCCCGACCTGATCGCTCATAATATTGGCAAGCTCATTTTTGATCGTAAGGTATTGCTGATCGGTTTCGGCATTAAGAGATATAGCCTCCTGCTCTTTTAATAAAGGGTAAA
>CANJNY010000175.1 GCA_947475715.1 Prolixibacteraceae bacterium
AGATTATCGAAACCCTTTCGTTGTGAAAAGCCTTGAAAAGTCACTGCGATCAGCGGAAGCAGAAACAGCAGGTATTTTATTTTAGCGGTGTTCAAAACCAATTTTTTTAATCTTTAACTTATTAACCCTTGGAATGCAACAATGTTTATACCAACTGCAAAATGAAATTGGGCTGTTACAAAAAAATTATTTTATCCCCGTATAAATGGTTGCGACACCAAATGTTTGCCGGTATTGCCGGGTCTCGGTAAAACCACTGTTTTTTAAGAGTGTAAGAAACTCCTTACCATCAGGAAATTTCTCCACCGATTCAGGCAGATAACGATAGGCGGAATTGTCTTTCGAAAATAACCGGCCCAAAAATGGGAGAATATAAAAAGAATAGAATGAATAGAGCTGTTTTACAGGGAAGTAGATCGGTTTGGAAAATTCCAGAATACAGACCATACCGCCTGGTTTTAACACGCGATTAAGCTCCGTGAGCCCCTTTGGAAGGTCTTCAAAATTACGAACCCCGAAGGCAACGGTAAGAGCTTCAAAATAGCTATCCGGAAAACCGAGCTCCTCGGCGTCCCCATGCTGCAGGGTTATCCGCTTACCCACTCCGAGCTTTTCTATTTTTACTCTGCCAAAGCTTAGCATCTCTTCCGAAATATCAACACCTACAATCTCTCGTGCAGCTGTTTTCAATGATTCAATGGCAAAATCCCCTGTTCCTGTGGCTACATCCAGAATATTTGATGGATTATGTTTAATCAGCAATCTGATTGCCTTGCGTCGCCAGATTTTATCAATCCCAAAAGAGAGAAAGTGATTCAGAAAATCATACTTTGAAGCGATATTATCAAACATTTCAGCTACTTGTTCCTTCTTCCCTTTGGCTGAATTACGATACGGTGTTACTGTCATTCCAATTAATCTAAATATTCTCCAACGATTCCTTTATCAACGAATCCCAGAGATTGATCATCAATCCGGATCTCCCCTTTGGTAACATGGCCAAGGGTCATAACCGGGATATTTTGATCAAACAAAAAATCGACAAATTCATTTTCTTTATCTTCTTTAACAGAGACCACAATTCGCCCCATCCCCTCCCCAAAAAGGAAGGCATCGGAACGGATTTCAGCATCGGTTGTTATATCAAAACCCAGCTCATGAGGAAGACCATCACGCAAGAGTGTAAAAAATAACCCGCCTATTCCGACAGGACTGGCCGAAACCACAAGCTTATTCTTTATTAATTCTTTTAGAGCAACCATAAGCTTTTTCTCAAAAGCAAGGTTAAATTGCATCAAAGGAGAATTTTTTATTTCATGAAAATGGGCCAGGTATTCCGAGCCATCAATATTATTGAAAGAACGGCCGATCAATAGCAGGTTATCCCCCTTTTTCTTAAGACTAGGGGTAAGCACCTCATTCTGGTTTTTTAATTTTCCAACAACGGAAATAATTAATGTCGGCGGAACAGCACCTGTACTGTTCACATTATCGTAAAATATTTTCCACCCTGGAAATTGCAAATTAAAAACTGTGGCTGCAGCATTTAAACCTAACCGGGCAGCCATCACCATCTCTTCGGCAATGGGGCTGGCAAAATCTACATTATTGATATAGGCACTCATGGCTACCGGCTCGGCACCATAACAAACCAATCGCCGAACCGCTTTAGCAACAAGAATCTGAGCAGCAACAAAAGGATCAACAGCCAGACGTTTGTAGTCTGCATATATCGTCTGCGAAAAACATTGCCCATCTTCATCAATCTTAAAGATCCCTGCCCCACTCAGATCATCTTTTCCAACCTGCGTTGAATCAATGGCTGCAGAGGCAAATTCGTTAAATATATTCACCGGTGACAAATGGGGAATTGCGAGCATCGAATAGATAACATTTCGCAAATTATCAGGTTCAGCAACCTGATCAATCGTGAATATTGCAACTTCCTTTTGAGACATACTTTTGAATTTAGATAAAAACCATACAAATTTAATGGTTTATATTGAATGATGGCATTTTTCAACCCTTTATCATGTTCTATTTTTATTATTTTAGCAGATTAAATATTTTAAAATTAATGAGAAAAATAGCATTAGTTACCGGAGCCACATCGGGAATAGGAAAGGCAACAGCCCGGATCCTGGCATCAAACGGTTACGATTTAATTATCACAGGCCGTCGCGAAGATTTATTGAACGAACTTACTGATAACATTATAAAAGATACAGGAGCCGATATTATTTCACTTTGTTTCGATATTCGCGATCAAAGCCAGATAGAAATTGCAATCAATTCATTGTCCGGAAAATGGGTCGATATTGACCTCCTGATCAACAATGCAGGATTAGCCGTAGGAGCAGAACCAGCTCACGAGGGGGTTATCGATGATTGGGATAGAATGATCGACACCAATGTCAAAGGTCTGCTTTATATCTCTCGAATTTTAACCCCTCGGATGGTTGCCCGTGAAACAGGGCATATCATCAATATCTCCTCTGTTGCTGCGCACGAAATCTATCCCAACGGAGCGGCATACTGCGGTTCAAAACATGCCGTTAAAGCCATTACAAAGGCCATGAGAATGGAACTGCTCCCCTTTGGCATAAAAGTCAGTTCAATTAGTCCCGGTATGGTTAACACCGAATTTTCATTGGTGAGGTTTAAAGGAGACCAGACCAGGGCCGACAATGTTTACAAGGGTCTAACACCACTTTATGCGCAGGATATTGCTGAATCAATACTCTTTATGGTTACCAGGCCACCTCATGTGAATATCGAAGATCTGGTAATCATGCCAACAGATCAGGCAAGCACACGCGATTTTAGAAGAAGATAAACCGGAAAAAGGCAAGAATCAGATTTACACTTAATTTCACCAATTCAAAACCCGGTGGTTTTTATTAGTATGCTTAAAGATTAAAATGTCTAATTTAAAATTCATGAATCCATTTAGATTTTTACAGAAAAAATACCTGTCTAACGAATATATCGTAATGGTTTACCGGTTTGCACTGGTGATGTTTTTATATTCAGCAGGGCGCGTTCTTTTTCTGTTATTCAATACTTCAATGTTCCCAAATGTTGATTTCACCTCCTTCTTACGTATCATGAGAGGTGGGGTAATGTTTGATACAAGTGCCGTATTATACCTCAATGCACTTTATTTTCTGCTGTTTCTCCTCCCTTTTAACTTTAAATTTAAATTGTGGTATCAGCGCATGCTGAAATGGATTTTCATGATCACAAACAGCATTGGACTTGCATTTAACCATGGCGATATTATCTACTTCCGCTTTATATTAAAAAGGACCACGGCAGATGTCTTCGATATTATCCGCCATGACATATCGAATGCAAGATTGATTTTTAGTTTTTTTTATGACTTCTGGTATATTGCTCTAATCTGGCTTTTTACAATCTGGTTGCTGGCAAAACTCTATTCAATTCTGGAACCGTCAGCTTCCTTTAAGGTTAACTCCTGGAAATATCGCGGACTCTCATTTTTCGCCCTGGTTTTATTTTCCGGTTTAAGCATTGCCGGAATGCGTGGAGGATATATGCCAAGCACAAGACCAATTAGTATGAATAATGCCGGAAAATATGTAAACTCTCCCGAGGAGATGTCGCTGGTTCATAATACCCCTTTTTGTATTTTGAGAACCTTAGGAAAAAAATCATTTAAGGTGATGAACTTCTATAAATCGGAGGATGAGCTTGAAGAGATTTATTCCCCGGTCAGGGTACCTGATCGGACAGGTCCGATGAAGAAAGATAATGTAGTGGTTATTATTCTTGAGAGTTTCAGCAGGGAATTTGTCGGCTCTTTGAACAAAGATCTTTTTAACGGACAATATAAAGGGTACACCCCTTTTCTTGATTCTTTGATCACCAAAAGCTTCGTCTATCCCAATGCATTTGCAAACGGCCGCAAATCGATCGATGCAATCCCTTCGATTACAGCAAGTATACCGGCATTGGTTTTGCCTTATGTCGTTTCGGAACGATCGGGCAACAAGATAAACAGCCTTGCCAGCATCCTGGCTGCAGAGGGTTATCAGACCTCATTTTTCCATGGCGCTCCCAACGGATCGATGGGTTTTGATGCATTTGCCAAAATAGCGGGTTTCCAAAACTACCTGGGCAAAAATGAATATAACGACGATGAAGGTTTTGACGGTGTCTGGGGGATCTGGGACGAACCGTTTTTCCAATTCTTTGCCGATAAAATTGATAAGATGCAGGAGCCGTTTTTCAATACAATCTTTTCGGTATCCTCCCACCACCCTTTTAATGTGCCGGAACAATACCGGTCAAAATTTCCTGAAGAGCATATTCCGTTACAGAAATGTATCCGGTACACCGATTTTGCACTACAACAGTTTTTCGCCAAAGTGTCAAAAATGCGGTGGTTTAAGAATACACTCTTTGTGATCACAGCTGATCACTGCGCGCAATCAGAATTAAAAGAGTATAAAACCTCTGTGTATAATTATGCAGTGCCTCTCATCTTTTTTAAAGGCGATGGCACACTGGTTGGAAAGGACGATGCCCTGGCGCAGCAAATTGATATTATGCCTACCGTTCTGTCTTATTTAAACTATTCGAAGCCTTTTGTAGCCTTTGGAAACAACCTTTTTAAGCAATCTTCACCGCGCTTTGCAATTAACTATATCGAAGATTCATACCAGTTTCTTGAAGGAGATTTTGCGATATACTTCACTGACAATAAACTAACTGGAATATTTAATCGTAAGGATGACCCTAACTTACGCCATAATCTGTTGGGAAGTATCCATTTAGAAACTCAGGAAAAGTTGTTTAAAGCCATCATTCAGCAGTTTAATAACAGGATGGCTCAGAATAGACTCGTAATTGGCAATCAATAACCCGATTGAAAAAGGATACTTTAATTTAAAGGAAAAAAGATAATGGCAGATACCAAAAAAAGTCTTTGTATTTTTATTCACTTCTCCGAACAACAGGATATCCCACACTATGTCACGATATTTGTTAATGAATTGTCAAAATACTTCGATGATGTTATCCTATCATCAAATCCCAAAGTATTAAAACAGATTCCACCCTTTTCAAAAAATGTAACGCTTCAGTTTGATGAAAACTATGGCTATGATTTTGGAAGATTTTACGCTGTCTTTAAGTCAATAGAACAGGAGAATTATAACCGAATTGCCTGTATAAACGACAGTAATATCCTTATTAACAGCCTTGAAAATATTCTGAACTTTGAAAATATTGATCAGTTTGATTTCTGGGGAGTTCTGGATTCAAATGAAAAACCATGGTTTCTGGAGATTTCAAACCCCTATCATATCCAAAGTCACTTTTTGATTTTTAATCAGGAAGCAATAAATGTGTTGGAAAAATATTTTCGGTCTGTTGATATGACCGAATTTTTCAGAGAGGAGAATAGTAAATTACTAAGATACAAAGTAATAAATCATTGGGAGTTCGGTGTAAGCCAGTTTATGGAATCCGAGGGACTAAAAATTGGACATTATTTTGATTGTAATGAGATAACCGACCTCTATAAAATTCGGAATGATGCCAATATATCCCATAAGCTTTATGAAGAACTTCTTCTTCATGGATACCCTATGATCAAGAAAAAGGTTCTTTTTGATCAGAAAAGCCAGACAGATGACAAAGAAGAAAGCTGGAAGATACTGATCAGGAAATACGGCCATTCGGCGTGGGAACTGGATCGGCTTATTGACGAAATAGTCGAATTAAAAAATGAGGTTAGGCGAATTAAACGACCGGGCTTAATCAACAAAATAATGATACATTTGCACCAAAGGTTCATCAAATACAATATAAAATTGACGAAATAAATTTGATATTGTGACCGTTGATCTCAATAAACAAACATTAATGCCAAATAGCGATAATTGCAAAATATACGTATTTCATTATAAAAATGGCGAAGCATTTCCCAATTCTGCGGGTTATACCCATATCCTTGCAGGAAAAGAAAACTGCACCGGAAAATCAGATTTAACCGGAGATAATACTGGCGAAAATATCTCCGTTAAAAACAAATATTACAGTGAATTAACCGGAATATACTGGATCTTTAAGAACCAGAGGTCTAAAATTGTTGGCACCTCACATTACAGACGCTTTTTCACGGCAAAAGGTGAGCCCCTGGAATATAAGCTAAAACGATTACTCTATTATTTGGCCGGAATGAATACGGGGAGACATGGTTTAATCTATACGTCAGACTACAAATTTTGGAAAAACCGAATTTTAACATGCGAGGAAGCCACCTCTTTGTTAAATGATTTTGACGCAATCATGCCTGAACGGCGAAAATTAAGGCAAACCATTGAAAAGCACTATGTTAAATACCACGACATTGCTGATTTACAACTCTTAAGAAAAATAATCACCGAAATAGCTCCCGAATATACCGGCTCGTTTGAAAATACCCTTCAACAAAAAAGACTTTATGCCAATAACATGATGGTGATGAAGAGTCCGAATTTTAAAGCCCTTTGCAGCTGGCTATTTATGATCTTATTTGAATTTGAAAAGAGGGTTAATCTTGCAGAATATAAAGATTATCAGCAACGAATATTTGGCTTTATTTCGGAGAGACTGATTACAACATGGGTTAATCATCATAATCTTAGGGTCAAAGAACTTCAGCTTATCTATTTTAAGAATCTAAAAAAACAACTTTGAAAGATCTTGTAATTATAACTCCTGTAAAAGATTCACTCATTACACTGCGTGATACAATAAGCTCAATTTCAGGGCAGTCCGGCAATTTTGAGCATTTTATTTTTGATGATTTCAGCTCTGCTGAAACAAGAAAATGGATCGATACAAACTCATCCAATATGGGCTATCAAGTCATTGGCCTCGAGAAGCACACTGCAAAAAAATCTCCAAATTACCGAACCATTCTTTTAATGGCCAGAGAGTTATCCTTAAAAAAAGATGCTCATTTAATCATCGTTGAATCAGATGTTATCTTACCTCCCGATATTTTAAACGGGTTGAACCGGCTTGCTGATGAGTTACCCAATGCAGGAATGATTGGCTCTGTCACTGTTGATCCAAATGGCAAAGTAAACTTCCCTTATCTTTATGCCAGTGATGACGGAAAAACCGGAACCTATATATCAGAGCATAGTTTAAGTTTTTGCTGCACCCTTCTTACTAACAACTTGTTAACTAAATTTAACTTTAACGAACTGCCTGAAACGCTCGATTGGTTTGATGTACCTATTACAAAGCGATCCAGGTCATTGGGTTTTAAAAACTACATTTCAAAAGATCTGACCGTATTACATCAACCTCATGGCAGCCGCCCCTGGAAAATGCTTAAATATACCAATCCGGTCTTGTACTATTTTAAAAAGATTATAAACCGTCGGGATCGGATCTAACGAAATGGAACGGGGTTTTTTCACTGTTGAGAGTACCGGTGCAGCGCAGATTTATTTTTACAGATTTTGATTTCCTCAGCCTTTGAACAGAGATAACCATTTTTTGAATATCGCTTTGCGGCGCTCAAGCCTTTTGGTATTTGCATCATGTTGATGCTCTATCGTTTTAAGCGATCCTGCCCCCATGTGAGGATCCTCTCCTCTGACAATTGCATATTCGCGGCCAATCAAATCCAAAGCGAACTGATCGGCTTCAAGCCGGCAAAAATTACTCAGCCCTTTTTCAAAATTTATCGTGCCGAATTCGAGCCGGTTTAAGTCGACAACACTAAATTCGTATTGCACTTCGGTAGGCGTTATCAAGGTATTTCCCGGTGAATAGTCCAGATGATAAATGCCATTTTTATGCAATTTAAAATAGGTAAACCGGACCCATTGTCTTAAAATTTCATCCCTTAGATTAACCTCGAATTTCATGGCATCACGCAATGTGTAATTATAAGTGTGATGGAGTGAAATATAATAACTGTTAGTAAGTAATCCTCCCTCGATAAATTCGATAAAACCAACTGGCTGAGGTGTCGGAATATTGAGTGCGAGAAATTTTCTTGCGTTTTGAAAAGAACGATCAGCTTTTGATCCCCGGAAATAGACGTAAACGATCCTGTTTATCGGATTGGGTATTCTAAAAGCTTTAACATTGAGCAGATAATTTCCGACCTTAAAAACTTTTACTTCATTTCGGGACTTAAATATTGTTTCGCCCGAAATGGCAAAATCTGACTGCAATTGTTTAATCCACAACTCCAACTCCCCGAACTCAGGAGCCACTTCGAATTTAATTCTTTTGCCCATTTTATTTAGTTTTCAAACCGGGGCAAAGGAATGAATAACCCCCATCTGACTGATATTTTGAATCTTTCGCTGCAAATACCCTCATGAAACCCTCATGAGCCAAAGCTAGCAAAAGAATTTTGTATAATTCAGTGCAGGTACCACACGCACCAAAAATTCTTCGGAACAAGATAAAGTTAAATAGATATGTGTTAAAGATTACAAAGATAGAAGAGGTTATCTTAATCTCAAAATATAATTACAAATCCATTGTTATATTTGCAAAATAAAACCCCAACGAGCCAGGGTTCATCCCACAGATAAAAGTCAATGAGGATTTAATTTGGCTGATTTAAAACAAATTATTTACAGATGAAAGCAAAACTGATCATCCCTTTCATGATAATACTGGCTGCCCTTTTATTGGTCAGATGCAAATCATGTGACTGTGGATTTCAACCTCCAAAAGCTAAAAAGCATAACACCTGGGTAAACCATTAAACAAATTATTTCCTGAATGTGAATGCTAGGTTAACAATTTGTAAAGAACCATCTATTGAAAAACAATTTTATTGATAATTTCAAATAAATAGTATTACTTTTGCGCTGAAATTTGAAGAAGGTTCTATTCATTCTATAATTCTCAAAACGAATAAATTATGTCTAAAATTAAGATTGGTATTAACGGTTTCGGTCGTATCGGACGACTGGTTTTCAGAGCAGCTGTCGACAGAAGTGATGTTGAAGTAGTTGGAATTAACGACCTTATCGACGTTGATTACATGGCTTACATGCTTAAATATGATTCAACACATGGTCGTTTTTCAGGTACTGTGTCTGTTGAAAACGGTTCATTGATCGTGAACGGCAAAACAATCCGCGTTACAGCAGAGCGGAATCCTGCAGACCTTAAATGGGGCGAAGTAGGCGCTGAATACGTTGTGGAATCAACAGGTCTTTTCCTGGAAAAATCCAAATGTCAGGCACATCTTGACGCAGGTGCAAAAAAAGTTATCATGTCGGCACCTTCCAAGGACGATACCCCAATGTTTGTAATGGGTGTTAACAATCTGAAGTACACTTCTGATATGAATTTCGTATCAAATGCATCCTGTACAACAAACTGTCTTGCCCCAATTGCTAAGGTATTAAACGACAACTTCGGTATTGTTGAAGGTTTGATGACAACGGTTCATGCAACCACTGCAACACAGAAAACTGTTGACGGTCCTTCTGCGAAAGACTGGCGTGGTGGACGTGGTGCCGGTCAAAACATCATCCCATCTTCTACCGGTGCAGCTAAAGCTGTTGGTAAAGTTATCCCTGAGTTGAATGGTAAACTTACCGGTATGGCTTTCCGTGTCCCAACTCCTGACGTTTCAGTGGTTGACTTAACAGTTCGTCTTGAAAAACCA
>CANJNY010000176.1 GCA_947475715.1 Prolixibacteraceae bacterium
ACCGGTGGGGGTCTCATAGAACGCGATCATCGCCTTTACCTCGGCCTGCGTAAAATACTTTTTAAAGATGGGAATCAGTTGCTCGTTCAGGGTTGCAACTTCGGCATCGAAAACATCGGTCTTCATCGACACCCACTGCAATTCGGTCACTGCAGGATTCGACTGCTTCAGTTGTGCAACAAGACGGGGAAAGATCGAGTTGGTTGTCGCCACCGATCCGTTTACCTGCTGCAATTTCATGATATCGGCTTCAAACGAGTCAGCCTGTGCCCTTGCAACGAATGAGGCAAGAACAAATCCTGCCATCCAGAATAACCTGGTCATACAAATAGTCTTCATAAGATTGATGTATTAATTTGAAGCGAAAGTTATCACAAGGGAGTGCAGCCAAATTGCACACTTTCAGAAAAGAAATGGGGTATTATGTTTTTTTTCGAAAAGGTAACTGTCTGCAGTATGGCTGTAGAAAATCGTGTATCCCTTTCCTTTGAGGAAGTCAAGATGATAAGACAACCATTATTTTGAGGCATCCACTCTAAACTATCTCAAGCGTATTAAGCCTATAGGTCTGCCAGGTTCACTGCGACAAATTATTCCGTCAGTAATCCAAAATGGCCGGAAATATGTTCCTAAACGAAACAATCCATTTTCCGGGATACCCTTAAGCTCAACAAAATATTCGCAATCTCCATTTCCCAATTTGCGATCCTTTAGCACACATATTTTGTACGTTGCATATTGTTCCCATTTCCCATTCCAAATCAAAAGGGGGACCGATGTTTGAGTAAATCTATCTCCATCCCACTTAATTTTACAATTAATAAGTTTATTCGCAGAATTCCCAAACCACTTTATATTGGATTTAGTACCAAGAAAGAAAGGTGAATTAACAGGTTCCAATTGCTTGTGATTATAATACATTGCACAATAGAGAAGACTATCACTTATATTCTTAAATTCAACAGAATCACGCCTGGCATTGATTTTTCCCCAATCAATTGGCACCCACTGATTATTATTGTAGACACAAAGGAACGCACAATTATCCTGTTTCGGTGGTGTTTTAAACAATGGGATCGATACATTAACAGTCTTGTAATATTCTTGTGTTACATCAGTTCTAAAAGGGTCATCCAGCTCTATCGGGACGTCCTGCTTTGGTTGCCTAAATGATAGTAGTTCTAAATGCTGTCTTCCAAATGTTTTACGAAAAATTTTGGGAGCCTTATAAATGAATGAAAACTCACCGGGATTTACATCACAAGCGATAAATGGTATTTTTATTTTTTCACCAATTAAAACTGTCCAGGAGTGAGTGCCATCTGTATCGCCCCAGGCTGTAACAAAATCGTTGGCTATTGGAATGCCCAAGGACCTAAAAACCTGAATTCCATAATTAGCAAGATGCTGACAATCGCCAATTCCAAGACTATCCATTGTTTTGGCTGTAAAACGGCCCGGATAAAGCGTCATTGATGATCTCCACCGAATATCTTTTAACAGCTGAGAATTGACTAATATAGCAGCAGAGAATAGTGTTGTACTTTTCTCTGTCTCCTTAAACAATAAAACATATTTTTTTAAGAGATAGGCCCGAAAATCCTCCAGGCCCTCCCGATCCACGCGATACGGCAAGATGTATTCACAGAATTCATTAAATTCTAACTGATTGGCAAATGGTTGCTTCCATAGTTCGAAGGCTTGTTCAATATTATTGATTAAAAAATTTGCCGTTATGACTCTGGCGTCATATGTCCTGCTATTCATTTGAAAGCTAAGCTGAAGTGAGTCCATATAACGATACAACTCTTTACCGGTGCGAAAGTCCTTAAATGGAATATTCACAAAATTTCCCTGAATATTTCTCCACCGCCATTGCTCACTATAGCAATTGTCCATATTTTCTATCAGGAAAGAGGCTGCTTTAAATTTTAAGGAGTCTTTTTGGTAATGGGCTAAAACTTTCTCTAATTCATTTCGGTTTTCACCGGCTAAATCCAATGCATTTTCAAGTCTATTTTCAATGTCTTGAGTCTTACTCACAAGTTTAGGATTATGCCAAAAAATAAAGATTACTGTCAGAATGATAATACTAAAAAGAAATGAATTAATAAGGAGTTTCATGGCTTCGACTCAAAATAGAAAATTCGATTTCAAACTTTGTTCTAAAAAATATAATTTGAAAAAAATTGACCCAATAAATAGATGGATCCAAGGGGAATAATGATGGACAATAAAGCTCTATACCAGCTAATTAAATATAGATACTTGATAATTGGTATCAAAGCTATAAAGCAAAAAGATGAACTAATATAAATTAACCACTTTATTAATACCAATGATTTGGTTGAGCTAAAGAAGAAGTCAAGATTCTCTTTAGGAAATGTTGTACTTTCAACTAAAACAATTGCAATTAGAAAAATAATTGCCGGTAAAATATAGCAAAGAGCGGAAAATTTAAGTATTTCTTTAAAATTCGCCACCCCTCCGAAAAGTATTGCGAAAAGATGAAATAAGAAGCTGGAAATTAACCAAACAACAAATGCAGATAACAATGTCATCATAAAACTAAATGACATAAAAAGAGTGAAAATCTGATTGTTTTCCATTATAGGTATTTCTGCTTCGATAATCTTGGAGTTTATTATGTTGATATATTCCGACATCAACAATCCATAAATCAAAACGATACTAATGACTGAAAATTGAGAAATTCGCTCTGAAATTATCGATATTTTAATCATAATTAATTTTCTATTTAGCAAATGGGATACTGATAAAAGTCTCAATAAATGCAGAAAGTAGAATAATTGTTATAATAATTAGAAAACATTTTATTGCAAATAGTAAAAATCCAACAATATGCAATTCTTTACCCTTCATATATAAAATTAGTAATTTTGCCTGGCAAAAACCAAGGGCACCCGAAAGCCAAATCCCTAATAATTCAAAGCTATGTGGCATCGTATGTTTTAATATTTTAATTATGCTCATTCCATTAAAATGTATTGTAGCAAAAACATCTGCGGCGTAAAATCCGTTCCAAATTAAATTTGAAACTGTAACTAAACCAAACATTGCTCCTCCTGCAATATTTATAATACAAACTTTAAGATTATTTTTGAATATCAGGTAAAATACAGACAACCTATCGTTTATTAAAAGATGGCCTGTAACATCCTCGATTACTTTAAAATTATATTCTGGATTTGGTTTCTCAATAGTCCTTCCATCTAGTAGAAATAATCTTATTAAAAAAGGAATTACCCAAAAAAGAAAAGAAAGTAGCAAATAGTGCGCGAATTTTCTTTTCGTTATTACAGAATTCTCATTTTGAACCATAAGGCACTAATTTGATTAAATCTATTAAATTCTATTTCTGATCCTTTTTGTTCCGATTAATTAGCATCAGAATTGCAGTAGAAACTATAACCATTATTATCATTATAATGGTTACTCCAATTACATTAATTATTCCTTGGTTTGCATCATGTGGAAAAGTAATTATTTTCCCTTTTAAAAAAGATATAATTAATAGCATTGTACAAATAGTCGTTAATGTCATGTGAATTGATTTGATATTAACCAGCGGAATCTTTCTATTTTTCATTTAAAATAAATTTTAAAAATTAGTTAAAAAAATTCAGAAAAACAACGATTACTGAATTTGCAATAAATATCTTCATATGCTATTGTAGGAGAGAAATCATTGGATATTCCTAATGACGCAAGATTATTTATGATAAGTAGAAAATTATTTTTTATTTTCACTAAAAATATCGAATAGAGTTAAAGGATGTACTTCATAAAGAAGTATTAGCCAAATTATCTACTGTCATTTCATATGAAGAATATTTTTTTAGTTTTAAGATTTGGAGCAAAAATCAATTGCCCCAAACCTTATAAATTAATTAAAATAAAAAATCCCTTAAAATTTAAAGGGCAATACATGCCGTTGTAACCCAATATCCAATTCCAAAAGGCGTTACAGGAGCTGTTGCATATATATTTGTAATCCCTTGAGTCGTGAGATTTACAGCAACTGCACCTGCCATTACGGAGGTTGCCGCAAATGCCGCAGAAACTGCTCCTTCAGTTTTGGAAGCTACAACTGCTGAAGCGCCACATAGTTGTTGAAGACAAAAATCCTGCTTGCCACTTTTAACATAATTCCCCTGCATAATTGCCAGAGAAAAAATCATTGCAATTGCGAATCCTAAAATTGCTTTTTTGTCTGTTTTCATCTTGTTAAAAATTAAAGTTAATAATGAACAAATTGAAAATCCAAGCCGGTAACTATTACCGACATGTTATTGGATCATTATGGTCCCATATTATTCGATTTTAAGGGTTTGACATTGGATTGAGTATATTGACGAATCAATGCCTTCATTTCATCTTTAATTTCAGAACCGGCACTTGATGAGACTTTCTCTTTTGCATTAATGATGATATCCGCCATAATCAATGCTTTTCCGATTTGTTGCATTTCAATATACAATTTAGATAATAAGTATTTAGGATAAAGTTTAGATGGGGTGATTCCTGCGGCCATTTGATAAGCATTTTCAGCCTCCGTGTATCGTTTGAGTTGTTGTAACGAGTTCCCCAGCATGATATACGCATTAGGATCACCACGTAAACGAACAGCCTTTTGTAATAGAACTATACTGCCTGAATAATCGTGCCTTAAATTTAATGCTGCGCCATAATAGAAAAGGAACTCACCATTTTGATTTAAAGTAAGGTTTGCTTTGATATATTCGGATATTCCATCCTCAAGATTATTATTTAATACGCTCATATACCCTGCCTGAAAATGATAATTCCCGGAAATTAGTCTATAGCTCTCATAAACCAGCCATGAAAATGAAATATACAAAGTGATTACAATCAGGTTAAGATACTTTCCAATTACAATTTTTCCATATTGTCCTGTTCTTGAAACAATAAACAGGCAGATTATTAAAATCAATAGGTTTTGGTGAAGCCTGAAAGGGTATGAAACCAAACCCAAAAACAGTAATGACACAAGGGAGGCTCTTGCGATAATCCGGTAATTCTGAGTAGTGTCATCATACTTGGTTACAAATGACGAGTAGATTATGCCCAGAAATAATAGTAATCCAATTATTCCGGATTCAATCAATATTTCGAGATATTCATTATAAGGGCAGGTTACGTAATCGGCAACCTGTATTTCGCTTGCAGAACCATTTCCACTCATAAAATATTTGGCTTGAATATTGCTATAGTTCGAAGCAAATGACCCATATCCATTTCCAAACAAAGGATTTTCTTGAACCATAGTTTTGCTAATTTTCCATATTACCATTCGCCCATAAGCCGAATCTTCTTTATATTGGTAAAGAGAAATAAGACTACCACAGATTACCGATAGCAATACTACCCAAGCAAGAAATTTTAAAAAGCGGGTTCTTAAAAAACTTTTTATATAAAAATAATGTTTGAGCTTTGGGAAAATTACAAAAGAAGCTCCGGCCGCAGATGCCAGCCAGGCCCCCCTTGAATCACATAATAGAAGCAAACACAACACACCGCAAAAACATAAGATTATAACATATAAAAGGTTCTCTTGTATGTTTAGCTGTTTTTGAAGCAATAAAATAGCCAAAAGCAGCGAGAAATTAACAGCCAAATACCCAGCAAAGGCTCCAGGATTACCAAATAAACCACCCAAAATAAATTTATCATCTGCATTTGATATCAGCCCGAAAAGTTGTCCAAAACCTACCGTCAATTCAATTACTAATCCGCACATAACCCCATATAGTAGGAACGTTAAAAGAGCCTTATCAATATCAAACAGTAAAATAAAAGCAAAATAGAGAACAAATGCAATCAGATAATCGTGCAAACGTTCGTTTCCGTTAAACGAACTATTAATTAGACTATTCAAAAATAAGAACGCGAAGTACATCAGAATCAAAATATCTTGAATTCCAATCCGAAGCAATTCGCGTCTGTTCCAGAAGTTTACAAATGATATGTTTAACATTATTATGACAACTATAAACAAGATGATTCGAGACCATAAATTCACCCCTGTATTCACAAAATGATAAGTTATCATTAGCAAAAGGACTAATATATGAATTGCGAATTTCATACTACGTTAACTCCTCTTTGGTAAATTTCATTTTTATTTTTGGGTAAAATTGAATAATGATGAAAACAATGAAACCTAAAAAAACAGAAAGAAGAAAGTGCCATTTATTCAATTTAAATCCGTACGGTTTTTCGATGTACTGAAAGCCATTTTCAACTTTAACAGTAGCAAACAATTCTTTATTTGCGAGGGATTTTGATTCCCCAAACAGAGCCTCATATGACATAATTTCAAGATAACCAAACTTTGTGACCAATATAATTTGGGCATATCTTCGCTCCTTTATCCCTGAAGCAACCTTACCTGAAATAATAAAGAGATGATTCTCTGGATCTGCTTTAAAATTATTGACCGTCAAACTTATTTTAGGATCTTGAGAATATCTATTTGAAAGGTTAATACTATTTCGAACTTCTTTAGTTATTTGATTAAATGTAAGTTGGTTTAATGGTTTAATGGTTGGAATAAAAAGATATTGAATGTAACTATTATTAAAATATGCCTTAGTTTCAGAATTATACAATCCTGCATCAAAGATCCCTTTTCCAAACCTGTTAATTAATGTGTCAGTACGAATAGTATCCCAACCGACAGGAATTTCAATGGAATATTTACAATAAATTCTGTTAATTTTTATAGTTCCGGAATCCTCAGCAAAACTTAAAACCAATGAAGAATAGCAAATTAAGATGACCAGGATTATTAATCTCATAGATGATCCGTTTTATCCGTTATTTCAAATTTATCGTCTTGGTTCAATCCATGAATGACCTCAATGTTTATTCCATCGGACAATCCGGTGTCAATAAACCGTTTTTCAGGCTTACCATCAGGTTTAATAATTGTTAGATAAGCAGAGTCATTCTGAAAATGAATAAACTTTTCCTGTATAGCTAAGACATTTACCCGTTTTTGTAGAATTATTTCAGCATTGGCTGAATAACCGGAACGCAGAATCAAAGAGTCTTCTGCGATGCCAAATCTTGCCTCAATGTAATACTTCATTACACCAAGCTCTTCAACACCTTTTGCAGATATCTTGTCTAAAATAGCCTCACGTACAATACTTTTATATGCATTGAAATTAAGGGAAAGTCTCATTCCCTGATGTAAATAAACCATATCTGTTTCATTTACTTTTCCCCTGAAAATAAAGGTGTCGAGTCTGGCGATAACAGCTATGGTGGTGCCATTACTAAAATTACTCCTTTCTATTACTGAAGAACCTTCTTTTAAAGGCAAATCAATAATTGCACCCGACGTCGTAGCCTTAACAATATTTGATAAATCTGCACTTTTCACAAATCCCTTCCGAATGAGTGTTAACTGATTCTGTGCTGATAAAAACTGCTCCCGTATCAAATAAAAATTTTTTTGATAATCCTCAAACTCTGCATATGAGATTACTCCTCTTTCAAATAGTATTTTGTTTCTATCATATATTTTCTGCTGATTTTCAAAGTTTATTGTTGTCAGGTTTAGATTACTTTTTGCAGATTCGAATTTTGAAGGATCCGGAACCAATTTGATTTGAGCAATTTCATCACCGTTCACTACTTTATCACCAATGTTGACATATATTTTCTCCAGCGTTCCGGAAATTGGTGATTTTAATTCGATTTCAGTTAAAGGATACAAATTACCTGCAATTAAACGTTTTTGTTCAATTGTGAGGAATAATGGCTGATCTGTTTTTATTCCTTTTGATGCAAAATTATTTTTACCATTAGTCCAAATAATAAGTCCTATCACCAGTCCAATCAATACAATCAAAACAACATGCCAAATATTTCTCATAATATTCTTTTTATTACCTACTCTCAAATCTGATTGCTTCAACAGGAGTAATATTCGATGCCATTATTGCTGGCCAATAACCTGCAAAAACACCTGAAAAAATTAAAATAACCAGGGAAAAAATTATTGTTGGAAAATCTATAATTGCATATGTAAATAACGAATCTTTAGTATTAAAGAATAATGCTAATGCCCAATTCAAAAGATTTATAAAAATTACTCCAACCAAAAGCCCAATCGCTCCAGCAATTGAAGTTATTGCAATAGATTCGTTTATAATCATCCAGATAATTGATTTTGATTTTGCTCCTATTGCTTTACGAATGCCTATTTCAAATGTGCGTTCCTTAACTATTACAAGCATAATATTACTAATGCCAACAATTCCACTTAATAAAAGGCACAACCCTATAAACCAAAGAAAAGAATTTATTCCTTTGAAGAGATTCTCGAATGCTTGAACCTGATTATCGAAATTTACAATAAAGATTGCCTTCTTATCACTGATATCAAAGCCCTTACGCCTACCTAGAAACTTTTTAATCTCATTTTCAAAATTAGAAGCATTCGCAAATTTTGTTAACGTTAAAATAAAAGCATTATACTCCCTACCCTGATTAAAGCAATCGACAAATGTATTTTCCGGAACGTAAATTACATTTTGCTCATTTTGAGAAAAGAGTGAACCTTTCTCAATTATACCAATTATTGAGAAGTAAGTCCCGTTAATATTTATGGATTTACCCAAAGAGTTTTCGTTAGGAAATAACATATCAGAAATGTGTCGACCAACCAAGGCTACTCTCCGGTACTCTTTATTATCCAATATATTCAATAATCGTCCCTCATCAGGTTTTATTATTTTAACATTAAAATAATCAGGCAATACTCCCTTAATTTGTGGATAAGCTAAATTTTGATGGTTAGTTGCCAAAGCGTTTCCACCATAAAACAACTCCGGAGATATAAACTCAATTTCATTAAACCTTTTCTTGATAATATGAATGTCCGTTTTGTCAAATAATATCTGATGTGTTGATGTATTTAACTTATTATCTGATGACTGTCCACCATAAATCCAAATACTTTTTTTGGCAAAAGAATTGAATAATTGAAATATCCCATGCTGAAATCCTTTACCAGTTCCTAATAAAATAATAAGTATAAAAATCCCCCATGCTACTCCAAATCCGGCTAGTATACTGCGGGTTTTACTTTGCATTATCGAAATTAACGCTTCAAATATGGGGTTAAAAAAATCCATCTGACTCTTGCTTTAATGATCTTAAATGCATTCAAGTAATTAAGAGTTATTACCCTTGAAATATGACGCCTTCTCTAGGCATCATATTTTGCTTTAATTCATTCTGTATTTGACATAAATTAGTTTCATGAAATATTTGTTTCACTCAGGTCTCTTCAACCCCGGAGGGGTATTATCCACCGGCTGCTTATCAAGGTAGCCTTTGATCTTACCCATGAGTCCCATGGCCCAGGTTTGGGTGAGCTGCATCTGGTCCATCGAGATCTGAGGGGTTGTCTCGGCCATCTTCTTACCGGTGGGGGTCTCATAGAACGCGATCATCGCCTTTACCTCGGCCTGCGTAAAATACTTTTTAAAGATGGGAATCAGTTGCTCGTTCAGGGTTGCAACTTCGGCATCGAAAACATCGGTCTTCATCGACACCCACTGCAATTCGGTCA
>CANJNY010000177.1 GCA_947475715.1 Prolixibacteraceae bacterium
AACGTTTGCCAAGTATCTTACCACCACTTACTGTTGATGAGGCTTTGGAAACCACCAAAATTCATTCGGTAGCCGGTAAAACCGGAAAGAACGCGTCTGGACTAGTCACGCAACGTCCCTTCCGCAGCCCACACCACACCATTAGCGATGTGACTTTGTAACTTGAGGGGGGAATAATTTCACATAAACACTTTCCTCTGTGCCTTCAGAAATCTTGTTGTCTGTTAGGATGTTGTCAATTGTTTTATAATCGCCGTGAAAAATATCTATTTCAGGCTTTATATTTTTCTTCGTCGTCGCACCGAGCTCTTTTGTCACCATAGGGCTATTCACTCTTAGTTTGATTGCAACTACATGTTTTTTGGAAGTTAGATCATAATCAACTATAACTTCCTCAACGAACGAAAGTAGAAGTTTTCTTTTTTCTTCCGGTGTTGGCACTATCTTATCAAAAAATAATTTCTCTAATTCAAGGCCTGCTTCTAAGAGTGTTGAAGGTGCTCGTAGGGCTTTAACTTCGCCAAGCAACTGTACACGTTTGCTTTGCAGTAACTGCTGTTCATTTTCGATCTCTTCTTTATGCTTATCGAATTTGTTGAGGTCAATCCGGCTTGAAAGGTAAAGCTGAACAAGGTTGTCCATTCTAATGCGTAATTCCTCCATTTCCTTCTCAGTAAACAATAAATTCTGCTCATTTACCGCAAGCCTTTGATTACGGATATTATCGTTTGTCAGTTCTTCCAAAACAGCTTTAATATGTAGCTTCAATCCGGTTGTGGCGTCCCATATTAAATTATCAAGCCTTGTAATATTTACAGACTTCATTTGACAGAATTGCTTTTCACGCTTGGAGCTGCACATATATACAAATTGCGCTTTTTTTTCCTTCGTATACCCGTATAAATTTCGTCCACACTTAGAGCAACGCAGCAGACCTTTAAGAATATAGAAGTGCATTTTTTTTCCTCCTGAATATGATCGGTTGTGTTTTAGGTTATTTTGTACTAATTGCCACATTTCTGGGTTTATTATTGGTTCAATTGCAATCGTGTGTTCCTTGTATCGACGGTCGCCTTTGTAAATGCTATTTTTCAAAATGCTATATATAGTTCCAGCCTTCCAAACCAAATCAAGTTCTTTCTTATGGGTTTCTTTGCCAGTATATTTATTTCGAACTCGTATTCCATTAGGTAGAGCTTTCTTCGCTCGAGTTGGAACACCTTCCTTATTGAGGAGCTCAGCGATTTTTGGAGTGCCAATACCTTGCAAAGAAAGTGTAAATATTTTTTTGATTACCTCTGCTTCTTGTGGTTCCACGAGAAGCATTTTATTTTCTGCTTTAACATAGCCATATGCTTGCATAACACCTCCACCAGATCGACCCTTTTTTGCGGACTCTAGTAATGTTCGTTTAACACGTTTGTTTTTGATTTTGGATTCTCTCTGTGCAAATAGACCCATGATATCGGACATAAGAGATTGATCTTCGTCTTGCATATCAAAAACTTGGCCTGTCGTATAGAGCAAAACTCCATTATCACTTAAAATTTTCTTTATGTAGTATTGTGTAACCGGATGCCTTGTTAGGCGGTCAAATTCAGTCACAAACACATGCTTAATTTCTTTTTCGTCGCACTTGTCAAGCAATGCCTGCAATACAGGTCTATTATCAAGTGTCTCGGTTGTTGCATTTTTTCCGCGCTCTTCATGTATCACAAAATCAAAATTAAGTTCACGTGCTTTCTTTTCACCAAGTAAGCGTTGAGCCGGTAAAGAGTTATTCTGTTTCACACTAATGTTCGAACTTACACGAGTATAAATATGTAGGGTTGAATTAGATTTTGATTCTTCCATAGTGTGTAAGTTTCTTTGAATTCTCTAAGTCCTCAACTAGCACTTGTCTGCGATTTCTTTCCAAATAATAAAATGGGTAAATTGATGTGTGGCCTTTAGGTATACCAAAACGCAGAATAAATCCATTTAGGTCTGCTTCTTCAACTATTAACTGTTTTGTGGCGCGTGCTGCCCAAGGTTCCTTCACCACTAGGCTTATAGGGATATGCTGAAACTCTTCAAAGTGAAGTAGTCGATTCATAAGATTCTTTTGCGCCTTGGTCATGTAACCTCTTTCTCTTATTGTCATCATGCGGAGATAGTGTATTTATCTTGTGTAATTATTTTTTTCACTTTAATAATTGTTTTGCTGCTTCTTTTAGTAAGCGCTGCAATATCTTGGATGGTCATGCCCTTTTTTAGTTTTTGCACTACGATTGCATGTTTAGAAAGTAGTTTTTCATTGGATTGACGCGAACCTAGTTTACGTCCCTTATAACGACCAGAGGCTTTCGCTATACTAATACCTTCAGCTTGGCGCTCACGTATTTTGTTACGCTCAAGCTCAGCTATTGAAGCCATAACAGAGATCACAATTTTTGCCATTGGGTTTTCATGGCCATCCACCATTGTTTGAAAGCCTTCTTTAATTGATTTTAGATTTATACTGTTATCAGTAAATACTTGAATAGTTCTAAGGATATCAATAACATTACGGCCTAACCTGTCAATGCTATCAATCACAATAGTATCATCTTCTAACGAGACTGTCGCAGCTTCAAATAACTTTATTGCTTCTGGTCTTTCAAAAAACGGAACGTTACCTTGGATTTTGTCGATATAAACATTTTCTGGTTTTAAATGTCCGATGGTTTTAAAACTTTCAAGTTGCCTTGAAGGATTTTGCTCCGCAGTAGATACTCTAGAATAGAAAAAAAACATTATCTTTAATCTTAGTTTAGTAAATATACACTTTCCTTTTGAGGTTAACAAATAATTCCTCTAAAAGTCCTCCTTTTAACATAATTTCCGGCTGCAAAGCACTTTCCTGTTGAACTATACCCTAACAAGGTTGACGAAGGACTACTCTTTAATTTACTCACCTCGTATAATATTGATATTCAGTAATTTACGAATTATTCATTTTATTACTCGGATAAAAAATTTTAAATAACTGAACCTCAACGCCTTAAGTGGTTCTTCATGCCTAAAGTGAGGTTAGGCTTTCCTTTTCACCAGTCTGAATGAATTTTGTATCTAATTATTATTAGACCGTGGATTTCCTCAGGTCGTAGTCGTGGCGTGCAAACAATCAAATAACGAATACTATTGGACTTATTGCGATAAGTTCCTAAGCTTGGTAAGGAAATCCTTCGCTAGGCCAGAACAATTGTACTTTGTCACATATCAACCAGTGAAGGGTTCTTGCCTTTCAGCGGATGAGGTTGCGCGCGAAACTTTCTGTCTCTTTGGTGAGATTACCTACATTTTTGTCCCTGAGCAAACATTTCGTCAAAATCGAAGAGACAGAAGTGGAAGTCTTACAGATAATTGGCATGCACATTTAATCGTTGATCAGGAAGGTCTAAGCCTTGTCATGAGCTTAGAAGCCAAGAAATTTGACATTATAACAAAATGGGTTTGGAGTATTGACGGTTTAGTAGCCTATCTCGCTAAACAAGCCAATAAGAACAGGATTTTACCAATTCTTTCAACCCCAACGAAGTATGTTCTGCCAAATGAAACTATGGTTAATTTGACCTACGTCTCTAACGTAATAAGACCTTCAATAGGTAGCTCTCATTCTCAACATGCAATTCACTTCAGACCATTGCCTGTCATGGGGCGCTGCGTTATGAATGTTGACGCTTGTCATCAATATGAAGTTTTTAAAACCCCTAATCGCCCCCCATGAAAAACAAACTATTTATGATTGATGACTTTTCAGATTACAACCGCAATAAACACAAAGACTTTTGTCAGCTTCATATACAATGGCGTAAAGAGGAAAGTTGCTATACATACCTTAGGATTTAACAAAAACGGCTTGTTAGCGTGTCGAGGGTATCAAATATACAACGCTGCAACAAATCCTAATTCAGGCTTTAAATTGTTCTTTATCTGCGACATGGAAGATTTAATCCTTCTTTATGGAGATACTTTCACGAGGAAAACAGGCTACGTCCGTGAAGACAATTATTTCAAAGCTATCATTGCTCAACTGTAGGTCGTATCAAAAATTATTAGAAAAAATATTGCATTTGCTTTTTTTAGAGGGGGTGCTAAAAAATTTCTACCCAATTTTCAAGCTGAAAGTTTAAACCAACAGCTTATGCGACATACTTCTAAATTGTGAAAAGTAGATATTTGGCTAAATACCCCCCGTTTTGCTCCATTGGCATGCGACCTTAAAACAAATCGTGAGTATGAGGCATATCTTCAACCAACGGATCGTATTTCATATTAGGAAAATTGCTTAGAATTATTATTTTTACAACCTGTCCTCACAAATTTAATATTGCGCAAATAGCCGGTGTTTATTTTGAATCGATCTGTGCACGAAAGACTAAATTTATAAGATAACATGAGTATTGCTGAACTGATAGGTGGAACTTCCACTTCTATGAAAAAGAAGGGCGCAAGCTCTAAATATGAAGGCTATTCTAAACCTCAACTGCTAGCCGAGATTTCCAAACTTACTGATCGGAAAAGGTATGGCTTAGTGTGGGAAGAGGAGGTTGTAAAAGAGCAATTTGAACTTGCTAGCATTGGAAAACTTCCTGTGATTTATGAAGATGAAACTAAAGCTATTACTACAGCAAAAGATCAACCAACTCATATTTTGATTGAAGGTGATAACTATCATGCGCTATCAGTACTTAATTACACCCATGCTAAAAGCGTAGACGTAATTTATATAGACCCGCCGTACAACACCGGAGAAAATGACTTTAAGTATAACGACAAGTTTGTAGATAAGGAAGATGGATTCCGTCATAGCAAATGGCTAGCTTTCATGAATAAGCGTCTAAGGCTCGCTAAAAATCTTCTCAAAGATACCGGTGTCATATTAATTCATATAGATGAGAACGAGTTTGATAGTCTTAATCTACTGCTTGAGAGCGAAATTTTTCACGAAAAAAACAACTTAGGAACGATAATCTGGAATAAGAAAAATCCTAAGGGGGATGCAAAAGGAGTTTCAACAATGCATGAATATGTGTTTTGCTACGCAAAGAACAAGGAAATGTTTCTAAAATTAGAAAATCCCGTAATGCGCAGAAAACCTAATGCTGTTGAGATTATAAAAAAAGCAAAACAGTTATTTGGAAAGGTTGGAAAAAAAGTTATACCTGAAGAAATCCAAGCAGTAATCAAACCTTTTAACTACCCTGCAAAGGTATTGAAGGATTTTGAAGTTAAATACACTCTTGACATCGTTAATAAAGAGTTTCAAACTTGGATATCGAGACAAGATTTTTCCGGTGGCGAAAAAGCTTATCGCTTCATTGATGATAAAGGTGAGGTATACCGTGGCGTTTCAATGGCTTGGCCGAATAAAGACAAAGCTCCAGATGATTACTTCAAGCCGCTAATACACCCTGTAACTAAAAAGAAATGTCCAGTCCCAGCTCGCGGATGGAGAAATCCCTCCTCTACCATGAAGAAATTACTAGATAAAGGATTGATTTTGTTTGGTGAAGATGAGAGTAAGCAACCAGAAAGAAAATATTTGTTAAAGGATAACATGTTCGAGAACACACCATCAATTTATAATTATGCTAGTAGTGATGATACTTTTTTCTCAGACCTAGGCATTCATTTTCCATATGCAAAACCAGTAGAGGTAGCGAAGTACTTACTAACCTCAATACATCCTAATCCTAAGGTCATAGTTGATTTTTTTGCTGGCAGTGGGACTGCTCTGCATGCAGTATTGGAGTTGGAGGATAAAGAAATGCAATGCATCCTAGTCACAAATAATGAAGCGAATATCTGCACCGACGTTTGTTACCCTCGCCTGAAAAAAGTTATTAAAGGCTATACGGACAAACGAGGAAACGTTGTTACTGGCAACAAAGGAAATCTACGATACTACAAAACAGATTTTGTTCCAGCTGAAGCAACTCATAAGAATAAAAAAATGCTGACTGAAAAAAGTATACAAATGCTATGTGTTAAAGAAGGCACTTTTGAGTGTGTTGTCAACAAAAAAGAATATAAGATATTCAAGAATGAATCTAGATTCACCGGTATCTTACTTAATGAACTCGCCATTGACCAGTTTAAGTCTCACGTATTAAAGTTTAACATGCCTAGTTCATTATTTATTTTCTCATTAGAAGGAGATGATGACTACTCAGACGAATTTGCTGAAGTTCGGCAAGACGTGCGAGTTTGTGCAATACCTGAAGCAATACTAAAAGTCTACAGGCGTATTTACGGAATTACTAAACCTCGCCATGTGCTATGATTATAAAAAACCTTGAGTATAAAGAGAAAGCAGTAACGAAACTTATCGATCTTGCAAAGGAAAGTCTGAATCGTAACGGTTCTGAGACAGTTGTTTTTAAGGCTCCGACAGGTGCTGGGAAAACAATAATGATGGCAGAATTTATCAGTCGAATAGCTGAGGTGAAGGAAAAACCAGCCGTGTCATTTATTTGGGCTGCACCACGGAAATTGCATTTACAAAGCAAAGAAAAAATTGAAGATTATTTTTCATCTTCACGTATCGCTGAATGTTCAACGGTAGATGAGCTCAATGGTAACCAAATTGAGGAAAACGAAATTTTATTTCTCAATTGGGAAAGTATCAACAAAGCTGGAAATGTTCTTTTAAGAGAAAATGAAAGTGACTTTAACCTCACTGCCATAATCAAAAATACACTCTTTGCTGGCCGTGAGATCATTCTGATAATTGATGAGAGCCATCATACTGCAACGGCAGAAAATACGAGAGGTTTGATTGATATTATGTCTCCAAAAGTCACTATTGAAGTTTCAGCTACACCTCATCTTTCCTCTGATAATATAGTAAAGGTGCGCTTCGAAGAAGTTGTTGGAGAAGGAATGATAAAAAAGAGAGTGGCACTTAATCCCAATTTGAAGGCGCCAAAGCTCGAATCAGAAGGTAGCGATTTATATATTTTGAGAGAAGCGCTCGAAAAACGAAATTACCTTAAAAAGAAGTTGGAAAAAGCCGGCACGAATGTCAACCCCCTGCTTCTCATTCAGCTGCCAGATACAAACTCTGCGGATTTTGTGAATAAAACGGATGAGATTGAGGAACTATTAGCGAAGCACTTCAAAACTACAACAGAAAACGGTAAACTAGCAGTTTATCTTTCAGAGGATAAAAGAAATCTGGAAAATATTTCAATTAACGATAATGAAGTTGAGGTACTTCTTTTTAAACAGGCAATTGCTTTAGGCTGGGATTGTCCGCGCGCATATATCCTCGTATTATTTCGTGAGTGGCACTCTGAAAAATTTTCAATACAGACTGTAGGCAGAATTATGCGCATGCCGGAAACAAAACACTACGAATCAGAAGAGCTAAATATAGGATACGTTTATACAAACATCGCTAACAATAACATAAAGATCGAAGAGGAACTCGCTAGAGACTATTTTACAATATATACTGGCCTTCGAATCGATAAATATAAAAACATTGATCTTACATCATATCATACTTTTCGACAAAGAGAATTAACTAGATTAGCTCCTTCCTTTATCCCCTTGTTTACAAAGCATGCTAAGGATTACAATCTATCAGCACGGATTAACACCAGCGTGCATAATGTTACAGATACAATTCCAATTGATGGAGAGATTCATGTCGAGTTGGTAGGTTCTGACAAAGACGCTGTCACTGTTTTGGGTGATCTTACTCTTGCAAAATCAACAACGGAACTAGAACTGGCATTCAAATATTATGTCCGCGAAGCTCTTAGTACGAATGGTTTGCATCCAGAAAAGAGATCAATTGGCAGGGTCTGTCACGGTATTTATCATTTTTTTGCGCAGGAGTTGCGAATGCCTTTTGAACAGCAGCAACGAGAAATTATGACTATTGTACTTCATCATGAGAACATTCAAGCTTTTACCGATGTGATGAACTTAGCCATCAGTGGTTATATGGAAAAGCATCCAAAACATCCTACCAAAAGTGTTGAAAATGATGAATTCTGGAATGTACCAGCATCGCTAGATTATAATGCTAATAATGAGGAACGCAAACCCGCATTTAAAAGGTCAGTGATACAACCTTATTACGAATCTACTCTAAGTAATAAAAAATGGCAAACTGAAAAGGATTTTACTGCATTTTTGGATGGCTCGCAAGAAGTTGATTGGTGGTTCAGAAATGGTGATCGAGATTCAACTTTTTTTGCTGTGCCTTATAAGTCTGGTGGTTCAGAACAGAGCTTCTATGTGGATTTTGTAGTAAAACTTAACGATGGTCGCATTGGCTTATTTGACACTAAATCAGGCTGGACTGCTAAAGACGCTGCGGATCGATCTGATGGTCTGCAACATTATATCCAAAAGCAGAACCAAAATGGGAAAAAATTATTTGGAGGAATAGTCTGTCCTAAAAACAAATCATTTTTTATTTTCTCAAAAACCCCCTATCATTTTGATGAAGAACTAAGAGGGTGGGACATACTTACTTTTAAATCTTAAATCATGCGATATTATAAATCAAATGCAGTATATGAAGCCATTAATACACAAAAGCAACAATTTGCACGGTTAAAGTTTGTTGTTGGGGATGCATGGCAGTTGGTCTATGGGGACAATAATTGTATACCATTAGTTTTGGTGTATGCATCAGGGGTTCAAGAAAATATCCTTAATGAACCGCTAACAAGTGAAGAAAAAGAGGGTTTCAGTTTACTGAATATTCTTGGTTCGCGGGCTAATCTACCTGTTTTATTTGTCAGATTTAATGCAACTGCCTCAGCGATAGAAGAAGTTAAATTTAGTGACGCTTCATTTAATTTTCGCACTGTTACTATGAGCGAACTTTCGCAAATATTTCAAGGCTTTGGTCTACCTGTTTCTAATACAAAAACTGCGAAGTATTTGAATGATGCAACTTCCAGCGCCTATCATAATTGGCAAAGGGGAAGTCTTGGACAGGCACTTACTGTTTCCGATATTGATCTATGGAAGGTCGACAGCGAAGGAAACCCATTAAAATTCTATGAACTCAAGCGTTCTTTTATCGCTCTTGATCGTTGGGCGCCTTATGTTGATGATTACCGAAACTTTAAACTTCTACATGCGGTTGCCGTGCGCGCGAAAATGGAGTTTAAAATTTTGTATAACCTCAGAACCAAAAACCCTTGGCATGACGATGCCACAAGGCTAAGTGTGTTTTCGGTAAATTTTGCTTTAGCTCCACCAATTACTTTTTTAGGAATCGTTCCGTTTAATGAGATTGTAAACCTTTAATGGCTATACTTATATCTTATCATATTGTGAAATCCTTCGGGAAACAAGAGAATACGACGAGTTTTTGTGGTACTTACCTGTCACATTTCGCATCTCGTATATCAACGTCATGCTCAGTATGTTGCCAATCAACCAGTTATTCCCCCCCCTGTGGTTACAGTGTGAGCGACATTGCTTTGGTTGGCGGTGGCAACAACCCTCAACCCGGTGAAATTAGTTTAGCGCATAACGGCGTTTTGTTTCTAGATGAATTACCCGAATTTAAACGCACGGTTTTAGAAGTGATGCGCCAGCCCATTGAAGATCGCGTGG
>CANJNY010000178.1 GCA_947475715.1 Prolixibacteraceae bacterium
AAAACAATTATTTGGACTGACTCCTTGCAGACAATCTTCCTGCTTTCAGCTGTGATATTTACCATTTACTATATATTCTCAAGTTTTGATTGGTCAGCAGGGGAGACCCTCCGCAAAATTGTGGCACATCCCTATTCCCGAATATTTGACTGGGATGTGAAATCGGGTAAATTCTTTTTCAAACAATTTATCGCAGGTATATTTGTGACCATTGTGATGGTAGGACTGGATCAGGATATGATGCAAAAGAACCTTACCTGCAAGAGTTTGAAGGAGGCGCAGAAAAATATGCTTACTTTCAGTGCAATATTTGTAGTGGTGGTCGGAATGTTTCTTTTGCTTGGTGTTCTTCTGTATATTTTTGCCACTTCCAATGGGATTGCGCTACCCGCAAAATCAGATTTTCTGTTTCCGATGCTTGCCCTAAATCACATGAATCTGATGATCGGGATACTCTTTTTGCTGGGAATCACTGCGGCAAATTACGCGAGTGCTGACTCTGCACTTACATCACTCACCACCGCTTTTTGTGTTGATTTTTTAGTGATTGACAAACGCCCGCAGGAGCAAAAACAAAACCTGCTGCGAGGTACCCATATTGGATTTTCACTGTTGCTTTTTGTGGTGATCATGATATTCAGAATCATCAATGACCAAAGTGTAGTTATCGCTGTTTTTAAGGCAGCGGGTTATACTTATGGCCCATTGCTTGGGCTGTTTGCATTCGGATTGCTTACTAAAAAGGAGGTTAAAGACCCCTGGGTACCCCTTGTTGCCATTTCTTCCCCTTTTATTTCATGGTTTATAGATGCCTATTCAGTACAACTGCTGAATGGATATAAGATTGGTTTTGAGTTGATTATTGTAAATGGAGCAATTACTTTTCTTGGATTATGGCTTATTCAAAAAAAAACATGGAATCGTTAATGAAAGTTAAGATTTTCTCAAATTATGTTGTATCTTTGAAAAGAGGCAAACCGGAAACTGTAATTTTTCGCCAGATCTTATGTTATTAAACAACTTTCTAAGATGAAGAGCTTAACTAAAATATTGACCTTCTTCGCAGCTGTTGTTCTCTTTTTTGCCTGTCAAAAAGAGAAACTGAGTTCTTCCTCCGATCCTATACTATACTTCTCGGATAACGTTATTACCTTCGACACCCTCTTTACCTCTATTGGTTCACCCACTAAGAATCTCAGAGTTACCAATATGACCAATGAAAATGTCATTATTTCCTCTGTTAAACTTGCCGGTGGAGATCAGAATGGGTTTCATTTGAATGTTAACGGAGAAGTTTCGAATGAGAGTTTTAATGTGCAAATTCCACCCAAAGACAGTATCTTCATTTTTATCCAGGCCACACTTGGAATGAACGGTAAAAACGGTCCGATGATCACCGAAGATTCAATTATTTTCGAGGTGAATAATATAGTGCAAAAAGTGCGGTTAAAGGCTTGGGGGCAGGATTTTGTATTAGTTAACGCAGGTCGGATAAAAAACTCCGTTTGGACTAAAGATCACCCTTATCTTGTATATAATGAAGCGGTTGTAGATTCTGATCAGATACTCACAATGGAACCTGGTACTACAGTTTATTTTCATAAAAATGCGGGGTTGATGGTGAAAGGCACGTTGAAAGCGTTAGGCACCTTCGAGGATCCTGTGGAATTTACGGGTGACCGGCTTGAACAGGCTTATAGTGAGATACCTGACCAATGGAATGGTATTATTCTTTGTTCAGGAAGTCATAATAATGTAATCAACTATGCAAAAATTAAGAATGCCAATATCGGATTGCAAGTGGGCACTATTGAACACAGTGGATTTGCTTCGCTGGAGGTCTCAAACACGAGGATAGAGAATATGAGCTGGTCCGGTATCTGGGCGATGAAATCCAAAATTCTGGCCAATAATTGCGTGATCTCCAATGTAAGGTATTATAATACTGCACTTCTGCTGGGAGGTGATTATCAGTTTTATCACTCTACTTTTGCAAATTATTATAATAACAGCTCAGCAGGTATTCGCACTACAGGAACATTGTTAATTTCCAATTACCTTGTAGACACAAAGAGTGGAGTGAGGTATGTGGGTGATTTGAAGGGGGCTACTTTCAGAAATTGCATCATTACCGGTAACCGGATGAATGAATTGCAATTGGCGTTGGATAGTAAGGGAGAATCAAATTATCTTTTTGACAGATCCCTGGTCCAAATCGCCGATACTTTTAAAATTACTATTCCAGATCGCTTTCAAGGGATCATCAGAAATGTTAATCCCCGTTTTAAAGATGCATATACCGGCAATTTTGAATTGGATACCTTATCTATTGCGAAGGATTATGGCAAAATGGATTATGCGAAATCGTATCCTGTTGATTTAAAAAATGTTAGTAGAATTAGTGATGAGGGCCCCGACCTGGGGGCATTTGAACGGATAGAAAAAAAGAAATAAATCCTCCCGGGATTTTTTGTATATTCATATAATTATTCCTGATCTCTCTGAGGTACTTTCGAAATCATTTTGTGTAATCGTGAGATTATTTGTTTGCAATACGGTTTTTACTGATTTGATCTGAAACCCCTTAACTTTAACCATCAGATGATTAAGATTTCCAAATGGATTTTTCTTTTTGTGGTAATTGTGGTGACTAAATCATCGGAGGTTTACTCACAAACTAGTTATACCGTTATTTTCTATAATGTTGAAAATCTTTTTGATACATGGGACGATCCCGAAACCTCGGATGAAGAGTTTACTCCCTCAGGAACCAGACATTGGACCCGACAACATTTTGAGCTTAAGTTAAAAATGATATATAAGGCACTCATTACTGCCGGAGAAGGTCAAGTTCCCGATATTATAGGGTTTGCAGAAATAGAAAATCTTTGGGTTCTTGAACAGCTGATCAGCCAAACCCCGTTAATCCGCTTCAATTATGGGATTATACACAAAGAATCGCCCGATCCGCGGGGAATTGATGTGGCTCTGCTTTATCGAAAAGACCGGATCAAACCAATAAACTATGAATTTATTCCGGTTAACAGAGCAGGAAAGGATCCATTTAAATCGCGGGATATACTCCGTTTTTCTGCCCTGCTGGAGGGTGAACAAATCGATTTTTATGTGAATCATTGGCCATCCCGCAGTGGCGGTTTTGTTGAAACACAGGAGAAACGCAATGTTGCTGCCAGGATTTTAAGGCAAAGTCTCGATTCACTCTTTAGTAGAAATTTGGACAGCAGAACCTTAATTATGGGTGATTTTAATGCTACTCCAAAGGAGAAATGTTTTTTGTCATTTCTAAGGGCCTACCCTTATCCGGGCAATGATCATCCCACTTCATTGATAAATCTTTCAACACTTTGGACCAAACAGGTTGAAGGAACAATCAGGAATGGGGGTCAGTGGGAAGTATTTGATCAGATGATTTGTACACGTAATTTATTAAACAGTAGTGATTTGAAAATATTAATAAATGAAGGAGGTATTTGCAGTTTTGGTTTTCTGACCGAACCTGATCCAACTTATCTTGGGAAGAAGCCCTTTCGGACTTACATGGGTCCTGTTTATTATGGTGGCGTAAGTGATCATTTTCCGGTAAAGGTTAAGATCGGGGTAAACAAATCAAAAAATTAATGCTTAATTAAAGAGTCTAAAATTTGTATGTATCACAAAGAACTAATATCTTTAGCAGGCAATTACAAACCATCAAACTTATAAGATTTATTTACCATCATGGAAGAAAAAAACAAAGTTTCAAGAAGGGGATTTTTGGGAACAGGAGCAGCTGCTGCTGCCGCGTTCGCGATTGTTCCTTCAAACACAATTGCAGGTCTTGGACACACTGCGCCCAGTGATAAATTAAATATCGCAGGAATTGGTATTGGAGGTATGGGTCATGGGAATATTAAAAACCTCAAATCGGAAAACATCGTCGGATTATGTGATGTTGACTGGAAATATTCCGAAAAGACATTTAATGAGTTTCCGAATGCCAAAAAGTACAAGGACTGGAGAGTTATGTACGATGAACTCGGGAAAACTATTGATGGAGTTGTGATCGCAACTGCCGACCATACTCATGCAATTATTGCGGCGAATGCCCTTACAATGGGTAAGCATGTTTATTGCCAGAAGCCTTTGACGCATACTGTTTATGAATCCCGTTTACTAACTAAGCTTGCGGCAAAGCATCAGGTTGCCACACAGATGGGTAACCAGGGTTCTTCACAGGAGGGTGTAAACCTTACCTGCGAATGGATTGCCAATGGCGAGATTGGTGAAATCACCAAGGTTGAAGCATTTACGGATCGTCCTATCTGGCCTCAGGGGTTAAATACCCCTAAGAATGGTCAATGGGTTCCTGAGACGCTGGATTGGGATCTGTTTATTGGTCCTGCTAAAAAACGGATGTACAACGAGATGTATCATCCATGGAACTGGCGCGGATGGTGGGATTTCGGAACAGGTGCATTAGGCGATATGGCCTGCCATATTTTACATCCTGTTTTTACCGGTCTTAAGTTGGGTTATCCAATTCATGCACAGGGAAATTCAACCATGCTATTGACCGACTGCGCCCCAACAGCACAATCTGTTTGTCTTACTTTTCCTGAACGGGTAAAACCTAAAGACTTTAAGATCAAACTTCCTAAAGTTGAGGTTTTCTGGTATGATGGTGGAATCAAACCAATGCTTCCTGAGGGATGGCCGGAAGGAAGAGATCCTAATGATTCAGGCGGAGGTGTAATTTTCCACGGAACAAAAGATAAATTAATCTGTGGATGTTATGGTGTAAATCCTTGGTTGTTATCCGGTCGCAAGCCGGAAGCTCCGAAATTCCGTCGTCGTGTTGAACTTTCACACGAAATGGATTGGGTTCGTGCTGCAAAGGAATCACCTGCAACTCGCGTGAAAACAGCATCTGATTTCAGCGAATCAGGACCTTTCAACGAAATGGTTGTGATGGGCGTTTTAGCTGTTCGTCTTCAGGCGCTGGATAAAGTGCTTAACTGGGACGGTGCTAAAATGGAGTTCACTAATCTTAACGACACGGAGACTATCAAAACAGTTCTCGAAGATAAATTCGAAATCCATGATGGACATCCAACATTCAATAAGACCTATACCGATCCGATTAATGCAAAGGCTTATGCTGCTGAATTAATTAAGCATACCTACCGTGCACCATGGTCATTACCTGAAATGCCGGCATAATTGACGATCAATACTAATAAAAAAAGGTGGAAGCAATTCCACCTTTTTTTATTTCCACTTTTAGAGGGTTATTTCTTGTCGCTTTTTGAAGCATCAGCTTCATCTTTTAGCTTTTTTAGTACCTTACGTTCATCTTCTTTTTTCTTGATTAACGAATCGTCTGAGACAATGGCTTTCACATGAACAACCTTTTGAGGCTCATCCTGGCCCTGTTTCTTCCGGATAATGGTTATTTTTTCGAGACCGTTTCCAATATCCTTCTTTTCATACGAAACTACTGATTCGTCTTTTGTATCAAATGCAAACGGGTCACTTCCAAAACTGTGATGATACATCGAAGGGACACAACAAGGCATTGGAGGTGGCGGTGGAAACATCTGATCATCATCGATTTCTTCAATCATTTGATCATCGTCATCAGTCTTGATGCAGATTACTTTTTTTGCTTTACATAGTTTGCCTGAATCATTGTCTTGTATCAAAATATTAAATTGTTCATCTGTTGGACTGTTGTTCATAGCCCTGTGATGGAATTTCATCATTTTGTCATTCATAATAAGCACACGGCCCGGCCTATGATGCCCAGTCCCTTCACCATTGATTTTACTAAGAATAGAATCGATCTTTTCATTGGCGATTTTTTCGTCCGGTATACTAAATGCTGTGTCGATTTTAGTTTCATTGCCATCAACTCTGACAATAACCTTGACTCTTTTCTCTTTTTTCTGAGGATCATTTCCCACAAGTTGGGCATCCTCTGAAGGACCAAAGGTAAAAGAGGAGGTAAAAAACAATAATCCGACTAAACCCAGGGAAAAAACCACCGTGTTTCGAAGATTTAATACTCGTTTCATGTGAATCATTTTTTAGGTGAATTTAATTAATATATATAGGAATAAAATAAGGTCGAATTGTCATGGAATTATGAATTTAAAACTGAAATCCGACGTGCTTTTTATATTATGAATCAAATGTAGTTGGTTTTTGAATTGGTTACGGTTAAGGTTCTGCAAAAAAGTGTTAAGGGAAAGTTAAAGTTGAATACCGGGTTAAATTATTGTCTAATTTTGGATTATGAACAAACGGACAATTACAGGATTGGTGATTCTGATGGGAATTTCGCTGCTGGGAATAATCGCGGTGCAGTTCTATTGGTTCAATAACTCGGTCAAAGTGAGTAATGAACTATTCGACCGGTCAGTGAATGAGGCGATGAATAAGAGTGTCCATCGTTTAGAGACCGGACATGATCTTAAAATCATACGGAATTTTGAGAATCCGGATTCTCTGGAATGGGATAAGGATGCACCTTATCCCCCTCCACCACCCCCGTTGCAGGAGTTGGAGGAGATGGAAGTTATGGTAAAAAAAGACAGCATCAACGGAAAAATTACAGTGATTACCTCCAATTCGGGGAAGCATAACCGGAAAAGTAACATGGTTCACCTGAAATCATTCCTGCGTGAACCCCAACTTCTGCATAAGGGAATTAACAAAGCTATTGTTATAAACACAGACACCCTTATTGAGAATATGGATTCAGCTTTCGCTTCCGGATTCTCCCGAAACAGGGCTATTGTAGGGATGAAAATTGAACAGCTTAATAAATTATCCCGACAGATTGCCATTGAATACCGGGGGTGGGAGAGAGGAAGGCATATCGATGAAGATCAATTGAAGAAACTACTTTCAGAGGAGCTGACAAATAGGGCTATACCAATTGCTTTTAAATATTCAATCACACCCGATGATAGCCTGAATCTGGTAACCATGCATGATTTAGGCGTTGTTAAATGGTATAATGTGAATCTTTTTCCAAATGATATTTTTAGAAAGAACCTGGTACTTGCCATCTCATTTCCCGACAGGAATCTCTTTATCGGACGTTCTACCTCCATGTTGCTTGGACTTTCGGTAGTTTTCTCAGTCATTATCTTTCTGACTTTTGCTCTAAGTATCTTTTTGATTTTGAGGCAGAAGAAAATATCCGAGATGAAGTCTGATTTTATCAATAATATGACCCATGAATTTAAAACACCCATAGCTACAATTTCAATTGCTGCCGATTCGATTCTTGATGAGAAGGTGATCTGTGATAAGGAAAGGGTCCGGTTTTTTACCGGAATGATTAAAAAAGAGAATCATCGGATGAATGAACAGGTCGAACGGATCCTTCAGATTGCCCGTCTTGACCGCAAGGAATTTGAATTTCACTTTCAACGTGTGGATGTTCATGAGTTGATTGAGGAGGCGATTGAAGGAATATTCCTTCAGGTAGGTAAAAAGGGTGGCAAGATTGTTCCAAAGCTTGAAGCCTCTAATCCGGTTGTAACCACCGACCCGATCCACTTTATTAATCTTGTTTATAATCTTTTGGATAATGCCAATAAATATTCTCCAGAGCAGCCGTTAATTACGATCTCTACGGCCAATACTCCAAAAGGGTTGATCCTCTCGGTTGAAGATCATGGCATCGGGATGACCAAGGCAGTCCAATCACGGATTTTCGATAAATTTTACCGGCTTCATTCCGGGAATATCCATACCGTTAAAGGATTTGGATTGGGATTAAGCTATGTCAAAGCAATCCTTGAAATCAACGGCGGAACGATTAAAGTTTTTAGCGAACCTGGCAAAGGGAGCCGGTTTGTTGTTTTTATCCCATTTATAATGAGCAGACGATGAGCCCAAAAAAATCACTTTTCTTTGTTGAGGATGACCTTAGTTTCGGTGCGGTATTGAAATCCTATCTTGAAATCTGTAATTATTCGGTTACCTGGATCGATGATGGAAAGCATGCTTTTGGTGCATTCCAGTCCGGCAACTTCGACCTTTGCCTGCTCGATGTAATGCTTCCTCACGTCGATGGTTTTACGATTGGACGCGATATCCGTACTGTTGACCCTAAGATACCAATGATTTATTTGACCGCTAAGTCTTTAAAGGAGGATATTATAAATGGTTACCGAATAGGGGCAGATGATTATATTGTCAAACCCTTTGATACTGAGGTGTTACTTTATAAGATTGCCGTAGTGCTTAAACGAGCCGATAATGCCGATAGTTCGGATGATCATTTTATTCAGATTGGAGACTATATTTTCGATCCGGTATTGCGTGAAATAAAGTTGGGTGAAACCAGGCAACTGCTTAGTCCTAAAGAGTCTGCCTTGTTGAAATTGCTTTGTGATCATAAAAATGAATTACTTGCGCGTGAAATCGCACTTAAGCGGATCTGGGGTGATGATGGTTATTTTACCACACGCAGCATGGATGTATTTATCACCAAATTAAGGAAGTACTTAAAGGATGATTCATCCATTGAGATCCGCAATATTCACGGAAGTGGGTATATCATGACTCAAACAGCCAGGTAATGCAATAAAACACACCAGGAAAATTTATAGAATTCGAGACCAAATGCCCTTGAACTATAATCTTTCTGTCAGAAATTGTAGAATTATGGAAATTTATCATCCGATTAATTAAATCATAACCTGCGATTTTCTAAAACGGAAATGTTACTTTTGTCGCTCATTAATCCGGAGCTAGCTTATCATTTGATGGAAACCCGTAAATTTGATTTTATTGTAGTTGGCAGCGGTCTTGCCGGCTTGCTTGCTGCGTTTCATGCGGCAGATTATGGCACTGTTGCGCTCATTTCGAAATCTGAACTCGATATCAGTAATTCATATCATGCGCAGGGGGGTATTGCTGCGGCTATTGGAATAGATGATGATCCCGATTTTCATTTTGAAGATACGTTGGTTGCAGGGCGTAATTTGTGTGATCATGATGCTGTTCGTCTGTTGGTTAATGAAGGTCTTGAAAGGGTTAAAGAACTTATTTCAAGAGGTATGGAGTTCGATAAGGGTTCTGATGGAGAGCTTATTCTTGGACTTGAAGGAGGACATCTGAAACGGAGAATTCTTCATGCCGATGGTGATGCAACCGGAAAGATGATGACCAGTTTCATGTTGAAAAAAGTTCTCGCCAGACCCGAGATAGTGACCTTCGAGTATTGTGCCGCATTGAAAATAATTGTGGAAGACAATATTTGTAAAGGGATTCAAACATTACAATATACTGACGGTTCGAATATTATATTTCTTGGCAAAGCAACAA
>CANJNY010000179.1 GCA_947475715.1 Prolixibacteraceae bacterium
CCCACCATCATCAGAGGGATGTGTGTCATTCCGAACGCAGTGAGGAATCTTCTCTTTTTACCCACCATCATCAGAGGGATGTGTGTCATTCCGAACGCAGTGAGGAATCTTCTCTTTTTACCCACCACCATCAAAGGGATGTGTGTCATTCCGAACGCAGTGAGGAATCTTCTCTTTTTACCCACCAACATCAAAGGGATGTGTGTCATTCCGAACGCAGTGAGGAATATCCTTTTAAAAATAGCCAATAGAATGCTGTCTTTCAGAGCTCAGCGAGGAATCTCTTAACCAACTTTCCATCGTAATCATTATATTGTTCTTATTGCGTAATTATTGGTGGTGGAAAATTCTGGCCTGGTGTTTAATGCTCAACCATTTTCATCGGATGGTTTAGATTCAATATGTTGAGGTGGATGTTAGTCCGGGACCCAATACAAGAGGGCTTAGAACTGAAAAAAAGTCCTGGTCCCAATAAAAATTGGGGCTCGGATTTAACAACATAAATACAAAAAAAGCGCCCCAAACCAGGACGCTTTTTAAAAGTGTGTTTATATTGCTATTCTTCTTTTGCCGCAGGCAGATCCCAGCTCTGTGAAGCCATCCGCTGATACGAACGGTATCTCCATTTTGCATTCTCCTCAGCTGCCTTAAACAGTTCATGCGCCTCGGCAGGAAACGATTTCTTCAAGGCAGTGTACCGAACTTCCCCATTGAGGTAATCCTGGAATTTGCTCCAGTCAGGCTCTTTCGAATCGAGCTGAAACGGATTCTTCCCTTCCGCTTCCAATTGCGGATTGAAGCGGTAAAGGTGCCAATAGCCACATTCAACGGCTAATTTCTCCTCCTCCTGGGTACGACCCATTGAACGTAATCCGTGAGCAATACAAGGGGCATAGGCGATCACAATCGATGGTCCGGGATAGGCTTCAGCCTCACGCATGGTTTTTAACACCTGCGAATTGCTCGCACCCATCGATACCTGAGCCACATAGATATATCCGTAAGTCATCGAGATCGCTCCAAGATCCTTCTTGCGGATCCGTTTTCCGGAGGCTGCAAACTTGGCAACTGCCCCCACAGGGGTCGACTTCGAAGCCTGACCACCCGTATTGGAGTAAACCTCGGTATCCAATACCAAAACATTGATATCCTTTCCGGAGGCCAAAACATGATCAAGACCACCATAACCGATATCATACGCCCAACCATCACCACCAAAAATCCAGATCGATTTCTTAATCAGGTACTGACTTAAAGAGAGAAGTTCCTTGGCATAGGTTGCATTATTACCTTTTAGTACCGCAAGGACACTTTTTGTTGCAGCTTCAGAAGCCGCAGCATTATCACGCCCGGTTATCCATTCGTTAAAAGCAACACTTTCACCTTCCGAAACACCTGCTTCCATGGCTGAAAGCATTATCGATTTGATACGGTCACGACTGGCAGCAACCCCTTCAGACATTCCGAAACCATACTCGGCATTGTCTTCGAAAAGTGAATTTGCCCAGGATGGTCCGTTGCCTGTTTCATTATTTGAACAATAAGAGGTTGAAGGGGCAGATCCGCCGTAGATTGACGAACAACCTGTTGCATTGGCTACCATCATCCGCTCACCATAGAGTTGAGTGATTAACTTTATATATGGTGTTTCACCACAGCCGGCACAGGCACCCGAAAATTCAAATAGTGGCTGAGCAAACTGCGTATTCTTAACCGTTTTATCTTTTTCGACAATCTTATCCTTATAGGTAACATTGGCAGCAAAATGATCCCAGCGGGTAATCTCGGCACTCTGAGATTCAATCGGTTTCATGATCAGCGATTTTTCCTTTGAAGGACAAACATCGGCACAGTTGCCGCAACCGGTACAATCGAGCGGTGCAATCTGAATTCGAAACTGATGACCCGCAAATTGTTTACCGTTTGGTTTAATCGTTGAAGTATCCGCAGGAAGTGCAGCTAATTCTTTGTCATCAATAAGGAACGGACGGATCGCAGCGTGAGGGCACACATACGAACACTGGTTGCATTGAATACAATTTTCAGGGATCCACTGCGGTACTTCAACTGCAATACCCCGTTTTTCGAAAGCGGTGGTGCCTGCATTGAATGTTCCGTCTTCTCGCCCTTTAAATGTTGAAACAGGCAGATCATCACCTTTCTGAGCATTGATTACATCCACAACATTTTTAATAAAGGCAGGACGGTTAGAGGAGGCGTCATCACCACCTGTCTTAATTTCGGTCCAATCAGCGGGAACAGTTATTTTCTGAACATTATTCCCTCCGGCATCCACAGCGGCGAAGTTCATTTTAACGATACTCTCCCCTTTCATTCCGTAAGACTTCACGATCGCCTTTTTCATCTGTTCCTGAGCCAGCTCATAAGGAATCACATTGGTAATCTTAAAGAATGCAGCCTGCATAATGGTGTTTGTACGTCCGCCCAGGCCAAGATCGGCCGCTAGTTTGGTACCATTGATGATGTAAAAATTAATCTCTTTCTCAGCCAGGGTCTTTTTCATTCCTTCAGGCAACCTGAGCTTAACCTCATCCTCATCCCAGATTGTATTGAGCAGAAAGGAACCACCATTTTTTAATCCCTTTAAAACATCATAAAGATTTACATAAGCCTGTACATGACAGGCCACAAAATCGGGAGTGGTGATCAAATAGGTTGAGCGGATATGACTGTCGCCAAAGCGCAGATGTGAAGCTGTAAATCCACCCGATTTCTTGGAGTCGTAGGCAAAATAGGCCTGGCAATATTTGTCGGTTGCGGTTCCGATGATCTTAATCGAATTCTTATTGGCACCAACGGTACCGTCAGAACCCAGGCCATAGAATTTAGCCTCATAGATATCTTCGGAAGATACTTTAATCTCGGGAATCAATGGAAGTGAATGAAAAGTCACATCATCTTCGATTCCGATGGTGAAGTTATTCTTAGGTTCATTCATTTCGAGGTTCTTGTAAACCGCGATAATCTGTGAAGGGGTAACATCTTTTGATCCTAATCCGTATCGTCCGCCAACGATTATGGGTGCATTTTTCCTGTCGTAGAACGCATCGCGCATATCGAGGTGCAATGGCTCACCGTTTGCTCCGGGTTCTTTCGTTCTGTCAAGCACCGCAATTCTTTTTACGGAGGGTGGCATAATATTGAAGAGGTATTTAATTGAAAAAGGACGGTATAAATGGACACTGATCAATCCATAATTTTTCCCCTGTGCATTCAGGTAATCAATGGTTTCCTTAATTGTTTCGGTAACTGACCCCATTGCCACGATGATATTTTCGGCATCGGGTGCCCCATAATAGGTAAATGGATGATATTCACGTCCTGTTATTCGGGTAATCTCCTGCATATAATTCTCAACGATATCGGGAACTGCATCGTAGAATGGGTTGCACGCTTCTCTGGCCTGGAAGAAGATATCCGGGTTCTGGGCTGTTCCGCGGGTTACAGGATGTTCCGGATTCAAGGCACGTTTTCTGAAGGCATCGAGTGCTTCCAGATCCAGCAATGCAGACAAGTCATCCTGATGAATAACTTCGATCTTCTGAACCTCGTGTGAGGTACGGAATCCATCAAAGAAATTCATAAAAGGGACACGGCTTTTGATCGTTGTTAAATGAGAAACACCACTAAGGTCCATAACCTCCTGAACCGATCCTGAGGCCAGCATCGCAAACCCGGCCTGACGGCAGGAATATACGTCACTATGATCACCAAAAATCGAGAGGGCATGACTGGCCAAGGCACGGGCACTTACATGGAAAACTGTGGGCAATAATTCACCTGCAATTTTATACATGTTTGGAATCATCAGTAATAATCCTTGTGATGCAGTGTAGGTTGTGGTTAATGACCCCGATTGCAATGCTCCGTGAACAGCTCCGGCTGCACCACCTTCGCTTTGCATTTCTGCCAGACGAACAGGTTGACCAAAGATATTCTTACGGCCATTAGCTGCCCATTCATCAACCACCTCTGCCATAGTTGACGAGGGAGTAATGGGATAAATACATGCCACCTCGCTAAACATATAGCTGATGTACGAAGCAGCATAGTTTCCGTCACATGTAATAAATTTTTTCTCTTTTGCCATTTGATTTAATTTTTATTCAATATGAAATTCATATATTATTAACATTAAGATCATTAATAAAGAAACCCGAAAAGCCACAATGGGATAACATTTCCCTCTCCAATTTCAATCATATCGGCGGCGGCAAAACTATTTTCCCCCTCTGCCCGTGTATATTTGCCTCCAACAGTGAAGCAGTATTGATCATTGAGTTTAAAATCATCATTTAAAGAGCTGGATAATTTATGATGATATCCAACCTGATTGTAAAAGAAGGTCAATCGCAGATTACGGTTATTAATATTTTCGGGGGCGACGATATGCAATAAATTGGTATTTTGAAGGTAAACCTGATCGGGTTTTTGAAGCTGGCCATTTGAACTGGTTGAAAAAAGCAAATTTATTAGCCTGGCGTTTTTCAGATAATGGAGATAATTAATTACAGTAGCGCGTGAAGTCTCAATTTCAGCACTTATCTTAGATACGTTTGGCGAAACAGGCATCTGACCTGCAATTATCTGGAGTAATTTACGGAGCTTTGAGAGGTATTTAAGTTCGATCTGGTTGAGGTATGTTACATCTATTTCAAGCGCCAGATTAACATGACGGAGCAAACTCTCGCTGTAAAACTCGGGATTTTTAATAAAATAAGGATAAAAACCGTTTTTTAAATATTCCGGGAAATAGGCCAGAGGCCTAACCTTACTAATTATTTCGGGTACGACCTCCCTGTGACGGGTTAAGATATCCTCCAGATTCAGTTTCTCAAACTCCTCCCCTGTCTTAAAGTTTAAGAATTCACGAAATGACAACCCTTCCAGATGATAAATTGTCGCTATATCCTTTAAATCGGTATTCCCCTCAATGATCCGTAAAACCGGTGAACTGCTGAATACTATTTTTAGCTCGGGAAGTTCGTCATAACATTGCCTGAGGTCTTTGGACCAATCTTCATACTTATGAATCTGATCCAGTACCAAAACCTTTCCGCCCCGTTTATAAAATTCGTCGGCAAACGAAAATATCCGTCGCCTGGTGAAGTAGAAATCGTTCAGGTTAACATATAAGCAATCACGCGAATTACCGTAATTTTTTCGGATATAGTTCAGTAAAAAAGTGGTCTTCCCCACGCCCCGAAATCCCTTCACTCCGATAAGGCGGTGAGACCAATCGATTTCATCATACAAACCCCTGTTTATCAAAACAGAAGATGCCTCGACCAAGACTTTATGTGCTTCAAAAAAGTATTCCACATCACTTATTTAGTGAGGCAAAATTAGTCAATTCGAAGAGACTATTGCAATCTCGAGTTTACATTTTATGCAAATTATGCTATTTATATTTGTTAAAAATAGTAATTTTAAGTCAGGAGATCTTGTTTAGACTCCCACAACAGCTTCAGTTCAACGGAATAGCCGCAAATTCACTGATTATTAAATGCTTAAAGCAATTTAATCAGCGAATTTGCGGCTATTTTATATTTTAAAGCCGATTCTGAGCTTACTTAGTCACTGTTCATTGAGATGAGGAATTCTTCATTGGAAGAAGTTTTCATGAGCCGGTCTTTCACGAAGTCCATGGCTTCAACAGGATTCATTCCATTGAGGAAATTGCGTAAGACCCAGATCTTATCGAGCATTGATTTATCCAGCAGAAGGTCTTCGCGACGTGTACTTGAGGCGATAATATCAACAGACGGGAAGATGCGTCGGTTCGAAAGCTTACGGTCAAGCTGGAGTTCCATATTTCCGGTTCCTTTGAACTCTTCGAAAATAACATCATCCATTTTTGACCCGGTATCGGTAAGTGCGGTCGCAAGAATGGTGAGTGAACCACCCTCTTCGATATTACGGGCAGCACCAAAGAATCGTTTAGGTTTATGAAGTGCATTGGCATCCACCCCTCCGGATAATACCTTACCTGAAGCAGGGGCAACGGTATTGTAAGCCCTGGCCAGACGGGTTATCGAATCGAGCAGAATCACAACATCATGCCCGCATTCGACAAGTCGTTTTGCTTTTTCGAGAACCATATTTGCCACACGCACATGCCTTTCAGCAGGTTCATCAAAAGTGGAGGCAATGACCTCTGCATTTACGCTTCGGGACATATCGGTGACCTCTTCAGGTCGCTCATCGATAAGCAAAACAATCATATATACTTCAGGATGATTGGCTGCGATTGCATTTGCAATATCCTTAAGCAGCACAGTTTTTCCTGTTTTTGGTTGAGCAACAATCAGACCACGTTGTCCTTTTCCAATGGGTGCAAACAGGTCAACAACCCGTGCAGAGATATTGCTGGACCTGCCTGTGATATTAAATTTCTCATCCGGGAATAGCGGCGTAAGGTGTTCAAAAGGAACACGGTCGCGAATATATTCCGGGCTACGGCCATTGATCTCGATTACTTTAACCAATGGAAAGTATTTTTCACCCTCTTTGGGCGGTCGAATAATACCATTGACCGTGTCACCAGTCTTTAGGCCAAATAATTTAATCTGAGATTGTGAAACATAAACGTCATCGGGAGAGGTAAGGTAATTGTAATCAGAAGAGCGCAAAAAACCATAACCTTCCTGCATAATCTCCAGAACACCCGTTGCACTGATTATTCCTTCAAAATCGTACGATTTCTCAGGCTCGCGTGATTTCTGTTGAGTATAGACCTGTTTTTGAATATTCTGTCCCGCCTGATGTGTATTTTTCTTAGGAAATATTGGGCGTGTTGACTGTTCGCCTTCACTGCGTACCTCTTTAGCGGGATCAACAACAACCGGAATCTCACCCTCAGATTGTTTATTTTCAGCATCATTTTCTGAAACTACGTCTGTGGCAATTTTTTCAACAGCAGCTGTAATCAACGGTTCTGAAGTACGAAGTACGCGCGGACGTCTATCCTTTGAATCGTTTGATTCAATTCTTGGCTTCTCAATCCGCTTAGGAAAAGGACGTATGAGAGGTTGTCTTTCAACAACAGGATTTTCATTAACTACTTCATCCTTTAAGATCGCAATCACTTTTTCAGCCACTACAGGTGAAATGACTGGCTCGGGATCTTTAACAATTACCGGAGATTCAGCTTTTTTTATTATTGGCAAAACCTTTTTTTCAGGTTTCTTTACACCAGAGGCCAAAATAGCCTGATTGTCAAGTATTTTATAGATAAGTTCCTGTTTCTTAAACGATTCTACCCGTTTAATATTTAACTCTTTACCTATATCGCGCAATTCGGGCAATAGTTTCTTGCTTAATTCAAGAATGTCGTACATGTTATGATTTTGATTATTTTATTGATTGCCTGATTCTTGTCAATATAAAAATATCGCAAGATCTGACATTAAAGTTCTATATAATTTTTGGAAGTAAATCAGGATTGAATGAAGTTTACGTGCTTTGATGAATTCTAAATCCGATACAAAAATACAGTTTTGATTTGAATTTACAAATTATTGAAAAAAATTTGTCATTAAATAATTCGATTAAACCAATTATATTATATCTTTGACTTGTCGACAAAATCCTAACCTGATTTTTCATGAGACAATTAAGAATATCCAAGCAAATTACGAATCGGGATGCCGCATCACTGGACCTTTATTTGCATGAAATAAGCAAATTAACTCTTATTTCAGCAGAGGAGGAAGTGAATCTTGCACGGGCAATAAAAAGTGGAGATCGCAAAGCCCTGGAAACTTTGATTCGGTCTAATCTTCGGTTTGTCGTTTCTGTTGCCAAACAGTATCAAAACCAGGGTTTAACACTACCCGATTTAATTAACGAAGGAAATCTTGGGCTCATTAAAGCAGCAGAACGTTTTGATGAGACGCGTGGATTTAAGTTTATTTCCTATGCGGTATGGTGGATCAGACAATCGATATTACAAGCCATTGCAGAGCAATCCAGAATCGTGAGACTACCACTGAATAAGATTGGATCAATCCTGAAAATCAATAATGCCTTTATCAAACTTGAGCAGGATTTTCAGCGGGAACCAATGCCGGAGGAGATTGCCGATTTGCTGAAACTCGAACTGGCCATTATTGAAGAAGCCTTACAAACCTCCAATTTTCATATATCTGCCGATGCCCCATTGCGTGAAAGTGATAATGAGGAGTACACCCTTTATGATACGTTAATCAATACTGACGAACCAAGTCCTGATATATCTTTGATGAACAGCTCATTAAAGATTGAGATCGAGCGGGCTCTGGCCACATTGGATCATCGGGAGGCACAAATTCTACGCTATAATTTTGGACTAATCGGAGAGCACGCATTATCAATTGATGAAATTGCAGTGGTGATGAATTTAACCCGCGAAAGGGTAAGACAACTTAAGATAAAGGCACTTAAAAAACTGAAAAACATCTATAAAAACAGGCTACTTCGTGCCTTCCTTGGATAGTTGATACCGGCCGTAGATCAAACTTCAGCAAAGTTTGGTGAGGAGAAAAGTTTAGAAGTTGTTTACCAGATATCAGCCCCTAATAGAGTTTCACCTCCCAAATTGCAGGGGTCCCATCAGCAACATGGATACGTAATCGCTTGCAAAACCGTGGGGGGGGCCCCATATTTTCTCACTAAGATTTGTCGTTAGAATGACATCTTTCTTTGGTGTAATAAATTGGCTTAAAGGTGATTTATATAAAAAACAATCAGGTGACCAACTAGAGTTAATCACCTGATAATCTGTGGAGCTGCGGGGAGTCGAACCCCGGTCCAAACGAGGAAGCAATACGCTTTCTACATGCTTATCCAAACATTACTACGAATTATTAATCAATCAATTACAAATCTGTTTTAATTTTCCGTGAGAATATCGCGATAATAAAAAAAGCCCGATCCAACTTAATGAACCGGGCTAAAATGTAAATTAAAATTCTCAATACGTCTTAAATCCGATTGAATTACTATAACTAACCTTATCCGCGTGTCGCTCGAAATAACAAAACGCTGCGACCCAGTATTGCTGATTGGCTTGCAGGTGTGGCATCCATGCAAAATCTCCGCGTCCACGGGGTGTCCATAAGATTTCAGTCCCTTCGTGCGTAAGCACCGGGATCTCCGTTTTTGAAATCACAAAACCCCGGATCACACTATCCTGACTGGATGTAGTCGCGATAAACAGCACGGAA
>CANJNY010000180.1 GCA_947475715.1 Prolixibacteraceae bacterium
CACGAAGTCAGGCGGTACAAAAAGAATGATTTTGTCTACCGCGAAGGTGAGTTGCCTGTTGGAATGCAGTATTTAAAAGAGGGGATGGTGAAATTGATCAAGGAAGGAATTGGTGGCCGCGACCAGATCATCCGGATGATTACCCGTAACGGTTTGATCGGATACCGTTCACTTATCGCCGGCGAACCGCATAACGGCACCACCATAGCTATCGAAGATTCAGAAATTATTACCATTCCACCGGATGTCCTTTATAATGTTTTGCTGAAGAATTATAATTTCTCGCTGGCCCTGCTGAAAGACCTTGCCACAGAACTCGGATTTTCGCATCACCGAACGGTAAGCCTGACCCAGAAGCATATCCGCGGCCGTTTGGCCGAATCAATCCTCTTATTGATAGAGAAATATGGGTTCGAGCACGATAATAAAACCTTGCGGGTTTATTTGCCGCGCGAAGATCTTGCGAACCTTTCAAACATGACCTCATCCAATGCAATCCGGACACTATCCACCTTTGCCGGTGAGAAGGTGATCGCTATGGATGGACGAAAAATAAAGGTGATTAACCTCGAAAAACTGGAGAAAATAAGTAAACAGGGATGAAATTAATCGCAATATCCTCTTGGTTTTCATTACAAATGGAGCTAAATTTTTGGTTGATGTAAACCTCACCAAGAAATTTAGATATTTTAAATCAGATAATTCTATTCATGTTGTGGTATTAATCCAACTATGGCTGATCGTGAAATCTGGGATTATGCTTTAATTAATAGACTTGTCCTACTTTCTAAAGATGCTGATTTTTATGATCTTTTTCTGATTAGTACGAATCACCCAAAGGGTGTTAATTTTTGTTTTGGAAATCTCACCTTAAATATTTTACATCAAGTATTTTAGCAAATTTTGGCCAACTATAATTGATTACTTAGATCATGCAGATTTCATTATTGCTCAGGAAGATAGAATCTTTGTTTTTCCTTGAATGTTTTCGTACCTAATTACCAATCGAATATTGAAAATTCAAAAGTTTTTTTTTTGTAAACCTACTATTAAGAATTTTAACCTTTTTTGCGGACTAACCAGACCAAAATTGAAACTGGGGTTAAAATAAAATGTAAACTGAATAAAATACATGAAGTTATTCATCGCCTAATCTTTTTTCTTTGAAACTGTTACAGTCAAACTTCGAATATCATATTTAACTTTCCATAATTCTTATCCTAACGGCTGAATTATTTTTTTAAAGATAGTTGAATGATCATGTTATAAGTGTGTTGAGGATTTTTCTCAATATTTAAAAAATTAATTTTTCCTGAATGAAAAAACTATTTCTTCCTGCGATCGTAATTCTATTTGTATCGTTTACCTTTTTATTCATCACCGGTTGTGCAAAGTCAGACAAAATAAATTGCTCCAGAGTTGAGGTGCTTACTGACAACTGGAAAATTCAACCCGCGGATAAACTGGGGAAGGTTGATGAGCGATCAATTTCGGAAAACGGATTCGACACTAAATCGTGGTATAAGGCAATGGTTCCCGGCACGGTTTTGGGTAGTCTTGCAACCTTTAACGTTATTGAGGATCCCACTTTTGGGATCAATATGAAAAATGTGGACACCCTTCAGTTTCAGCAACCGTGGTGGTATCGCACCACATTCAATCTGAACAGCGCCGATCTCAAAAAAAATGTATCGCTCCGTTTTAACGGTGTAAACTATCGTTCTGATTTATGGATTAACGGGAAGAAGGTTGCGGGTAAGGAGAGCTTTGCGGGAACTTACCGGATGTTTACCTTTAACATCAACCCGTTTATTCAGGCAGGAGAAAATACGGTGGCACTAAAAATCTCTCAATATGCTTACGGCGAATATTCATTGGGTTTTTGCGACTGGAATCCGATCCCTTCGGACCGCAGCATGGGCATTTTCAGGGAGGTGTTCCTGGAAATCAATGAAGGGATTAAAATCAGAAGTCCCTTCGTTTATTCCAAAGTTGATATTGTTTCAAAGAGCGCAGCAAACCTGTTTATTCAGGCCGAAATCGTCAATAGTTCAGCCAAAGCGGTTGAAGGGGTTTTGCGGGTAAATTACGAATTGGGCGTCGTTGAGAAAAAAGTGACTGTTAATGCCGGAGATACCTTATCTTACCGGTTTACTTCGGATGAATTCCCGCAGCTATCGGTAAAAAATGTGGAGTTATGGTGGCCAAACGGAATGGGTACAGCTAAGCTTTATACTCTGAAAACAGAGTTTATTGCAGATAATCAGGTTATTGATCAGGTGGATAAAAAATATGGGATCCGCGAAATGCGCAGCTATCTGAATAAGGAGAAGAACAGGGCCTTTGAAATTAATGGGAAGTTTATTCTGGTCAAAGGTGGCGGCTGGGCTGATGATATTTTCCTTCGGGATACCCGCAAGTCGGTGGAAGCACAATTGAGATATATCCGCCACATGAACCTGAACAGTATTCGTTGTGAGGGATTCTGGGGTAAAGATGAAAACCTTTTTGACCTGTGCGATGAATATGGGATCCTGATTATGATCGGTTACAATTGTATCTGGGAATGGGAGGAGTACCTGAAAAAGAGCTGTCATGAGAAATATGGCGGTGCAGTAAATGATGAGGATATCAAACTGCTCTCAGAATCGTGGAAAGACCAGATGTTGTGGTTAAGGAACCATCCGAGCATCTATCTCTGGATGCTGGGAAGTGATAAACTTCCCGATCCAAGACTTGAAATGAAATATGTTGAGTTATTTAAAAAATATGACCCTTCAAGACCTTACGCTACCTCAGCAGGCGGTGCCGGAACCGAGGAAAATAATGTAGTGGCAACAGTCCCATTGGTCAGCGAAATCAGTGGTCCCACGGGGATGAAAATGATGGGGCCTTATGCGTGGACACCTCCACAGTATTGGTTTACAGACACCAAGCTTGGCGGTGCCTGGGGTTTTAATACCGAAACTTGTCCCGGTGCGGCTATACCACCACTTGCATCGTTAAAGAAAATGCTTCCTGAAGCCAGTCTGTGGCCAATCGATAAAAAATTCTGGGAATATCATACCGGAAGAAATGAGTTTACTTCGCTCGACCGCGATATTAATGCAATCAACAGCAGGTATGGAAATTCATCAGGCGTTGAAGAGTTTTCATTCAAGGCACAGGTAAACAACTATGAAATCATGCGTCCTCAGTTTGAGGCTTTCATTGCTCATAAACCTAAGAGCACCGGATTGGTTCAGTGGCAACTTAACTCTGCCTGGCCTAAGATGATCTGGCAATTGTACGATACTTATCTTCAACCAAATGGTTCTTTCTACGGCGTTAAAAAAGCGTGCACACCACTCCATGCAATTTACCGTTATGGTTTCGACGATATCTATCTGGCTAATGAAGATTTAGCTGAAGCAGAGGGGCTTACTGTTAAAATCAGGGCGTTTGATCTCCATGCAAAGGAGATTTTTGCAGGGGAGTGGAAGGGTAATATCAAATCGAATATTTCTCAGCCAATCTATAAATTGCCTGAGATTAAGAATCTGACCCCGGTGTGGTTTCTCGATCTGAGGATCTATGACAAAAATAATAAGGAGGTCGACAACAGCATTTATTGGATTTCAACAAAGAAGGATATTCTTGACTACGAAGCGTTCAAGAAATTGTCGTGGCCTTATTATACTCCAACCAGCCAGTTTGCCGATTATACCGCATTGGATCAATTGCCTAAGGTGAAATTAGATTATAATTATACCTTTAATAAGGATGAGAAATTTGGAAAGATAACCCTGAAAGTGAAGAACCCATCAAACTCGATAGCCTTCTTTATGTTTATGGATGTCATTAATCCTTCGACCCAGCTGCCAATCCTTCCGGTTTACTGGAACGACAATTATGTGACCCTTTTACCCGGCGAAGAAAGGAGTTATGATGCGAGTTATTTCCTTTCCGATTCGGATGGAAACAAACCGGTACTGGAAGTCAAAGCGTGGAATGTTGAAAAAGAAACGATTAAATAATTAACTAATTAGCGGTAAATTTATGAGATATGCAGTAGGAATCGATCTTGGAGGAACCTTTGTTAAGTTTGCCCTTGTATCTGAAGATGGTGATATTTTGTTCGATGATAAACTTTCGATTGGAGGGAAAGCCTTACGTGACGATATCCTTGATACCGTGAGTAAAGCGATCGGATTAGTGATTCAAAAGGCAGGTGAGTCAGCTATTGAGGTTGTTGGAATCGGATTCGGATCTCCCGGTATTGTGGATGGAGGAATTGTTCATGGAGGAGCCGATAACCTGAATGGTTGGGAAAATATCGACATCGCGGATCGTTATTCAAAGGAGTTTGGATTGCCTGTTTTAGTGGATAACGATGCCAACGTAATGGGTCTTGGAGAGGCTGTTTATGGAGCCGCAAAGGGATGCACTGATGCGATATTTCTGACGGTAGGTACAGGAATCGGAGGTGCCATCATCATGAATGGCCAGCTTTACGGCGGCTATAAAAACCGTGGTACCGAAATGGGTCATGTGACCATCGATCATAAAGGTATCGCATGCAATTGTGGTGGCAGAGGTTGCCTCGAAGCTTATGCTTCAACCAATGCCCTGATCGGCCAATATGCGCTCCGGTCGGGAAAAAACGAAAGCGAGATCAACGGACATTATATTGTTGGAAAATTTCAGGAGGGTGAAGCAGAAGCAGTTCAATGCATGGAGGAGCATACCGATTATCTGGGACATGCCATTGCCGGTTTCATTAACACCTTTGCACCTCAGAAAGTGATTATTGGCGGAGGTATATCGGAGGCTGGCCAGTTTTATATCGACATGATCAAGAAGTCGGCCTTCAGTTATGTGATGCCGGATTGTTCGCGGTTTACCGATGTTGTAGGGGCAACCCTTGGGAATAGTGCCGGATGCCTGGGTGCTGCATCGCTGATTTTTAAAAATTATAACTAACTAACTCTTTTATTGATGAAAAAAAATTATCTTGTTGTTGGATTGATCATGCTGATTTTCTTCGTGATCTCGTTCCTTACCAATATTATCGGGCCGTTAATTCCTGAAGTTATCAAAGGTTACAGCGTAAGTAAAGGGATGGCAGGACTTTTGAATTTTTCCTTCTTCATAGCTTATGGGGTGATGTCAATTCCTGCCGGGATACTGACCGAAAAATACAAGGAGAAGAAAGTAATAACAGGAGCCTTTCTGTTAGCAATTATTGGGGCTTTTTTATTTGCACATTTCCCTACTTTTGGCGTCTACCTGGTATCACTGTTCCTGATCGGAATGGGAATGGCAATCCTTCAGGTGGCTATCAATCCATTACTGCGGGTGGCCGGCGGTGAGGAGCATTTTGCATTCACTTCGGTGCTTGCCCAGTTATTTTTTGGGGGAGCCTCATTTTTGAGCCCATTGATGTATTCGTATCTGGTGACAAACCTCACCGCAGGAAATAAATCAAACTGGCTCCTTTCAACTCTCGATAGCATGGTCCCACCAAATCTTAAGTGGGTATCGATCTACTGGATCTTTGCAGTGGTAGCCATTGCAATGACCGTGATTATTATGATCTCAAAATTTCCTAAGGTTGAACTCAATGAAGAGGAAAAAGTTGGAAGTTGGGAAACTGTAAAAGAGTTGCTTAAAAACAGGTACGTAGTTCTCTTTTTCTTTGGGATATTTGCCTATGTGGGAACAGAACAAGGTGTTGCAAGCTGGATATCCAAATTTCTTGCCGATTACCACGGAATGAATCCTGAAGTAGAAGGTGCAACGGCAATTTCGTGGTTCTGGGGTCTGCTCACCCTTGGGTGCTTCCTGGGTCTGGGCTTATTAAAGTTAATCGACAGTAAAATCGTACTAAGGGTTTTTACCATTGGAGCAATGATTAGTCTGGCTATTGCATTAACTACCGGCAACGGAATGACTGCTTATTATGCATTTATCGGGGTCGGTTTCTTTGCTTCTGTGATGTGGTCGGTAGTCTTTTCACTGGCCCTTAACTCCTTGAAAAACAATCATGGTGCTTTTTCCGGAATTCTCTGTTCAGGGATTATCGGCGGAGCGGTGGTTCCGTTAATTGTTGGTGTTCTTGGCGATGCATTCGGTTTAAGGATTGGAATGTCTTTTGTTTTTATCACCCTGAGCTATATTCTGAGTCTTAGTTTCTGGGCAAATCCATTGGTTAAAAATAAAACAATCAGCTTTAAGGCAGATATATCTTAAGCTGTTATTTTGAATATCAATTGCAATACCAGGAATCATCCGGTTCAAAATATACAACATTATTATTTTTACCAGTTAGCCCGGTTTTAATTCAGAAAATCAACTAAAAGATTCAATAATTAACCAATTAATTTAAAAGTTATGACAACATTAGCAATTTTAGGTGGGAGTCCTGTTCGTGATGCAAAAGCAAATCCGTGGCCTAAATGGCCTATTTGGGACGGCAAGGAAGAGAAAGCATTACTTGAAGTGTTAAACAGTGGTGTCTGGTCGTACAACGGTCCCAAAGAGATGGAGTTTAATAAAAACTTTGCTGAGTTTTGCGGTGTGAAGTATGCTGTTTCGGCAGCCAACGGAACAGTTACCTTACAAATGGCTCTCGAGGCTTGTGGCATTGGGATTGGCGATGAGGTAATCCTCCCCGGTTTAACCTGGCAGGCAACGGCGGCGACCATTATCGATGTGAATGCAACTCCAATCCTGGTTGATGTATGCGAAGATACCTGGTGCATCGATCCCAAAGAGATAGAAAAAGCGATCACTCCGCGTACAAAGGCGATTATTCCGGTTCACCTGTATGGCAGTTTTGCCGATATGGATGAAGTTCTGAGGATTGCCAAAGAACATAACCTTTTTGTAATTGAAGATTGTGCCCACAAACATGGTGGTGAATGGAATGGTCAAAAAGCGGGAAGTATCGGTGATATCGGCAGCTTTAGTTATCAGTTATCCAAACACCTCACCGCAGGTGAAGGGGGTACGGTAACAACAAATAATTTTGAATTATACGAGAAGCTCGATGCGCTGCGCAACTGTGGCAGACGTCCCGAACCTGAGACGGAAGTCAAAGCAGATAAAGGTGAAGGGGTTTACTTCGATGCGGGCAATTTCTGCCAGTCAGGTAATTTCAGGATTACTGAATTTCAGGCTGCTATTCTTGTGGAGGCATTGAAAAGATTGCCTGAGCAAAACCAGGTTAGAGATGAAAACGGCATTTATCTTAATTCCTTGATTAAATCAATTCCCGGAATTATCCCGATGCGAAGAGATGCCAGAGAAACTAAAGAGGCTTATTTTAATTTCTCATTCAGGTATGATCAGGCCGGATTCAAGGGGCTGCCGGTTGCAAAATTCCGTGCTGCCCTGACGGCTGAAATCGGCATTGAAGTAGCTGCAAGTTATACTCCTTTAAATAAGTGTTCATTATACGTTCCTCTGACTAAACCTGCACGTCATAAACTGAATGAAGCGTATTGGGCAGCTATCGATCCTACCAGATTTGATCTTCCGGTTTGTGATAAGATTCACTTCGAAGGTTCTGCCTGTATTCACCATAAGATTCTGATGGGATCCAAGGCCGATATGGAACTGGTTGCAGCTGCGATCCAAAAGGTTTACGATAACGCTGAGAGCCTGTAATTCTGATAATTAGACTATTGAGCCCGATTCGGGGTTCCTGTTGATATATAAGCATAGCCTTCGGTAGAACCGGAGGCTATTAAAATTCAACTCCTTTAGACTTTAACTTCCAATAACCCTCGAAAGGGTGTAATCTAAATAACCGTAGGTGCAACCCACGGTGTTAAGTACAATTAAACCAGTGCCCCCCAGGGGTTCAACAAGATTCTAAAACTTAGCTTTTTTACTTATGAAGACAATAAAAATTGCCCTTATCGGTGCCGGCTATATTAACCACTATCACGCAAAGGGATTGCAGGCGTTGCCAAATGTTGAAATTACAGTTGTCGCCGCGTTACGCATCGAAACGGCTCGCGCCTTTGCCGATAAGTACAAAATTGGTGAAGCTACTGCCGACGTTGAATCATTGTTTGGCCGCGATGATATTGATGCCGTAATTATTAGTACCCCGAATAAATTTCACGCACCCTATTCAATCGGATTTCTAAATCACGGAAAAGATGTCTTCCTTGAAAAACCGATGGCCATGAATGCCCAGGAAGGACTCACCATTAAAGCTGCTGCCGATGCCGGAAATCAGCTCGTGATGACGGGTCATATGTGGCGTTTCGATAACGATGTCAACTTTATAAAGCAGTGTGTCGATTCGGGACAGTTGGGCCGGATTGTAAAAACCAAAGGGTATGCCATTCACGAGAATTGGGGTCCTGCCGGATGGTTTGCCCAAAAAGAGCTTGCCGGCGGAGGCGCACTCGCCGATATGGGTGTTCATGCCATCGACACGGCCCGCTATATTCTGGGTGATCCAAAACCAACAAAAGTCTACGCCAAAATTGGAACCCATTATGGCGAATACGATGTCGATGATTCCGGAATTATCCTTATCTCATGGGATAATGGCGCAGAATCACTCATCGAAAGCGGCTGGTGGCAACCTCACATGGACGGCCCTGAAGCAGCAACAGGGATCTATGGAACCAAAGGGTATGCCAATGTATTTCCAACATACCTTAAATATAAAGTTGGAACTACCCCCGGAAAATTTGATCCCAAGCTACCTGTGCGAACAGAACATTGCGATCCGGTGATGTATAATAAACAGATGGAACACTTTATCGATTGCATCAGAACCCGTAACCAACCTGTTCCCGGATTTTCAGAAGGACAAATAATTCTCGACATTGTCGATGCGGCC
>CANJNY010000181.1 GCA_947475715.1 Prolixibacteraceae bacterium
AATCCTTCCGGCGTTTAACTCTGCACCAATCTGCAAACTTACTATTCCTGCTTTACCGGCCAGGGAAACGGCATCCTCGGCATAACTTAATGCAAGTTTGAAATCCTTCATACTATATTCCTCAGATAATCTAACTAAAAGAATAATTTTTAAGGAGTCCTGGGTTGATTTATTCACCAGCACCAACAGCGAATCGATCTTATGCTGATTTTGGGCATTCAAATTTATAGGCAGGTTTATCAGTGCCAATAAAATCAATATGAAATATGCCCCAAAACAACGAAATAAAATCATCTTTTTCAATTGAAATTGTTAAGGCCGCAAATATAATATTTCTTCGCTATTGACTAACATGGAGTAATTGAGATCAAGTAATGTCTATTTTTTATCTGGATCATTTAAAATCGATCATCGGAATATTTTGTTTAAATTTTTCCAATTCTTTATCGCCATCGAACAGCAAAGGGAAGAACTGACTGTCGAGGGGTTTGTCGTGGATCATTTCAGGAAAGCTTGCTAATGCGTCCAACCGCTCATATCCGGCAAGATTACCTAAAGTGAGATGATCCATGGTATTAATTACTGTTGCCCGTCGTGGGCTTTCTGAGTAATTGGAATAGGAACCGTGCATGGTTAAAGGGTGGTGGAAGCTGGCATACCCTTTGGGCAACTCATTGGCAATTCTGTTCTCAAAAATCGCCAATTGTTCTTCATTTAAAACTGTCCGGACGGCATCCATATCGCCGGTTAATCCTGTGACCGGGAGCAGACCCCATTTATGACTTCCGGGGACATAATAGAGACAACCATTCTCCTTTGTTGTATCATCCAGTCCAATCCAACAGGTAAGGTGGTGCATTGGTTTGGTGAAGGTCCAGTAGGAGAAATCCTGATGCCAGGCCACCACTCCGCCATGTAGGGCAGGTTTACAAAATAACTGATCGTGGAAAAGGCGGTATGAACGTCCCATCAGCTGGTAGGCAGCCATTCGGAATGCCGGAGCCCAAAGCAGATCATGGAATCCCGGAGTAACCCTCCATGTCCCTAAGGCATGAAAGAGCACTTTGTCCGGATCTTCCGACTCATTGGTGTCATAATGATAAAACAGAGAGCGCTCCTGATCTGTTAGCGATTGAAAACTTGCAAGTTCTTTATTTAGAAGGTCTACCTGTTCTTCGTTGAGGATTTTTATTCCGGAGATAAACCCATTCTTATTAAACAACGCGATTTGCTCCTCTGAAAGCATATATGGTTCCCACTCTTCAGCGGTGGAGGGCTGTTTAAACATATTACCAATTGGATTACCATGAACAGAAAGATCGGAAGAAGAGTGCGAAGGAATCATAATTACAGTAGTTTGGAAGTTAGTAAACATAATTAAAACAAGGTTCAGATCTAATGATCTAATCCTTGTTTTTCAAATCGTAATGTACATTAATTAAAAGTAAGTGAAAAATCCTGATAATTAAATCTTAATATTCTTGCCATAATCCCAACCCTCACGAGCCGGTTCCTTTATATGAGCATCGAGTTCGGGACGACCTATTGCTTTCATATTGACAGCATCGTAATTGACTATCCCGCCGAATCGTTGTGCCATAATACCCACCTGCATCATTTCTGTCAGGCTTGCAGCATAGTCGAAATTGGATCCGGGAAGGGTATGATTCTTAATTGCAGCAACCCACTCCTGGACAGGCTGTTCTTCTCCAATCCGGGGGATAGTTTGAGCAGGAGCATTTTTCAGGAACTCTTTCATCTCCTCGTCAGGAACAAGTAAGCGTGCATCGTTTGGTCTGCCACCGGTAATGAGTGTTTTTTTATCACCGATCATGATCATCCCCCCATCAGGTAATTTATCAACTCCCCATTCAGGTCTGATTGCCGGTTGTTCAATACCTTCATACCATTTCATCGTTACGGGCGCCTTATCCCCGCGGGCTGCGAACTGCCAGGTGACCAGTGATTCTTCAGAAACCCAGCTATGATCAGGCATTGGATTAGGAATTAAGCCCTCCGCTGAGAGTGGCATTCCAAGGTCAAGTGCCCAGAAAGGTGCATCGAGCGTATGACAACCCCAATCGCCTAACTTACCATTTCCTAAGTCGTAAAAACCTCTCCAGGTACCGGGTGCATAAATATTATTGAAAGGGCGGACCGCAGTGGGGCCCTGCCAAAGATTCCAATCAAGCTCTTTGGGGATCGGTTCCTCCTGAGGAGGAAAACTGGCCGGTTTTCTAAAATAACCATCTTTTATAGGATCAATCTTTCCTTGCCATGCAATAACTTCTTTTACCTGGCCAAGAACTCCTGCATCGTACCATTCTTTCACCAACCTGATTCCATGGGTAGTATGTCCCTGGTTGCCCATCTGGGAAACAACACCGTAATGCTTTGCTGCTTGTTTCAGTACACGTAACTGCCAGATATTGTGAGCTAAAGGTTTCTCTACAAAAACATGCTTACCAAGTTCCATGGCAGCCATAGCGGCAGCAAAGTGCGTGTGATCGGGGGTGGCGATAATGACGGCATCAATGTCCTTTGCCATTTCGTCGAACATTTTTCTGAAATCCTTGTACCTCTTGGCTTTAGGACATGCTTCGAAACCCGCTGCAGATTGTCTGTCATCAACATCGCACATGGCCACGATGCTCTCTTTAGGAACCTGTGTCCAGCTGGCTTCCCCTCTGCCACCAACTCCGATGACCGCGAAGTTTAATCTGTCGCTGGGTGAGCATCTCAGCAAATTGGGGATTACCAATGCTCCGGTTCCAGCCGTTGCGGCTATTTTCATGAACGATCTGCGGGATAAATTTTTCATTTCTTTAGAGTAAATTAGGTTCTAAAATTAATCAAAATCATTAATTCATGCGATGTTTTAACTTTAATAAATACACAGCTATAAAAATTATATTCTGCCCTTCTTTTTTTAAAGCATCAGGTTGAGCGGTACGACATTGTCAATGTATAATTTAAAGGTGTGTTAAGAGATTCCAAATAGGATTATTAAACAATCTTTTATGCAGGGATAAAGTATATCATGAATGATCCCGACGATTACCGGTCGCGTAACACCCTGAAAATACCCCAGACGGCTTTGGGGCAATACCTTAAAGACAATGCAGAGCTGGACGATATCAACGTAAAACTGTTTATCGATGCCTCCAAAATTGGTGCAATGAAGAGTTGTAAATTGCGTGTGTTTACCGATTATACTTTTCCGGATTGCCGAAATATACAATAAATGCTGTACTTGCTCTGCTGGAAGAGTTGGGGGAGGCTTGTAATGATACCGACAGTTTTAGTAATTCCGCCACGATTACCGAAGTGCAAAAGAAGGATTTCAAATTAACACATTGTATCTATGGAAGTACCCAGGCCCAGGAGGACGACAAAATCCTATTTGAAGATAAAATTGTCGTATTAAAAGAACAATTGATGTCTCAATACGAAAAGGGGGAAATATGGAAAAAACAGATTGTTGATAATTTTCGTATAAAACAATACATCATAAACAACCCTGCAAATTGGTATGACGATACATTTCATGAGAAAATATAATGGGATTCTTGAGGGGTATACCCATTTCATTTTTGATCACCATTGTTTGATGGGCATTATTGGTAATTCGATTTGATCTTTAAAAAAAACAGAATATCAGAGAATATACAACTATCAGAACCAGGCATAATGGCAAGAGTTAAATGGAAAGCATATACCTTGAGATGCTTTCCATTTAGATGGAGGAGTGCCCGATTTTTTATTCTTATATTAGGCTTTGGTAGCGTGTCTTAATTGCAAACGGCGGGAAAGCGGCGGGAGACCCAAAAAACAAGGATCAGACCTTTCGGCCTAACCCTTTGATTTTCAATCCGTCGGGGTGACAAGATTTGAACTTGCGACCCCTCGCCCCCCAGAGGTGGAAAAATCATTTATTTTCTTTTCTATTTATTTATAAATCATTATATTTGCGTTGTAAATCAATCTATTGAATTTACACGATTTTACACGTATTTACATAATAAACGGCGCAAAAACGGCGCAATTAATTTTAAGGATATGGGAGAGAAGAGTTATTCTTTCAAACTAAACAGCGCCAGAAGCCACCAAAAGGCAGACGGGAGTTACCCCATAATGTTGGTAGTCCGAAAAGATGGACAGCGCAAAACGATTAATATAGGCCTTTTTGCCGCATATAATGAAATTAAGAAGAGAGACGGCAGCACGGAGATAGTTAGCCAATGGAACGAGCACTTCCAGCGGTACGAGGTAAAAGGAAAAAAAGGACTGCACCCGGATAGAGAAAAATTTAATTCAATGCTGGATGAGCGGTCGGGTCGGTGCGATGATATAATCAAAGATTTTGAAAAAAAGAGAATTGACTGGACACTGAACCAATTTGAGGCGGCATTTTTGCACAAGGCCAAAAAAACAGGGGTCGAGAGCTATTTTTTAGAGCACATTAATAAGCTGGGCCGGGCCGGGAAAATTGGAAATAAAGCCTGCTATGAGAACGGCCTCCACATTTTAAAAGAATACGATAAAAAATTTGGAGGGCTAATTTTTAACGAGCTCGATTTAAAGTATATAAAGGGCTTTCATGATTATTTGCAGATCGACCGGGGCTGTGCCGGTAATACGATAAAGTATTACATGAAAACGTTGAGGTCGCTATTAAACAAGGCCATAAAAGACGGGGAGGCCTCCGCCAATACCTACCCATTCGGAAAAACCGGCTATTCGGTCGCAGAATTGGCGCAAGAAACCGAAAAGCGATATTTGCCAAACGAATACATTGAAAAGCTAAAAACCGCCGAACTTGAAACCTACACGAAGAGCTGGGCCCGGAACCTATTTTTATTTTCGTACTACTGTCAGGGAATGAGCTTTGTCGATATGGCAAACCTGACAAACAAAAACATTTTAGTATTGGAGGGCGGGAAATACATTGCATACCGCAGGCAGAAAACAGAGGGCAAAAACGCTAAAATAATCCGCATTAAAATAACCGAACACATACAAAGCCTTCTGGATTGGGCCCGGAACGAAACGCGATTAATCGAGGGCTACCTTCTCCCGATTGTAAGCATTGAGGGTTACGAAGGGCAGGAGCTTTACACGCACATTCGCAACCGATTTAAAAAGCTAAATATCCACCTAAAGAAGCTGGCCGAAGATTTGAAATTTGAGGGAGTAAAATTAACCAGCTATGTAAGCCGCCACAGTTACGCAATGAGGCTAAAAAATAGCGGCATTGCAGAGGACGTAATCAGCGAGGCGCTGGGGCACAAAGACCTCGCAACGACAAAGGTTTACCTCGATTCATTCGGAAATAACGAGATAGCAAAAGCGAACGAATTATTATAAATGCTAAAAATCTAAAAAATGGGAAACATACCAGACGCCGAAAAGGAACTTATGTTGGAAACGGGAAACTATGACCCAACGGACGAATACAGAAAAATTGATGATTCGGTTCAGGTTCAAAAATATTTGCATGAACTTTTTGAACGCGAAGAGCGAGAAGCAAAAGAAGTCCCGTCATTATTGGAGCAGGAAGAACTGAACCGGCAATTTGACAAAAACCGCTTCGAGGAAGTTTTGTATTATCGAAATGCAACAGTAAAAGCAAAGACAAAAAAAAGGCTTCAGAGAATTGAAACGCTAATTTTAAACCGGATAAGCATTCTCGAATCCCGGACACTAAAAGGGGTGCCAATTTTGAAAATCACAGTAAACGAGCTCCGGGATTTATTGGCGTATGTAAGAGCAAAAACAGATTCAACGGATAAAATAGAAGAAGATAGCAACTCCGTAGATGATATTCTTAAGGAAATATTCAATAATAATATTCACGATATTCAATTAGAAATACTAAAAAAGAATTTGGCAGGCGAAAACAAACCACTCGTGCTTACATACGTCGGTCCAATTGGAAAACTTAGGGAATTATTGAAGAAACTAAAAAGGCCCGGAATTGTAAAGCAAGATGTAAAGCGCGTTTTTACCACTAACGTAAGATTTAAACAAAACCACCACTCACAAGCAGAAGAATTAACCATCGAAAAGTTAGATGATAGGAAAATATAGTAGAATATAGGGAAAAAAGGGAAAAAGAAGGGAAACATAAAGATTAAATATGGATTAATGGGCTAATATACAGGAAAGTATGTTAGCCCATTTTTTTATATTAATTCTAATTCCCTAAAAATCCCCAAGAATCCCCAGCTATACTTGGCTTCATAATCAATAACAAAAAAGTTATGCCGCACCAAGTAGAAAAACAGGAACAAACAATTTTGCACCCCTATTTTGAGGATGCACTAAAGAAAATCGTTTACGATGCAGTAAGGACGGTTTTTGAGCACGTACAACACCGGCCAGAGAGAAAACAGGCCCCTGCTTTTTTCGGGATAGAAATTTGCGAGGAAGAAACGGGGTTGGCAAAATCAACTATTTACCGCAACACATCAAAAAACCTCATGCCACATTACCGCCGGGATGGAAAGCTGGTTTTTAAGCGGGACGAAATTTACGCTTGGATGACAGAAAACCGGGTCGAGACAGCCGCGAAACTATCCAGCCGGATGGATGAACAACTTTTAAAAAGGAGGGGCCGGAAATGAAAAAAGAGAAGCGCCACCACAGCACCCCCCTTTTGATCCTTCCCAAAGATAAGTATAACCCAAAGAATCCGAACGAAAAGGCCGAAAAAACATTTTTGGCATACGATCAAGACACCGGGCACTGCTTTGTAGAGACCTCCCCGGCAGACCGAAAAACGGAAATAAACCCCATTGGTTATTTTATCCGATATTTTGACAGCGTAAAGGAAGCCCACCGCGTCAAATCCCAAATTTTAAGGCGCCCATTTTTGGTACATAAATACCTAAATATACCCTGAACATGGAAGATAAAAAATCATTTTTATTGTACACAGATTTAGTCCATACAGTAAAAAAGCTACCAAACGAACAGGCGGGCGAACTATTCAAACACATTTTAAGCTATGTGAATGACGAAAACCCGACTACAAACAACACTATTATAGAGCTCGTATTTGAGCCAATAAAACAACAGCTAAAAAGGGATTTAAGGCGCTGGGAATCAATCGCAGAAAAGCGCCGGGAGGCTGGCAGGGTAGGAGGGTTAAAAAGCGGGGAAACAAGACGAATCGAAGCAAACGAAGCAAACGAAGCAAGTGCTTTAAAAACGAAGCAAACGAAGCAAAGCCAAGCAAACGAAGCTGTAAATGTAAATGGTAATGTAAATGGTAATGTAAATGGTAATGTAAAGAATAATATTAATAACGTTTTTGAGGCATTTAGATTGGAATTCCCGGGAATCAAAAGGAGCCTAAAAACGGAGCTCGATAATTTTCTGAAAAGAAACAGCCCGGAGGTCGCGCCCCTATTATTACCAGCACTCGAAAAGGAAAAACGCCACCGGAAAAAAACGGAGCAACAAAACGGGTTTATCCCACAATGGAAAAATCTATCCACATGGATAAACCAGCGCTGCTGGGAACAGGAATTTACAGAACCACCCACTCAGAAACAAACAGCCGCCCCAATTTACCCGGATGCAAACGACCCCGATTTTAAACCATAAAAACAAAACAGGATGAACCCAAAAAGCAAATTAGAGAAATACGCGAAAATTCCACCACAGGCCACAGACATAGAAGCCGCCATACTTGGGGCATTAATGCTGGAGCCCGAAGCGATACACCAGACCGCCGGTCTCATAGACAGAAACACATTTTATTTACAATCCCACGGGATCATATTTGAGGCAATAACAGAGCTTGCAAAATTAAGCCGACCCGTTGACCTCCTCATAGTGACAAAGGCCCTAAAGGACGCCGGAAAATTGGAAGAGGTAGGAGGGCCGTTATTTGTAACCCAGCTTACCAGCGGGATAGCATCGGTCGCACACCTAAACCACTACTGCCGGATAATATCCCAGCTGGCAATTCAACGGGAATTAATAAAAATAGGCAGCGAACTGCAGGCGCAAGCATACGAGGAAGGCGCCGAGATTGAGGATTTATTAACAGACCTAAAAACGAAAATTTCCGATATTGAAAATATCGCAACAACCGGAAACGATGGAAGCGCCCAACCCGAAGTTTTAAACGAAACTATAAAGGATATAGAAGCCGACTGCCTCCGGGCAAAAGATGGAACAACCCCGGGGATACCAACCGGACTAAGAGCCCTCGACCGGATAACAGGAGGGTGGAGGAATACCCAGCTGGTTATAATTGCAGCCCGGCCCGGAATTGGGAAAACAAGCCTTGCGCTTCATTTTACAACATTCGCCGCCAAATCGGGTAAGTGGGTTAATTTTTACGGTCTCGAAATGAAAAACAGCGATTTGCAGCGGATAATAATTTCAGGCGAAGCGAACGTAAACAGGACTTCAATAAGGGACGGCTTGGTCACGGAACCCGAGTGGGACAAAATAAATTTAGCATCCAGAACATTAGAAAACCTCCCAATAATCTGGACAGATAGCCCAGTCACAGCCGACACGATTAAAGCAAAGACAATAAAAAACAGGAGGCAGGGCCGCTGCGATCTTGTAGTTATTGACTATTTGCAGCTAATGACCCCCAGCGATAAAAAGGCGATCCGTGAACAACAAATAGCAGGCATGACCCGGACACTAAAACAACTGGCTTTATCCGAAAACATACCGATTATCCTTTTGAGCCAGCTAAACCGCGAGGCATCAAACGACACCCCACAGCTTCAGCACCTGAGGGAGAGCGGGGCCATAGAACAGGACTCCGACGTCGTGATTTTCCCAACACGAAAAGAAAAAGAGTAT
>CANJNY010000182.1 GCA_947475715.1 Prolixibacteraceae bacterium
ATTCATAACGGGTTGCTAATTTAAGAAAGCAACTTGCATTCTATGGAATAAGGAATATATTCGCAGCCCAAATCGCGGGGTGGAGCAGTTGGTAGCTCGTTGGGCTCATAACCCAAAGGTCGTAGGTTCGAGTCCTACCCCCGCAACACACCGAAACCCTTGTCAGCACTAGCTTTCAAGGGTTTTTTATTTATAGTAAATAATCCATATATGTGCTCTGGTTTAAACATAGTTTAAACATTTTGGGGTTTTTGAGGTTTTTACGCGACCCCATTTTGCACCGGTGCTTGCAGTTTTTTCGAAAAAAATCTCGTTTAGCATAAATCTCAAAAAAATATTTTTTCGCTGGTAAGATTATTAGTTCTTCTTTTATAGGCGGATTTAAAAATCATCAATTATGGAAGAGTCAAGAAAGCAGGAAATAAAAGACCTGGCCCACAAATCATTGAAAGTGCCAAAGGATTTTCGCTTGATAGCAGAGGATGGCAAAATACATCTACCACCTGTATCGGACAAGTTTTATTTTAACGAGATAGCGACTTGGCTATCCAATGCACCGGAATTCGCCAAAGAAAATGCTCATGAGCTTGAGTTGGATTATTCTATTGAATCAATAGGATATGATACTAAAGCTGAAATAGATTTTGATTTCTATAGTAGTAAGGCTGGAGTATACTCGATACCCAAAAGCAAAACATTTACCTTCATACAATTATGGGCACCATTAAATTTCGAGCAATTACTAAAGCATGAATTTACCGGTACAGAAATTGGGAAGCATTCTCTTTCACATCATAGTTTTCTCTTTCATGCACTTCGCAAAGTAAAAGAGAATCATACTGCCTTTTTTGAAATTCTGGCAGAAAAATTAAACATGCCTTTGAGAAAATCAACTTATTACAGTGATGTTCTCAAAGTGCTTCGGAAAATTAATCGCGAAATTATCGAGTTGGAAGAAAAGGGACATTACAATATCATACCTAAGCTCTATGCTCTTCGTGATCATGGGCTCCTTATGTCAACAGATTTAAACAACGTTTTCAAGTGTGAGATAGAAGAGTGGGGGCTATTGTACACCTATGGATTTTCGCAAAATACATCTTATGCTGTTTTTATTCTTTTGAAAAATTTTTTCGCCAGACACATTAACAGGTATGAGACTTTACTTGGTAAATCGTTATCGGAAGTGCCGGATGAGGTACCAAAGGTTGTCGATGATACAAGAATGGTGCTACTCCCAACTGGTACAAAAGACAAGGAAAAATTGTTAGCAGAAATTTTGGGATTAGAAGACAATAAAGCAGAAGGTGAAGAGAATAAAGTAGACAAAGAAGATGGATTAGAGCCTTTTCAGGTATGGGTACTTTAGAAATAAGTTCTTCAGATTTGGTCAGTTCTAAGGGTGTCATTAATCGCTCCACCGATTCCAAAGATTCGATTTGGGTATTATCGGCTAAACATGAAATTAAATAAACTTCAAATTTTTCAACTTGCTGTTTATCATCTTTAAAGCTTGAAAAGTATTTTTCAATTAAAGAGATTTTCATTTGACTGCTAATCAATAGCTCTTCTAAGGGTTCATTTTCTTTGGTGGAAGTCGATATGGAGTGCTCACAAGCATATTTACAAATCAATTTAGCCTGTTCTTCTTTGATTTTATTTGAATAGACTTTTTTTATGCTTTCAATTTCCTGATTTAATGGAATACTTTTTTTGTAGTCTTCAAGAAGAATTTCAGGTTGTGTTTGAATATTAGGTTCTCTATGAACTATTACCGAAGATATTTGTTCTTTTTCATTTTTATCAAAGAACAATGAAAGAATTGAAAAAGTGATTGCTGAATAGAAGAGCAACTCTAAGACATAATAAAATAGTCCTATACCGTCAAAGTCTATACTGCAACTCTCGCATCCATTGAAATAATTACGCATAAATAAATACACACCAAAAATGGAGAGTAGCACAAGATACTGAACCAGGAATAATTTTTTCCTATTCTCTACCCAACTGTTTAACAAAGCGAAGAAGGAAACCCCTATCACAAGAATTGCTTTCACCACGTTTTCCGATAGCATAAAATATAGTTGCGGGTTTATTAACGAATGGTCTAAATTAGATTTTCTTCTTGCATACATATATGTGACCAACTAATTTTGAGCCACTCTGCTTTTATTTTTTCAGGTAATTCACTTTCAACTCTTCGAGAAAGGTATCTCTACTAATCATCCTCGCTCCCAACGATTCAAGATGGGCCGTATACAATTGACAATCTACGAGTTTGTATTTTCCGCTTTTGCAAAGATGAATTAAAGCGAGTTTTGATGGGTTGGGCTGGAGACTGAACATACTTTCTCCGCAAAAAATATTTCCAACCTCTACTCCATATAGACCACGTATTAAATTATCGCCTTCCCATACTTCAACAGATTTTGCATAGCCCAGATGGTGCAGTTGTGTATACGATTCTACCTTAATCCTTAAGCGCACAAAAAAACAAGCTGTATTTATTGACTTATATTTCAGTCATTATCAAACAAAAATTATTATTATGACTGAGTATTCATACAAATCTGTATCTTTGTCATCGATTATTCCGTTACAATCATAAATATTGTTTCGAATGGAAAAAGGAAATAAAAATTGGTATGCCATGAGCGACTCCGCTCTGATAGAAACGATCGGAAGTTTCATCAAAGACTGCCGTCTGCAACAAAATAAAACACAACAACAGGTAGCGGATGGAGCTGGGGTCAGTAGGTCAACACTTGTTCAGCTTGAAAACGGAAGTGGCGGTAATCTGTCCTCTCTAATTCAGGTGCTGAGAGCACTGGAACAGTTACACCTGTTACAAAATTTTGAAGTCCACGATAAAATCAGTCCTATTCAATTGGCGAAGGCAGAGCTAAACAAACGGAAACGGGCACGCAACGGAAACAAGAAAAACAAATCCGAAACAAACTGGTAATGATAAAAAATGCATTCGTCAATCTTTGGAATAAACCGGTTGGTGCAGTTGCCTGGAATGAGGAAACGCAAACGGGAAATTTTGAATTTGATTCAAACTTCCTAAAAAGCAATCTGGATTTAGCACCGGTAAAAATGCCGCTTGCTTCTGCAAAAGGCAGAATATTTTCCTTCCCGGAAAACAACCGCAGTATTACTTTTAAAGGATTGCCCGGTTTGCTGGCGGATACCTTACCAGACCGATACGGGAATGCGCTGATAAACGCATGGCTCGCCAAAAAGGGACGTGCACCGGACAGTATGAACCCAGTAGAAATGCTTTGCTTCATCGGTAAAAGAGGGATGGGTGCATTAGAGTATGAACCGGTTGAACCCAAAGGCACAGATACCGCCACTAAAATTGAAATTGACAGCCTCGTAAATATCGCGCAGGAAATACTTTCAGGCAGGAAACAGTTTGCAACAAAACTTTCGAAGGATGAAGAAAAGGGACTATTGGATATTTTGAAAATAGGTACTTCATCTGGTGGTGCGAGAGCGAAAGCAGTCATCGCATACAATTCTAAAACGGGAGAAGTGCGCTCCGGACAAACGGATGTCCCGAAAGGTTTTGCTCATTGGCTCATTAAATTTGATGGCGTAGCAGATAGTCAGCTGGGTTCATCAAAAGGATATGGACGCGTAGAATTGGCATATAACCTGATGGCAATTGATTGCGGGATTGAAATGACAGAGTGCCGGTTGCTGGAAGAAAACGGAAGAGCACACTTTATGACAAAGCGTTTCGACCGGTTGCCTGATAACGGGAAATTGCATGTGCAGAGTTTTTGCGCAATGATGCATTATGATTACAACGATATAACCAGTTACAGCTATGAACAGCTTTTTCAAACCATGCGGGTATTAAGGCTGACGCATCCTGAGGCGGAACAGATGTTTAGAAGAATGGTATTTAATGTGCTTGCAAGAAATTGCGATGACCACACCAAGAATTTTGCTTTCGAAATGGATGCCACCGGTGAATGGAAACTCACTCCTGCGTTTGATATATGCCATGCTTACCGACCAGGCAGTGCTTGGGTCAGCCGGCAATCGCTTAGTGTAAACGGGAAACGCGAAAATATTAACCGAGAAGATTTGCTGGAAATAGCGCGACAAATTAGTCTAAAGAAAGGATCTGCTATCATTGATCAGATCAGCGGGACCGTAAGGAAGTGGAATCAATATGCTGAGCAGACCAAAGTGGAAAGCAAGTTGCGGGACGCAATAAAAAAAACACTTTTGTCAATTTAGCCATCCTCTCTTATTGGTAAATTTTTATCGACCATTTTGGATTTCCGCATACACCGACTCAATTGTTAATGCTCATGTAAAAAGCAAAATGTATTTATACGGTTTTTTGACTTGCTATTACCCCGTTGAGAAAGATATCCCTGCTAATCATTCTCGCTCCCATTGATTCAAGATGCGAAGTATACACTTGACAATCTATGAGCTTGTATCTACCGCTTTTACATAGATGAATTAAAGCGAGCTTAGATGCGTTTGTCTGGAGGCTGAACATACTTTCCCCACAAAAAATATTTCCAACTTCTACTCCATATAGACCACCGATTAAATTATCGCCTTCCCACACTTCAACAGATTTTGCGTAACCCAGATGATGAAGTTGTGTATACGACTCTATGAACTCTTCTGATACCCATGTTGAGCCAGTCTTGAATTGATTAACTGCTGCGCAACTTTCTATTACATCTTTGAAGTTTTTGTTTTCGGTCACTTTAAATTTTCCCTGACGAATGATTTGCTTCATGCTGTGGCTGACATGAACTTCCTCCGGAAATAAAACAAAGCGCTCCGGTGGAGAGAACCAGAATACGAGCTCATTTTCAATAAACCACGGGAAAATACCGCTACGATACGCGAGAAGTAAACGCTCATTTGAAAGGTCTCCACCTACAGCCACTAAACCTTCATCATCAGCTTTTGCTACATCAGGAAACCATAAATCTTCTCTTAGAAAAATCATACCGGATAAGTATTGACTAATTGAAACGTCTTATCGTCTTTAGTTCCATTAAAATATTTATTTAAAACAGACTGAAAAACTGGATTGGCATTTGCTAAGGAACCAAATAATGTCATACAGGATTGCAGCTTTATATCATCCGGACTTCCGAAAATTTGATGTACAGATTTCCCAGTAACTTTCAGCATCTCATTTGATATTTCAAGAAGTCTGCTTCCTAAAACTGTATGTTCCATAAATTGAATTGCTTCCTCTCGATTGTTAATGGCATAAAATTTCGATGTATCGCTAAAACCAAGACCTTTGATCTGAGGAAAGATATACCACATCCAATGGCTCTGCTTTCTTCCATTCTTAATTTCGGATAGTGCTATTAAATAGGTTTTTTCTTGTGCGGTTAAAAACCTTTCGAAATTATAATCAGTTGCCATCTTTTTGTGTTAAAATATCAAAGATTCGAATTTAAGAACGCTCTCTCCATTATAGCGGTAAGCAACTAGTTTTCCTCCTTTAGCAATGCTGTAATCCAGACAGACAACATTATCACTTTGCAGTGCTGGCTCTCCCTTCAGCCAATAGTGACCAAAGAAAACAGGCGAATGGTTATCAGGATATCCGATATTATCTTTAAACGTTCCTGGTGGAATTTTCTTCCCATTTAATTCTTCAATATCTCCAAAAATATATTCATCAAATGTGCAGTCATTTCCGGTCTTCCACCATTTAGTTCTCGCTTCTGTTCGTATTGTCCCATCTTTATCTTTAAACGTTATACCATTCGCCAGTTTCTCTTCCTTTCCTTTCAGCGTTCGCTCAACGGCTTCGTAATTTGGAGTTCCGTACTCTTGTGCGGAGTAAATAAATTTCTTTGATAAAACTCCCGTTTTCGAGTGTTGACGTAGATGATGAATCAGTTTATCATCCCAGCAAGCGTGCACTGCGCGGAAATTTTCTCTTTCTATAAACAAGGGCAATTGTATGAACCAATCAATCCACGAGTGCCATTCTTTCTCGTGCAAATGAAACTGCTTTATGGTTTCCTCATGCTGAAGAATATTTTTGAAATTATGATTCCGTAAATGCCCTCCGCGTTCTTTATCTTTCAAGTGAAAACAAATGGCGTTGTATTCGTGGTTTCCCATGATGGCTTCAGCAGCTCCATTATCCGTCATCGCTTTCACGAGCTGTAACGTTTCGCGAATGTGTGGTCCACGGTCAATAAAATCTCCGACAAAAATCACTTTTCGTCCTTCTGGATGCTGATAGTATCCGTTCTTCAGTTCGTAGCCGAGTTTGTGCAGGAGTTGCGTCAATGGCTCTACGTGGCCATGAATGTCTCCGATGATATCATACTTCATACTGTTATAATTTTTCATGATTTAATATTCCAAGTGCAGCAATGTAGTACCCCTCCCTCCAAAGCTAATTCAACGCAATCCAATCCTTTTACCTTTGCTTTAGGGAAACATTGACGAATAATGGTTTTTGCGGCTTCATTCGTTTCTTCTTTAAATTCAGGAACGATAATAAGATCTCCCACATGAAGAAAATTGATGTAGTCGCCCAAGTCGGAACTAAGTTCTTTCTGCCTCCAACCATCCCATGGAAGTAGTGTAATATTCAATCCTTGACCGGTGATACTTTTCTTCAGTTTTTCAAAATAACTTTCCCCTAATTTGCTGAAATCATTCAGCAAAACTGTATTAGCATTTACAAAACGTACCATTCCATCAGCATGACCGGTATAGTCATAAGGAACCTTAGGGATAATGATAATTTCTTCTGCCTCCAGAAAATATCGAAGCTCCTGTAAGATTTCCGTTTTTGTTCTATGTGGGTTCTCCTTAAATATCTTGTCAGTCAAAATCACTTTTCTTTCGTGCCGCACAATATTCCCTCCATCAATAACAAGGTTGGATTTAGTGATATTCAAAGAAAGAGGTGCTATCACATCATCCTGCTTGGTTATCAGAAGAACATATTCTTCACCATATAAATAATCCGGGTCGTAATTGAACATCACAAACTCATCATCTGATACCTGAACCGGCATGTAATCGCAACACCAAATATCCTTTGTGTTTTTTAATTCAAGCAGTAATACATTTTCTTCCCGTAACATTGTCCAAAGGGAATGATGCAGTTGCGGATATCGAGTTTGGAGAATATCCGATATGTATACCGTATTAGTTTTGTCGTCAGTGATCATAATTTATTGAATTGTTTGTGTGCCAAATATGCAGTTCCACCGCGCAACCTATTTGCGCAAAGCCAGAAAAAATTAAGAGCCTGTTGGCGTTATCCCTGTTAATCACAGGTGTTTGTATACGATGGTAAACTCGCGTAAACGCTGGTATACAGCCGTATACAAATTCATTGAGTCTTTGCGGCTCATAAATCGCCACTATAATCAGGAACTATTTCCTTCTTATAATTTATTGGATGGCCACAAAGAACCGTTTTGCCATGCGGGAACCTGATATATTCAAGCATTGGCAGCGTATAACCTTTTTCAATTGCTGCTGCTTTTGCTAAAACTATCGCATCGGGCAAGAATTCCGCATAAACCATACAACCATAACCACAGTTAAAGGTGATAAAATATTCTTTCTTCTTCATTTAGTATTCGGGTATTTAAAATTTCAATATGCCAACCTCCAGTCAACTCGTGTTTATGTGGTATAGTCATCCAGAGTTTACAGAATCCGTAAATCATTTTGTGGCAAGCCTATTCAGCCTTTGTGGTAGATGCGCTTTCGTAAATACTTGTAAACTGGTTGCTACCACCGCCACATAAACAAGAAAGGTAATTCTTGGTGCTATAGATGATATTTCATCTAACAAAGTGGAGATTCTTGATGATGCGAATATACTACCACATGCTGGTCCTGAACAAATTTTATGGAATATTTTTTTCGTATACATCAGTTTATAGATGGAAACAATTGTAAACTGGAAAGCTCAACAGGTATATACTGTTACTTAATTTATATTCACGTTACCGTATTTTGCCGTAATGAAAATTCAATATTGTTCAGATCTGCACCTAGAGTTTTTAGAAAACAAAAACTTCATCAAAAAAAATCCACTAAAAGTTGAAGGTGATTTGCTGTTGCTAGCCGGTGATATAGTTCCTTTTGGAGCAATGAAGCAGAGTAACGATTTTTTTGACTACGTATCCGATAATTATCACACAACTTTCTGGTTACCGGGAAACCATGAATATTACGGCTATGATTTGTCTAAGAAGATCGGAAGTCTCAGGGAAGAAATTAGGAGCAATATTTTCCTGGTTAATAATCAAGCAATAGTTCATCAGGACGTTAATCTCATTTTCTCTACGCTTTGGTCGCAGATTAAGCCAGCAAATGAATGGGTAATTCAACAAAGTATTTCAGATTTCTTCGTGATAAAATTTGGCAAAAAGAAGTTGACGGCACCACAATTTAATAGTTTGCACTTGGAGTGTTTGAGTTTTCTAACGGATGCTTTACAAGCTAAAGATGATCGAAAAACTATTGTAGTTACGCATCATGTTCCAACCTTGATGAATTATCCAGAGAAGTACAAGACCGATTTTTTGAATGAAGCTTTTGCTGTTGAATTGTACGATTTTATTGAAACCTATCAACCAGATTATTGGATATATGGCCACAACCATACCAACACTGTAAACTGTCAGCACAATCTGGACTAATTAGGGGTTAAAGTTAATGTGGGATTTGAGATATTTAATCATCAATAAAAATCCTACAAAATGGAAGATAAGAAACAAAGTGCGAGCAGTCTTGTTCGCGAAATCAAGCGCAGAACGCGC
>CANJNY010000183.1 GCA_947475715.1 Prolixibacteraceae bacterium
TGACCGTTTTTTGCAAAGACCCTGATATACCTTGCCTTCTTTCCGGAAAGGTTAAACTCGAAATTTTTCAGTGTCAGCTCCGATTGGGTTAAAGGGATATCATTGGTAATCGGATTGATCTTTTTAAACTCTTTCCCATCATCCGAAAGTGAGACTTCCACAAAATCAGGCATAAACACCCCAGGTCCGGTTTGCTGCATAAATGATACAGCGAGACTTTTCAGTGCATCTTCCTTTTCAAGATCAATGGTCACATCCATATCGTTTGATTCGAAGCCCTGCCATTGTCCATCGCCGTAGGTTAAGGCACCACCCCGATAGCCATTTACAAAGGTCGCCTCTTTCTGAGCAACATAGTTCTTGCTGTACGGAAGATTATAAGTAACTTTTTTACCAATTGCCTTGTGAAAATCGACATTCAGCCTGACTGGTTTATCTTTCATCAATCCATTTTCAAAGATGGCTGCAGCAACTTTTGCCGAACCTGAAACTTCAAAATTTCCGGAGTAAAGGTTGGCCGCTGTGGTCGGTTCAGAACCGTTGAGGGTATAATAAATCACTGGATTAAATTGTTCGCTTTTAAAGTTGACCGTAACTTTTTTCGCCGTATTATCGAATTTAGTGCCAGCTTCAAGCCGGTATGAGGGGCGGCAATAGTTCACATTAAGCCTTTGCAGAAGGCGGTAGTGGGACTGTAATCTCGTTTTAAAGTTGTCATAATTACGGTTCTTTTTTTCTGACCAGGTAACCTCTGCCATTGCAGGCAAACGCGGGAAGGTCATATAGTCGAGGTGTTCTGTGGTAGGGATATATTCTGTCCAGATATTGGCCTGAGCACCCAGGATGTATTTGGCTTTTGTTTGATCGAGCTCTGCAGGTACCGGTTCGTATGAATAGACATTCTCCACGGTCAGATATCCGCCAATCGCCAGTGGCTGGGTTGCGGGATCTCCCTGGTAATGGTCAAAATAGCAATACCCGCCGGGGGTCATCACCACATCATGACCCATATTGGCAGCCGTTATTCCACCTTGCTCTCCACGCCATGACATTACGGTAGCAGCAGGCGCCAAACCACCTTCAAGAATTTCGTCCCACCCAAGAAGTTTTCTCTTTTTTGAAGTCAGAAATTGCTCGATTCTGCGAATGGCATAACTTTGCAGTTCAGATTCATCTTTGAGCTTCTCGTCTTTGATCCGTTTCTGACATTTGGGGCACTCTTTCCATGCTGCCTGGCCAGCCTCGTCACCACCTACATGAATATATTCGGAAGGAAAGATTGAGATTACCTCCGACAGTACATTTTTAAGAAAAATAAACGTTGAATCGTTACCAAGGCAAAGTTCACCACTTACAAAGGGTTTTCCCGAACAGGCAAGATTTGGAAATACTGCCAGAACCTCGTCTGAATGCCCAGGCATTTCAATCTCCGGAATTACTGTAATTCCGCGTTGTTTAGCGTAAGCCACAATCTCCCGTGCCTCTACCTGAGTATAATAACCTCCATAGGCATTGGGATCTCCCTCTGTTAAGTAATGGCGAGGACTAGTCCACCACTCTTTCCATGTTTGGTGGGTCCGCCAGGCCGTTTTGGAGGTGAGTTCAGGATATTTCTTGATCTCCAGACGCCATCCCGGACCATCGGTGAGGTGCCAGTGAAACTTATTCATCTTATATAGTGCCATCAGATCAAGAAAATGTTTGATGTAACTAACGGGAAAGAAGTTTCGCGATACATCAAGCATCACTCCTCGGTATCCAAATCGCGGATGATCGTTTATCTCGACACAAGGGACTTCTCCTTTTATGGGTTGTAGCAGAATGAGTTGCAAGAGTGACTGCATTCCATTAAGTGCTCCTGCAGCCGTTCGGGCCGAAAGGGTAATCTTTTCAGGATCAATGACCAACCGGTAACCGGCACTATCGGCTACGATATCTTTTCCTGCAAGTGCAAAGATAATCTGATGCCCGTTCGTATTGCCCGATTTCGATGCAAACGTCCGGATTTCTGATTGTATTGCAAAAAGAGAGGCTACTCCGGCAAATAGAGGCTCGCTTTGTATTTTGGTCAACCTGTCAATCGTAAATACTCCAGGTCGCTCAATCACCTGTGACGGTTGTGGAATTATCGCCACTCTGCCTGCAGTTTGTGCTAAGGCAGGTGCGAAAACAACTGCCAAAAGCAGAAGTGCAAGATAATATCTTATTGTTTTCATGATAGATTACTTTTCATTTGGATAATTTAGAGAGACAAAGTTAATTTATTCTTTCAAACTGAACTTTCTTTGAGAGATACTGAGTAGGATTTATTGTCGTAATTTTTTTAAACTGGCGATTAAAATAGGATGGATTATTATACCCGCACAGATAACCGATTTCTGAGATTGAATATGCTCCGTCGATCAATAATTTGCAGGCATACCCGATTCGTACCTCATTGATAAATTCGGTGAGTGTCTTTCTGGTTTTTTTCCTGAAATAACGACATATCGATGCAACGGTCATGTTTGCAATTTCGGCAATCTTTTCGATCTGAATTTCATTTTTAAAATTAGTAATGATATAGTTATTGATTTTATCAAGTCGCTCTGATTTATTTTGTAGGCTATTTTCAGCATATGCAATACCTGAAAGGCTTTTTTGCTCTTTAAGCGTTGAAAGCTGATTCAGGATTGTCATCAGCATTAATAACCGATCGAATGGTGAAAGTGCAGAGATGTTAATCAAAAGTTTTTTTATCGGATGTATCGCTGGAACATGGAAGGAGATACCACTTTTTGAAGCTTCCAGAAGCTTTTTAATCGCCTGGAATTCAGGAACTACCCAAATCTGGGGACCTAAAAAATCAATCTGGAAGTGAATTACAAGGGCCTTAACCATTTTTTTTGATTCAGGTTTAAAATATTCTTCATCACTTTTCCATACGTGGGGTAGGTTCGCAGCAAGTAAAACAAGATCTCCCGATTCAAAACGGTCAATATTATCACCAACAAACCGTGTTCCTTCACCCTTGATGATATACACGAGTTCCAATTCGGGATGATAATGCCAGTCATTGTAAAAATACGGCAGACGGTCAGTCCGGACTGAAATGGATTGATGAAATTGTTTGGGTAATTTAAAGTACTGTGCCTGCATTGATTCGGATTTTAGTTTTCAATACGGATTGAATGTTATTGTCTTTTTAAAATATATTCCGGCAAATATTGTTCAAGTGACTGTAAATATACTTCATGTAAACCAGATTGGGAACATTTATATTTGTTAATCAATCGACAACTAACTTAATCACCGGATTATGAACATTACCTTTGGACTTTTAATTGTCTCCTTGGCAGGACTGCTGCAGGGATCATTTATTTTGCCGATGACTTACACCCGGAAATGGGAGTGGTCGCATAAATGGTTCGCATTCTCAATCCTGGGAATGTTGATAATCAATTGGATCATTGCTTTTTCTATTTTTGATAATCTAACCGGTATAGTTGCTAAGATCCCTTCTTCATTGATGTTGGTTGTTATGCTTTTTGGGTTGGGCTGGGGAGTTGGGGCAATCCTTTTCGGGAAGGGGATGGATTTGCTGGGAATGGCCCTTGGCTTTCCTATAATCATGGGGATCAACGCCACGGCAGGAACGATCATCCCGGCGCTTATATTCTCGCCGGATATTTTTTTTCACCTTAAGGGTGGGCTGATCGTTGCAGGAGCCGTTCTCACAATCGGTGGTATTATTATCTGCGCTAAAGCTTCGTCACTGAAAGATAAAGTTGCGTCAGGGGATACGTCCAAGAAACTAGGGATTGGGCTTACCCTTGCCATCATCTCCGGCTTTACGTCATGCTTACCAAATTTAGGGGCTGCATTTAGCGGAAAGATTACTGCTATCGCCCTTGACTCCGGTGTGGGAGGGGTTCTTGCGGGAAATGTCGTCTGGTCACTGTTTTTTACTACCGGGGCGGTAGTGAATGCGGGTTATTGCCTTTACCTGATGTGCAAGGGCGGAAATTTCAGAACTCTTATCAATGAACATAAAACAATTAACTGGTTATTAATGATATCCATGTCGTTGATGTGGACGGGCAGCTTCTATTTTTACGGTATCGGCTGCTCCATGCTGGGCAATTACGGATTAATCGTAGGATGGCCATTGCTGATTACACTATCAATAGTGATTGGAAATCTCTGGGGATTATACCGTGGCGAATGGAAAGACGCCACGTATAGGTCAAGAAGGTTATTGAATATGGGATTATTTATACTTATTGTTTCAATCGTTCTGACAGCTGCAAGTAATCAGTTTTAATTAAACTTATGAGTTTGATAAAAAACATTGTACGAGTATGCGAAATTGTGCTTTACCTGGTCCTTTTGTCGATTCCTGATTTTTGTAGAGCCGCATTATGGGAGGAGGGAGTTTCATCATCACTGACTCCCCGTCCGTTTAATGTCGATGGATTGGAAAATTCAATACTGGATCTTTGCGGAACGTGGAAATTCAACTCCTCACCATCGGCAGGTTTTGGGACTGTTAGTAAAATTCCATTGTCATGGAGCGATATTTCAGTTCCCGGGGAGTGGACCATGCAGAAATTCACCGTGAAGCCAAATACACGGGCAGGCTATATAAGGTCGTTTCATATCCCGGCGGAATGGAAAGATTATCGTATAAAATTACGTTGTGATGCTGTTTACAGCGATGCAATAATCTGGATAAACGGCAAGCGTATGGGAAGTCACCAGGGGGGGATGAACGCTTTTGAAATGGAGATTACTCATCTTGTAAAACCCGGAAGTGGGAATAGTATTACTCTTGGAGTAATGAACGAATCACTTGCCGACAGTCTGATGAGTGGTACCCAGTATGCTGCCCACCCATTGGGGGGAATCCTTCGAAAGATATATTTAATCGCAGTGCCAAAGGTTCATCTTTCGTCGCTTCATTTAAGTACGAATTGGGAAAATAAAAGTGAAATAGGTCAACTGGTTGTGGATTATTCAATTGAAAACAGCTCCAAAAAGAGATCCACCAATTCGGAAATTCAGTTTGACCTTTATGACTCGTCGGGAAATAAAGTGCAGATGGAAGAAGCGGTCGGGAATCCAGCCAAAGACTCAACGGAACAGAAAAAACTTTTTTATATTCTAAATCCCAGAAAATGGGATGCTGAACATCCGAATTTGTACTCTCTTCAAATCACGGTCGAGGCCAACGGACAAAAAGAAATAGTCAGACAACGGTTTGGATTCCGGAAAATTGAGGTGATTGGGAATCAGTTATTCATCAATGAAAAGCCGGTTAAGCTCCGGGGGGTAAACCACCATGATGTCCATCCGTTACTGGGACGTGCACTGAATCTGCAACTTTGGGAAAAGGATGTACGGCTTTACAGGGCGGCAAACATTAATTATATCAGAACCTCCCATTATCCTCCATCGGAAGAGTTTGTAGCGTTGTGTGACGAACTGGGGATGTATGTGGAAGTTGAGAATCCGATTGCCTGGGTAGGTCATGGCGCAAACAGCAAATGGGTAAAAGAGAATCCGCATCAGGAGCGGTTCCTGCCGCTAATCGAACAGATCACCAGACAAACTGTTGAATACCTGCGCAATCATCCATCTGTAATTATCTGGTCCATGGCCAATGAATCGGCATGGGGTCCCAACTGGAAAGCCAACCATGAATTTCTTAACCGGCTTGATCCCTCTCGTCCTTCGACTTTTCATGATCAGTCTTACGGAGAATACAACAACTTTGGGAGTGGTGAAATGGCCATTGCAAATTATCATTACCCCGGCCCTGCAGGACCTGAAATTGGGAAAGAATTTCCGCGCCCCCTGTTATTTGGCGAGTATGTGCATCTGAACACCTATAACCGTCAGGAAATCGTGACCGATCCTGGCGTGCGTGATGCGTGGGGAATCGGGATGGAGCCGATGTGGAATAATATCTATTACAGCCGTGGTTGTCTGGGAGGAGCTATATGGTCAGGGATCGATGACGTCTTTTATCTTCCAAGCGGAAAAGCTGTCGGTTATGGCGAATGGGGCCCTATTGATGGCTGGCGGCGCGAAAAGCCCGAATATTACCACATTAAAAAATCATATTCGCCTGTAAAGGTTTTCACTGGCGAGATTAAACTTCCGATACCTGGCAATACGATCCTGCTTCAAACTGAGAATCGCTTTGATTTTACAAACTTTAATGAGCTGAAAATTGAATGGACCTTGGGAGGTGATTCAGGAATAATTTTATCGGATATTGCGCCCCGAAGTTTTGGTGTAATTCAAGTTAAACCTGGTCGTATTCCGAATGAAGGGGAAACCCTTGCACTTAAATTTGTCACTCCGCCTGGATTCTTAGTTGATGAATATTCAATACCCGTTGGCCACCCTCAGCATGAAAACAGAAGTAAGAATCTGGAAGCAGAACAAATCACAATGACCAAAACTTCTGAAGCGATTTCGGTTCGGGGCAAATCCTTCGTCTGGATTTTTGATGCACAAAGCGGGATGATTAAAGAGGCTCAAAAGAATGGAAATAAAATTCTTCGCCAGGGTACTTCACTGATGATGCTTCCACTGACTACCGGCCCCTGCCTTACCGAGCACAGCCTGACGATTCAGCCGCTAAATAATGTCTGCTCCAACTGGAAAATGAGTTCATTGACCACACAGGAGAGCGAGACAGTAGTTATTCTGAAAGTGGCTGGTTCTTATGATGAAGCAACAGGAGAAATCAGCTATTCAATCGACCGGATGGGGAATCTTAAGGTCGGATATAGGTTCATTTCGGCCATTGACATTAATCCGCGCCAGTGGGGAATGGTATTCACTACCCCCCGGAATGTTGAGAAACTCACCTGGAACCGCAAAGGGCAGTGGAATGTATATCCTGAAAACCATATCGGCAGGGCACAAGGCGAAGCATTTCCTTTTCCCCTTTTAGCAAGCCGAAATCAGAAGTTTGGAAGTGAACCGGGCTGGGACTGGCGGTATGATAGTAACGAACTTGGGTCAAACGATTTCCGGTCATCGAAAGATTTCATCTATGACGCCTCCCTTGAATCGAAAGAGGGTTTTGGAGTTCGTATTATTGGTGAAGGAAAGCAAACCTTCCGTTGTTTCGTGAATGGTGAAACGATTCAGTTCCTGGTAACCGGATTTTCAACTGGTGGTGGCGATTCATTTTTCAGCAGTCATCTGGAAAAATATTGCCGGCCACTGAAAAAAGGGGACCCCTTTTCAGGAACCGTTCAGCTTGAACTCTTTTCGAAATAATGGTTATTTTGTCTTTTATAAATATATTAAAGTTGTTTATGATAGTCTATAAAACATTAACTATGAGATTTTTAAATTCAATTTTATACGCTTTCCTGATTATCAACCTTACGGCAAACGCCCAATTCAGCTATGATCCGCAAAAGGTTTCAGCAATCCGCTGGACACCAATTCCCGAATCCTCCGGAGATCTGAAGGATGTCAAAATCGATCTGAATGGTACCTGGCAATTTAATCCCTCACCGGAGAAGGAGTTCTTTCAAAGCGCGAACCCCTTAAACTTCAAACCTATCGATGTCCCCGGCGAATGGGTTATGCAAGGTCATGCAGTTAAAACCGGTGAATATGCCGGCTATTCACGGACTTTTAAGATCCCCGATCAATGGAAAGGAAAACGGATTATACTCAAATGCGAGGCAATTTACAGCGAATGTAAAATTTGGATAAACGGTGAAGCCGCAGGGAGCCACCTGGGTGGAATGACACCCTTCGAAACGGACATCTCCTCATTGGTGAATGCCGGCGAAAATAAACTTTCAATTGCGGTTCGGAGCGAAAGTCTTGCCGATACCCTTTCAAGCGCCTCCAAATATGCTGTCCATCCGCTGGGAGGAATCACCCGTCCAATCTGCCTGATTGCAATTCCCGAAATTAATGTGGCTTCATTGCATGTAAGTACAACCTTCGATGCGAAATATGAGAATGCTATTCTTAAAACAGCACTGAAGATTTCAAATGAATCGACAGAGAAACAACAGGCTGAGGTGAAGCTGACGCTCCGGGATGGTTCCGGAAACATTATTTCAACCGAAGGAAAGAACAGTCTTACTGTAAACTTACTATCCAAAGAGAAAAACCAGCAAAATTTGGATCTGAATGTAACTAATCCGAAGAAATGGGATCCGGAACATCCGAATCTCTATTCCCTGGAGTGCAAAATCACTATTGATGGCAAGGAGATTACCCGCGTCATTCGCCGGTTTGGCTTTCGCCAGATTGAGGTGCGGGGAAACCAGGTTTTTGTGAATAACCAACCCATTAAGATTAAAGGGGTTTGCCGTCACGAGGTTTCTCCGGTAAGGGGTCGCTCGTTGACAGGAAACCAATGGGCTGAGGATGTTCGGATTTTCAAAGAGGGAAATATCAATTATATCCGCACTTCACATTATCCCCCCAACGAGAAATTAATGGATGCGTGTGATGAACAGGGAATGTTTGTCGAAGAGGAGGCTCCGTTCTGCTGGGCAACGAAAGAACCGGTAAATGAATTAAATTACTTTGAGGCGATCCTTCAGCCAACACTCGAAATGGTCGAACGGGATAAATCACACCCTTGCATACTTCAGTGGTCACTGGCGAATGAATCGGAAAATTTTGCTGAACTTTTTAAACTATCTGCCGACCTGGTTAAAGCCGCCGATCCTTCGCGCCCCCGTAACTTTAGTCAGTACAGTGAAAATGGGGATGGCGGATACCTTGAGATTGGAAATCACCA
>CANJNY010000184.1 GCA_947475715.1 Prolixibacteraceae bacterium
AACCGTGGGCTAGCACCCACGGTTATTCAGATTTAGCTCTTTCAGAGCATTTTATTACGATTAAAATTTAATTCATGAAAAAAATATCTGTCACCTTCTTTATTTCTGGTTTATTACTGCTCTCAAGTAATTTTGCAAATGCTAAAAAGCCTCAAAAACCCCTCTTAACCAAGCTTCCCTTTGCCTTTTCCCAAATCGGCAGAACACCGATGGAAAATACCCCCGTACTTTTCGGTTCGCGTCTGCTGCTAGTCTCCAATTACCGACCCGGACTAGGGCATGCCAAGGGTAAGGATGCCTATTTATACATCGACGATTTGCAGACCGGTGAGCAGGTGGTCCAATTTGGACAGGGCCATTCTTTTGCCTCAGCCTATATGAATGGCGCAGAGTTGAACGTCTTCGCCCTTGAATTTACCGATTTCGGACAAATCATGAATTCAACGGGTATCGATCGGATAACAACCACAGATCTAAAGGAGTGGAAAACAGAAAAGGTAATCCTACCCGAGGGTAAAGAGCATCTTTTTAACTCTTCTGTATGCCACGATGAGAAAGGATATCTGATGGCTTACGAGTCGGATAAACCGGTTCAATTTTGTTTCAAGTTTGCCCGGTCAACAGATTTATCCAAATGGGAAAAAATTCCCGACCTGGTCTTTACTGGACAAAAACATGAATATTCGGCTTGCCCAGTTATCCGCTACATCAAACCTTACTATTATGTGATTTATGTTCACGAGCCCTATGCCGGTCACGATGGATGGAACTCATTTCTTATCCGGTCAAAGGACTTAGAGTCATGGGAATACAGCCCCTACAATCCCATCCTGGAGGCGGCCACCGGTGAGGGAAGGAATAACTCAGATACCGATCTAATTGAATATGAAGGGAAAACATACCTCTATTACGCTACCGGTGATCAGGAAACCTGGAGTACCGTCCGCGTAGCGCAATATGACGGAACTGAAAAAGCATTTTTTGAAGGTCATTTTCCAAAAAGTAATTCATTCACAAAGACATCGGCAAAAATTAAATAATTCGGTTGAAGTGAGTAGTGAGCGGGTGACTGTTCAAGACTTGAAAAGTCACCCACTCACTTTCAGTTACCAAATAATAATTCGTTTAATTTAGTCACCGGGTGACTTCACAACAAATAGATAATGAATACTCCCAAATTAATCGTTTACTTTTTCACCGCTTTAACCCTTCCCCTTTTGGGATTTAGCCAGAATAGAGAGGTAATTCAAATGGGTGACAAACGTGAGATTTTTATCGATAATTACCTTATTGACAAACTAAATGAAGTGCGGATCATTAAGCAAACTCCTCATGACGAAGGTTCGGTTCTCTCCTTTGATAATGCATGGGAAGGTCTCTTTTGCGGATATTGCACAATAATTAAGGATGAAGGACGATTTCACGTCTATTACCGGGGATTACCTGTCGATGGAAAAGACGGAAGTAATACAGAGACGACCTGTGTCGCCGAATCACAGGATGGCATTCACTGGCAAAAGCCGGTTCTGAAATTATTCAAAGTCGGAGGATCCCGAAGAAACAATGTTATTCTTGCAAATGACGCCCCTTCGAGCCATAATTTCAGTCCGTTACTTGATACAAATCCTAAGACTAAACCTTCAGAAAAATATAAGGCACTCGCGGGTGAGGACAAAGCCGGTCTGCGAGCTTATGTTTCTCCTGACGGAATTCACTGGAAGAGACTAAGGGACGAACCTGTTTTAAACGGTTTCGCATTTGATTCGCAGAATGTCTCTTTCTGGTCCGAAAGTGAGCAGTGCTATGTTTGCTATTTCCGAACCTGGACCAATGGAGGCTTTGAGGGGGTCCGTACCGTAAGCCGCTCGACCTCCGACGATTTTATTTCCTGGTCAAAACCGGTTGAGATGAGCTTTGGAAATACACCACGGGAACACCTGTATACCCAGCAGACAAGTCCCTATTTCAGGGCTCCGCAGATTTATATTGCAATCGGTGGTCGTTTTATGCCGGGAAAGCAGGTCCTTTCGGATGAAGAGGCCAAAAAACTCAATGTTGATCCGGGCTATTTTAAAGACTGCTCCGACGCATACATGATGACAACCCGCGGTGGAAATAGTTATGACCGCACGTTCATGGAGGCCTTTATCCGTCCCGGCATCGGGATGAAAAACTGGGTCTCACGCTCCAACTATCCCGCACTTAACGTAGTACAAACTTCTCCGGAAGAGATGTCACTTTATGTCAACCAGGATTATGCCCAGCCAACCGCACATCTGCACCGGTATTCGATGCGGATTGATGGTTTCACTTCACTATCAGCCCCATACAACGGAGGAGAAATGATCACTAAACCATTCACCTTCTCGGGACATGAACTTGAGATTAATTATTCAACCTCTGCGGCCGGGGAGATCCGGTTTGAGCTTCAGGATGAAAACGGAGTGCCGGTACCTGGTTTTGCATTGGAAGATTCTCAGGCGATAATCGGCAATGAGATTTCGAGGGTTGTCCGTTGGGATAAAGGTGCAGACTTAGGAAGCCTGATCGCTAAAACAGTTCGGCTGCGGGTTCAGATGAAAGATGCAGATTTGTATTCGATAAGGTTTAGAGATGACTGAAATAGATGGAATTAAAAGAAATAAAGTTGAAATATTTTGGGGTGATATTGTGATATTTATTTGGATATGATGAAAATGTGTTCTGTCCAGGCTCATGATCTACAAAAAATAAAATATTCAATATGTCGACTACAAACGACATATTTATTGTATTTTTGTCGTATCAAATCGACATAATATGGATATTTTATTTGAATTTCACAAAAATCTTTTACGTCCGGTAAAGAATGATTTCCGAAGATACTTACATAACCAGATTAACTGGAAACAAAGAATGATCGGGATTAAAGGCCCACGAGGTGCAGGGAAAACGACACTAATGTTGCAGCATTTAAAGTATGACCTTGGATTGCCGCCAGAAGCATTATACATCACTGCGGACCATACGTGGTTTTACAATCATACTTTATTGGATACAGCGAATGATTGGTATAAGCAAGGAGGGAAAATACTGTTTATCGATGAAGTCCATAAATATGAGAACTGGTCAGTTGAGTTGAAGAACATTTATGATGGATTGCCCGAAATGCAGGTCATTTTTTCAGCCTCTTCTGCATTGGATATTTATCGTGGTGAGGCGGACTTAAGCAGAAGAGTCGTGAGTTATTTGCTTGCAGGACTCTCTTTTCGGGAATATTTAATATTTACCAATGGGGTAAGTTTTGATGCATTCAAAATTGAGGATATCAACAATAACCACCGAAGCCTAAGCCGGATGATCACTGAAGATTTTCGTCCGCTACCGGCCTTTCGCAAATATTTGAAAGTAGGCTATTTGCCAATTATTGCTGAAGGAGAAGATACGTATCTGATGAAATTAAACCAGGTGATCAATACCATTGTGGATACCGACCTGGCTTATATCGTTTCATATAATTCAGGGACGGCAATCAAGGTTAAAAAATTATTGGGTGTAATAGCCGAATCGGTCCCCTTTAAACCTAATATTGCGGCACTTGCAAGGAAACTTGATTTGAGCCGCGACAGCGTCTATCAATATATCAACCAATTACAGGATGCACGGTTACTTAACACCTTAAATTCGGAAGGGAAAGGGGTATCAACATTACAAAAACCAGACAAAATATTTTTGGAAAATACCAACCTTGCTTTTGCACTAAAAGAAAAACCAGATATTGGGAATATTAGGGAGACATTTGTTTTAAACCAATTACTCAATGCAGGTTTAAAGGTCAATTCTCCGGCAGAAGGTGACTTTGCCGTTGGTGGATTAACAATCGAGGTTGGAGGCAAAGGTAAAAATACATCTCAGGTAAAGCAGCTGGATAATTATTTGATTGCTGCGGATGATATTGAAACAGGAGGGGGAAACAAAGTTCCAATCTGGCTGTTTGGATTTTTGTATTAAGTTTTAATAATATTGATATTCAACTAAATAGTAAATATTTTCAAATGCTGACAAGTTTGAATATGATAAAAACAGAAATCGATTAAAAGACCAAATATTTATGAAAACTAACCGAATCATCTTCATCCGTTTTTTTATTTTAACCCTTGCACTTTGCATTTTGATTGGCAATTCCGCGAATGCCAATCAGCCCGAATCCTCCAAAACCATCCAGTCACCTTTCAAACCCAAAACCGCAACATGGGATATCGCGTGGCCCGGACGGGTATCGCAATACGACCTAGTCTATCTCTCCCCTCCGGTCGATCCCATGCAGGGTATTCCACTAGGTAACGGCGAGGTTGGCGTTCTATTCTGGTGTGAGGATTCCAAAATAATCGCCGTAGTCAATAAAAGCGATCTGTGGGACGATGCTAAATTTGGTCCGTTTCATAACTGGGACGGAGCCGAAGAGGATCTGAGCACCACCCAACGACATGCTTGCCGAATTGTGATCGACTTTAAGCTTCCCATTTTCAATACTCTGTACCTTTCGGGATTTAAGGCAAAACTTAATCTGGCAGACGGTTCATTAATTCTGGAGGGTGAGAGCGCGTTTGGAAAAGTAAGCTTAAAGGCATTCGTTGATCATCAAACAGGACTCCTTTTTTATGATGTAAAAAGCGATCTGAATGAGAATATCCCCCTCGAAATTGCAGTTGAGCGGTTTGGTTCGCGCACTTTTTCCCACTGGTACCACCAGATAAACAGAGATGCCACGATAGGGGTTTCGGGAACCGAGACACTCGCAGATGATGATGGGGCGTATATCACTCAGAAAGTAGCCTCCGGAACCTTTGGCGTTGGTGGAAGTGTGATTCAGAAAAATAGGTTAACGGTTAATTACAGCCGCGACCATTCACATAGCGCCACAATAAAGTTATCAGGAAGCCGTGAAAAAAGCGCTCAACTCACATTTTCAGTCACCTCACCAATTAACGGTGATCCAATAAATGAATTAAAAAATTCCTTTTTAGCTGTAAAAGCGAAAGGAATGGAATCTTATCAGGCCGCAAACGCAGAGATTTGGAAAGAAATCTGGAACCGCTCATTGATGGATTACGGAGATGATTACCTCAACGCCCTATGGCACCTCACGATGTTTTATGCCAATGCCTCGCAGGGTGGTAAATATCCCGGTAGGTTTAACAACGGGATCTGGAGCTGGAGCCGCGATGTTCAGAACTGGAATTTCTACTTTCACTGGAACCAGCAGCAGATCAGCTGGCCCTTAAATGCAGCAGGATTTCATGAACTGGTAACCCCTTACCTAGACTTCCGATTTAACTCCCTTGCCGAGGCACAAAAAGATGCCCTGAAATTATTTAATTCCAAAGGGGCGTTTATCTCAGACGTGACCGAACGACGCGGGTACAACTCGTCAGGCGAAAAGATCAATCATACTCCCATTGCTGAGATTGCCCTCGATTTCTGGCGACAATATCAATATACCGGCGACAAAAAATTCTTGCTGGAGAAAGCGCTCCCCTTTATGACCGAGGCTGCCCGTTTCTATGAATCGATTCTCGAAAAGGAAGCAGATGGAAAATACCATGCAAAGGAGGGAAGTGGTTATGAAGGGTGGATCAAACTTAAGGATGGACTCACAGAACTCACCTATGCCAACGCCTTATTCGGTGCAACTCTGGCCGCGTTAAAAGAAGCAAAAACCATTCTGCCCGAAGCCGAAAAATGGAAAGATATCCTGGGTCATCTTGCACCTCTGCCGGTACTGAAAAACGATGAGGAGACTATAAAAACAGATGGTTCAGGTTTCAGGATGAACCGCGGATTTTTTAAAGGAGAGCCAGCTCCAACGAATAAGATACTGGCTGCCGGGTATGGAATTAAAGAGCAGAAAATGCTTGTCGTTTATAATCCGGTAGGCAACAGCGACACGATCACAAGCCGCTATTATCCCAGAAACGGGTTAAAATTACTCGATGGAATATTCCCTTCTGTCCCCTCCTCCCCTGTCTTTCCGTCAGGGGTGATCGGACTTTCACAAAAGGGGGATAGTCTGTTTAAATTAGCCACCGCGACTACCCTATTATACGGATCGGAAATTACCGGCTGGGATCCAACCTCTGTCGTCATGGCCCGTTTGGGGATGGCCAAAGAGCTGGCTATCGATCTGGAACGTTTCCCGGGAAGATGGCAGATCTATTGCAACGGCTGGGGACATTGGGGCTTGGAAGAGGAAGTGAATAAAGATGCCGAATGGTTTTTTAGAACCAATAAGGTCAAAGATGTTGCCTCCAAATCAGAAGAGACCTTTCCCCTTCCAATGTGGCCATTCCGCCATATGTCGATGGAAGCCACCTCGGTACTTACAACAGCAATGAATGAGTCGTTACTTCAGAGTTATGACGGCATTCTAAGAATCTTCCCCGCTTTCCCGGCCAATAAAACGGGCCGGTTTACGCTGCATGCCCGAGGTGGATTTATTGTCTCTTCCGAAATCAAATCAGGAGAGGTGCAGTGGATCTGTATTAAGAGTCTCTTGGGTAATCCGTGCAAACTTGCATTACCATGGGAAACGGGAATCATTCAATCCAACCTGAAAAACTCCGGTCAAAAAATCAGTGGCGATCTGGCTGAGTTTAGAACAAAGCCTAACGAGATACTTTTCATTCTTCCTGATGGGAAAGATTTTAAAGGGTGGATATCCACAACCGAAAATCCGTTGCCTAATGAGAAAGTCAGATACCACTCATCCGGAAAAACCCGGCTCGGCATTCCAAGGATGTTTTAAATTTTTTATTTATAAATGAAATCATAATCTTGCGCATTGGGAAGCGGCAGAGCCGCAAGATATTTGTAGAATATCATCGGGATAAATGGTCGAAAGGTGCAGAGCACCGAAATATATAGAAACATGTTATATCCTGGTCTCCCATTTTTCGCTAACTCCGGCAGGAGTTAAATCTGAATAACCCCCAGTGTAGCTTGCGGAACTGGGGGTAGGTAAATAGCGAAAAGCAACAACCCCGAAGCGGGTTGAAGATTGACATACAATGTGAAAAAAAACAGAAATAATCTAATTTTAAAATGACATTGAAAAGATTGCTTCCAAAATTTATGATTTTGTTGATGTTTCTTACCTTATCAGGCATAGCCTCCGCAAAAACATCCCTCTCCGGATTAAAGTGTGAATACCTCACGAATCCACTAGGCTTAAATGTTTCGCACCCTCGGTTCGCCTGGCAAATTATGAGTGACGAAACAAACGTTAATCAGATCTCCTATGAAATACGGGTAACAGCTGCAGAATCGGTGCAAAGCAAAAGCGCTAAAATCACATGGAATTCAGGGAAGGTAATCTCGGATCAGTCGGTGAATGTTGAATACAAAGGGTTACCTCTCGAATCTCAAACCCGATATACTTGGCAGGTGCGTATTTGGGACAACTACGGGAAAGTAACACCATGGAGCGAACCGTCATGGTGGGAGACAGCCTTTTTGGATAATTCGCTCTGGAAAGCAGAATGGATTGCAGCACCCGGGAAGGTGGCCGAAGATCACCGTCCCGTCTATTTCAGAAAAGAGTTTTCGTGCGGAAAGAAAGTTGCCACAGCCAGGCTCTATATCAGCGCACACGGCCTTTACCAGGTTTTTATCAATGGCAGTAAAGTGACTTCCGACCTCTTTACACCGGGGTGGACGAGCTATAATAAACGGACCCAATACCAGACTTACGATATCACCAATCTGCTGAAACCTCAGAATGCAATCGGAGCTATTGTGGGCGATGGGTGGTATCGCGGAAACATCGGCGGAAAGGTGCAGCGAAATTACTTCGGTGATAAATCAGCGTTAATCGCTCAAATGGAGATTACGTTTTCGGATGGGACCTCCAAACAAATCTGTACTGATGGTTCATGGTCAACAGGAAATGGCCCGATCACATTATCCGATATTTACAACGGGGAGACTTATGATGCCACCCTTGAAATAAAAGATTGGGACAAAACCGATTTTCATTCATCAACCTTTGTCCCGGCAATAATCCTCGATCATCCCAAAAATATCCTTGTAGGTCCCGTGAGTTATCCGGTACGGGCAATTGCGGAGCGGATCCCGCAAAAAATAATCACAACCCCCAAGGGCGAGGTGGTTTATGACATGGGACAGAATATGATAGGCTGGATCAGGTTAAAAGTGAAAGGGAAACGTGGCGATCGTGTGATTCTTAAGTTCGCAGAGGTTCTAGACAAGGATGGTAACTTCTATACTGAGAATCTTCGCAAGGCCAAAGCTACAGATGATTTCATCCTCAAAGGGGGTGAAGAGCAGACGTTGGAACCTCACTTTACCTTTCATGGATTCAGGTATGTGAAACTGGAGTACTACCCGGGAATACCTTCAATAAAGAGTATTACGGGGGTAGTGATCCATTCGGATATGCCTCAGACGGGTACATTCTCCTGTTCCGACTCGCTGATAAACCGCTTGCAGCAGAACATCCAATGGGGACAAAAAGGAAATTTCCTCGATATCCCGACCGACTGTCCTCAACGGGATGAGCGTCTTGGCTGGACCGGTGATGCGCAAGTCTTCGCCCCCACTGCCGCATTCAATTACGATGTTGCCCCCTTCTTTACCAAATGGTTGGCCGATCTGGCTGCCGATCAACTTCCAGACGGCAAGGTGCCTGATGTAATCCCTGATGTGCGGTCGGGCCGTGGCACCTCAAC
>CANJNY010000185.1 GCA_947475715.1 Prolixibacteraceae bacterium
ATCCTTGCCATAGTCGATCCATTGAATTTTTTGGTTATCAGCAGTAAACCGATGACCGTCAAAACTTCCGGTAAAATATTGTGTTGCAGATCCTCCATTTGGCCCGCCGGGATTGATGCTTACCAATAATACCCATTTTGATTCTCCTTTACTGTCCTTTACAGGCATCTTTAAAAGGTCAGGGCATTCCCATACCCCGCCATGCGCACCAATGGTCTTTCCAAATTCACTTTCATAGGACCATTTCTTCAGATCATCTGAGCTGTAGAAACGGATACAATCACCGGCAGCAAGAGTCATTATCCATTTATTGATTTCTCCGTTCCATGTTACTTTAGGATCACGGAAATCTCTGATACCCGGATTCGGAACAACCGGATTTCCGGAATATTTGGTCCAGGTCCGACCTTTGTCAAGACTATAGGCCATTCCCTGGGTTTGATAATTGTTTTTCCCTGCTTTTTCAAGAACCGGCGAATGATAGCAGTAAATTGCAATCATAGCTGGTCTCTCCGGTGTTCCCAATCCGGATGTATTCTTATAATCTATAACAGCACTACCCGAGAAGATATAACCTAAGCTATCAGGATATAGGGCAATTGGAAGATGTTGCCAATGAACCAGATCTGTGCTTATTGCATGTCCCCAATGCATAGGACCCCAAACGGTTGCATCGGGATAATATTGATAGAACAGATGATATTCGCCCTCAAAAAATACAAGGCCATTTGGATCGTTCATCCAACTTGTGGCAGGAGAAAAATGGGCCTGAGGCCTATGGCATTCACTATACGGTTTCTCTGATGACTTTACAGAGGAATTTGAGTTATTACATGAAATAATAATAGACAAAAATATTAAATAAAAAAATACACATCTATTCATAATCCTTTGAAATTTAATATATTATATTTAATTTGATTTAACTATTCTGAGAGGTTTATATTGTTTTTTCCCATCAGCTTTTAAAACATATATTCCAGCATTAAGCATTGAGATATCAAGTGTATACAGAGAATTATCCAGGTAATTTATTGTTTTGTTCAAGACCTGCCTTCCCAGGATGTCACAAACCATAATTTTGATTTTACCATATTGATTCTGATCGAATTCAATGTTGATTTTTTGTTTGGCTGGATTTGGATACAATCTCATATTTAATCTATTGTCAACGATATCTGCTGTGCCTGTAGTTATTTCAACCTTTCTGAATTGTGTTGGTAAATTGGTCTGTTCACAAACATCCTGAGTATTTACTACATCCATTTTCTTCATATTCCAGGCATCTAACCAAAGTATTTCGGCTTTCCCGCTATTCACCACCAAATCGACCTTGTTGCTTTCAATAGTTGAAGGATAGACTCTGCATGAAAAAACTGTTATCTTGTCAACAAACACCTCAAGGGTAGAGTGATCAAGAAAAACATCAACAAAAATTGTGTCCTTGTAATTGAAAATATAATCACTTGATTTATAATCCTTAGTAGGTCCTGACAGTAAGGAAGATTGAGTTCTGTCCAAAGCAATTTTATTATTTGCAAGATCAAAGAACAATGTGGTGAGCTCAGAACCAGCAGTATTTTTATAGACCTGAATTGAAAATTTTGAGGACGCATCTGCCTTTATCTGAAATGAAAATTCAGACTGTATTCCTTGTATTTCAGGAAGATTATTCCTGGTACCTGGCACAATCGCTCTTTTGGAAATAGAGATAGGGGTATCCCTTAACCGGCAAAGATTGGGATGTGGTACCTGACCTATTGAAGAATCATTCAGTAAGCGGATAGCACGGGGTAGGCTAAATAAATGTCGCCATTCACCTTGAATCTGAGATGCAGCATCCCTCTCTTCAGGGATGATTCCAAGATAAGTTCCTCTTCCTGAATCATCAAAGTTGAAGGCAGGAGAAAGTAAATGCCCATTAATAAGCTCTAATTTCCTGGGAAGGGTGCAATAGGGGGTAAATGTCTCATTTCCCCATTTTCCAATCCAATAAATTGTTTGGGCCGGAACACCTGGAGTTGGGACCGGTGTAACTCCTAACATATATTCATTCGAGTTACTCAATGGAATGAAGAATGGCATTTCCCAAAAGATCCCTGAATCGGTGACAGACGAACTGTAATAGAGCGGACTAATTTCCGACCATTTATTAAGATCTGTTGATTTGAAGGTAAACAGGATGCCTCCATGGTTATTTTTAATACCGGAACCAACAATCATATAATAATTATCCCCCGATTTCCAAACGAAAGGATCTCTGAAATCCATATTCGGAGAGCTGGTAGGCGCATTGGGGATTAATGGATTTAAACTACTCTTTTGCCATACCTGTAATTGCTCATCCAAAGGATCGGCACTTCCGATCCCGGCTTTTATACCATCCACTCCCGTATAGATTAGCTTAGGAGAATTGTTTGGTCCAAGAATAGCTGAACCGGACCAGATGCCAAAACTATCAAACCCAGAAGAGGGGGCAAGGGCTATTTTTTCTTCCTTCCAGTTAACCAGATCAGTGCTTGTCAAATGTCCCCAGTGCATGAAATACAACGTGGGGCTATTTGGATTTTTTTGAAAAAAGAGATGATATTTCCCGTTAAAATAAATCAAACCATAGGGCTCGTTTGTCCAGCTGGAATTTGGAATCGCATGGTATTGAGGCCTGAAATAATCACCTGCATAACGCTGGTCCGGATTAATGGTAAGATCGGGAACGAGGGTACTGTTTTGCTGGTAGTCGGCCAAAATCTGAGAATCACCAGGAATATCCTTAGAAATAATAACCTCATCTATAGCTCCATTCAATGCGGTTAACAAAAACCCGTCATTTCTAATGTCAGTATTATGTCTTCCCAAATAGAAAGTGGCTGATCCAAGGGTTATTTTATTCCCGGTAACAGAACTATCGGTAGCCCATTCTGTACCATTTACAAATAATTGTGCCTTAGAATTCTCAAGATCAATTCTTGCCACAATATAATTCCATTTGTATTTCTCAATTTTTTGAGCAGATTGCAAATTTTTCTTTATGCCATCCACGAAATAGGATACTCCAATATTTCCATATGGACCTACCTCGAAAGCAATACCCGAGGTGGCATCAATCTGACTAAGAATGGCACCAGTCTCTTTGTTGAACGCTTCTGTGGCAAACCAGGCTGAAACAGTAATCTTGTTCGTAATCCCGGAAATTTGAAAAGCGGAATTATAGACCCACGTAGAATAACCATCCAATCTCAGAGCACTGCCATGAATGCCCCCAATCCTTTCAGGACGGTTGAAGTGATTATTAATTAAAAAAGCAGAACCGGATATTTTTTCTGTAGTTGTCGAAACGCCAACTGCATCTTCAAAATCAAATCTGACGATCTCTTGGGCTATAACGCATTGCGTAAATAAAAGAAATATGAAAATGCTATTAACTTTCAATAATCGCAGATTTTGTTCTATCCTAATCATTTTCTTGAATTAATTAGTTGAAAGAATTTTTCAAGTTTCAGATCCTGATCATCATAGAGTAATAATTTCTTTTTTGAGGAATATAAAAACACGGAAGGATATTTTCTGGGTCCAAAAAGGGTTATAAACTGATCCTTTTTATCCCTTAAAATAGTTACATTCTTCTCTGTCAGCAGATTCCCTCCATTCTGGTTCAGAAAAAGGGAAATCTGAGGTTTATCATCCAATGTTATCAGATAGATTGCAATACGATTGCACTCTTTTAAACGGGTATTTAAGGTCCTTATCGTCTCCTGGCAATGGTCACATGAAACATCAAAAAAAATGAACAGCGTACTCTTTCCAACTGCAAGGTTTTTATTTGTAAATGGAGTGTTATCAAGTCTGGAGAAACTGAAATTGGGAACAGTTTCTGCCGGTTTTTGAGCAAAAGTATTTGCTGCCAGCACAAAAATTGCGCATGCCACAATCATCAATACTTTCCTAACTTTTTGATAATGTTCCATTTTCTCCTTTTAAAACTACCTTAACAAACTTTTAGTGATCTTTTTCAGACTAAAATTGCTGATCTGAGGTACATTATTACTTCCCTGCACTTTTAATTGGTTGTACTGATAGACAGGAAAGAATAAAGCAGTCATTACTTTATCGCCATGATCCAGAAAAAGTTCAATGGATGTTTTATCTATTAAAATCTGGATATCAGTAATCAGATTAGTTTTGGGAACAAAGGGGCACGATATTTTTTGCCTGAACTGACCGTTAAAATCAACCTGACCAGATGAACTTCTGTCAATTGATACCTGACCGGCAACTTTATCCAGATTTACAATTAATTTCTCCTTGGAATCACCAAGAGTTAATATGAAATTGTTCGATTTATTAAAATCAACTGTGAAGTTAATTTCGTAACTTCCTGTTTTAATTGCCTTGTTGTCAGATAATTGAATTGCATTTACCGGAGATTGAATAAGTGTATCTGCCGGATTTGTTTCATAATTTTTAAATTCATCAACAGGAAGTGTTTTTAAACTCACTCCCTGCCCGTTATTTGTCAGTGAGAGAACCCGGGGAACAGTCATCGTGCTTCTCCATTTAGTTGTTGGCACTTTATCTGCATAGGACCAGTTGCTCATCCATCCGATCATTATTCTTCTGCCATCCGAAGCGGGAATATTATTATAGGTTACTCCGGCATAATTATCTGTACCGTAATCGATCCATGAAATATTAGTGGATTCAGTCGTATAGCTTGTGCCATCAAAGTTTCCAATAAAGTATTGAGTAGCAGTTCCACCATTAGGGCCTCCGTTACAACTCACCAGCAAAACCCATTTCCTGGAATTGGTTCCTTCAACGGGTAGCTCAAACAGATCAGGGCATTCCCATACTCCGGAATGAGCGCCAACGTCAGCGCCAAAATCACTCAGAAATGTCCAGCTCTTCAGATCTGAAGAGGCATATAAATTAACTTTGTTTCCTGCAGCCAAAACCATAATCCATTTCTGTCCGGGAGAATACCAAAATACTTTAGGATCCCTGAAATCCGAGAAGCCGGAATTGGCAAGGACCGGGTTACTATTGTATTTTGTCCAGCTCATCCCTTTATCATTACTGTAAGCAATGCTTTGGTATTGTTGCTGTCCATTGTGAGTGAAAATAGCAATCATCGGATCTTCGGCACCACTTTTAAACCCGGCAGTATTGTTGACATCTATAACCGCACTTCCTGAAAAGATTGTGCCTAAATTATCAGGCCTTAGAGCAATCGGAAGATCCTGCCAATTACAAAGATCAGTGCTTGTGGCATGTCCCCAGTTCATCGGCCCCCAAACATTTCCATTTGGGTTATATTGATAAAACAAGTGATATTGGCCTTTATAATAAACCAGTCCATTGGGATCGTTCATCCAATTTGTAGGTGGAGTAAAATGATAGATTGGTCTGTAGTCAGATTCCGAAAGCAGTACATTCTTCACAGAATCAGTTGTTATTACCAAAATATTCGGATCGGTACTCTCACCATTTTTTTTACAGGAAGCCAATCCAAGTGAGATGAAAATAAGTAAAAGGGTTAATTTAGGCAATTATGGGATATTTAAATAAGAGTCTTCCGAAGGGGTACTCCGGAAGACTCTATATGATTTATTTTGTTTTCAGGTAATCAAGAGCGTTTTTGTAGAGTTGCTCAATTGTTGACTGATAGGGATTTCCAGTATTTTGATGCCACTCAATTCCTCCAATTCCGATAAATATTCCGGAACCCTGGAAATCATCCTTCGGCTTAAATTCAAGTACACCAGCCATCCAGTAATCCCCTATGCCATCCCACATTCCAAGCCAGACGGCATTGTTATCGTTTACAAACTTCGTATAAGCAGTTTCACTGTCATTGGGTAATCCACCCTCAAACTCAGGGATCCTTAATATTACTGCGTTATGATTTTCCTTCCATCCTGAGCCGATTACCGGGAATGTTATTCTACCATCAGGCTGAGTTGTCATTGTAATCCCTTTGTACAATGGATGACTGCTCTGGTCATGTTTTTGATGAATATTTACCCCAATACCCCAAACATCGGGATTAAAACCGCCTGGTCCTTCATCAAAACCCATAAAGTAGTTTTGTGTAATTCTACCCAGGGTCCAGAAATACTGAATTGCATATTGGTTCAGAAGTAAGTTCCCCCCGTTTTTATAATATTGGGTCATCCTGGATACAACTGACGGATCAGTAGTGATAGCGGGTAAAGCGTGTCCAGCCAAGACGTCGAAGTTCCACCAGATTACCCGGATTTGGGTCAAATCGACAGAACCGTTTTTAATCTGGTCAAATGAAATATACCGCGATTTGGGATAATTCTGGAACAACCATTTTGCTCCGGCAATTTCATCATCGTCACCATTAGTAAGCAAAGCTGTTGAATCAGCATATAACCCCAAATATCCAATCATTGTAGCTCCGACTTTGAAAGGCAGATAAACCGTATTTGATACTTTGTTGGCGCTGTTTGTTGTCACAACACTGATCATATAGTTTGCTGCCTGAAGACCACTGACCTGGTACGAAGTTATTGTTGGTCCAAGGTCAATTGTATTGTCGCCAATTTTTAGCTCTATCTTCGTAACAGGTTGATCAGGCAAGCTCCATGATACTAATACCCCATTATCATTTTGAATAGCGCTCACATTTTTAACCGGTGAGGCTCCGTCACGGGTAAACCTTACAGTTTGTCCAAGTGAAGTGTTCCCATTGCTATCGCCCACCTTAATTGTGAAACCATACTCTTTATTTGTCTCGACAATCCCGTACTTAAAGGTGGTGGCCTTTGTACTTAATGGTATTGATGTAACACCATCATTTACAGTTACGCTTAAATTATCCTGAACAGGAGGCAGACTCCAGGTTAGGCTGACCGTATCTCCCGATAATGTATATTGGAGATTGGATACTGTTGCTAATTTGGTCGGTACGCCTACAAGTTCGCGTTTTTGGCAACTTATTATCGAGATAAAAAGCGCAAATAATATGATATAACTATATTTATTTTTCATTGTTTCTTGTTTTAATATAAACTATTAATAAGCTATCAGGCAAATTGAACCATTTACTGGACATATCCATAGTTTTGTTTATAAAGGTCATGACTGAATCTGATCTGGTTGAGTGGAATTGGGCAATACTCATCCCTATTCTTAGTGAATAATCCGTCTTTAAGATATTTCCTCTTTGTTTTTTCAATCTGGAAATAGGAATTAAGGTAAGTATCAGCAATACCCCATCTTACTAAATCAAAGAATCTGTTCCCTTCCATTGCGAATTCAAGCCTGCGTTCCCAACGTAAAGCATTGCGTGCGAAATCCTGTGTCCAATTACAATTTACACCATCTTCATAAGCTGCAACCTTATAATTTGATACTGATTGTCCACCTCCCATTTTAAGGAGAGCCGTGCTATTACCAGCCCTTGTCCGAATTTGATTAATGATAGGAAGTGCTTCAGCATGACGACCCAATTCGATCAATGCTTCAGCTTTCCAAAGTAAAACATCCGCATATCGCAGAACGATTTTGTTTTTTGTATTTGCATAAAATGGTCCGACCTGTGTGTAGGCACCTTTCTGAACGTTTTCCTTTAGGGATGCATAAACTCCATAGACATCAGGAGTTCTGTTCCAGCTAACCTGGTAAATCGTTGAAAGATCGTATTTGTATGGATGTCCAGGAATTGCAATAGTATGGTCCAAGCGGGGATCGACAGTATTTGAATTCAAGTCCAGATCAGAATTGTTAAAATCACTAAACATTGGAAGTCCATCAGTACCTGTTTTGAATGCATTGGCCAAATTTTGACTTGGTTTATGAAAATCGCAGCAACCAACCCCCTGGGGTGTCCCCAAAACATCTCCAAAATTGAGCCGACCAAACATTGTGCCATCATCTTTTGAGAATTGAATGGCAAATATTGATTCCGGTCCATTTTCAGTTGAACCAGGGATAAAGTTATCTGCAAAATCGGGGGCAAGATGGTAAGAAGAACCAATTACCTGATCGGCAAGTGTCACTACCTGATTCAGTTTAGTTTGATTAATCGATGTTATATTGTTTTTGTCATCCTGTTCATAAGCCTGAAACAATCTGGTTTTTGCTAAATAAGCTGCAGCTGCAATCTTATTCGCTCTTCCAATCTGAGTTTGGGATGGAGGAAGATTGTCAACCCCAAATTGAAAATCTTCAGCAATTTTATCCCATAACTCATCATTTTTCAGTGCTACATTCGATATTTTATCATAATCATTTGTATTAACCGTCTCATCAATATATGGTATATTTTTAAACATTATTTTTAACTGGAAATAAAAATGGCCACGCAGAAACCGCATTTCCCCCTGTCTGATCTTCTTAAGCGGAAAATCAGTTTCGGATAATTTATCCAAATTGGTTAAGGCCGCATTCACTCTGGATAGGGCAACATAGTACTGGAACCACTGGCCATCATATTGGCCAATATCACTTCTTACGTTTTTAAAGATTTCCATGAAATAGAATTCCTGGATATCAGCTTCATCGCGTCCACCTTTATAGGCATCTCCTGACCTTACATTTCCATATGGCCATAGACTGTTTGGGGTCATATAATGATCGTTTCCCAACTCTGCATATGCAGCATAGACCAATTGTTCAGGCCCAGCCGAGACCTGAGCCTCACTTAATTGAGCCTTTGGTGACACATTTAGAAAATCCTTATTGCAGGAGCTTAAT
>CANJNY010000186.1 GCA_947475715.1 Prolixibacteraceae bacterium
CGACAAAATCGGCACGCCCCCCGGGAATAGATCCTTCTACCAGTTGGGTTAAAGAACCCGGCGCCCCATATATCACCGTTTGATCACGATTTATAGTAGAAGAAACAACGAGATTGGCCAACCTTAAACTATCTATAGTTGGAGTAATATGGTTAATTACAGTTAGCTCCCCTGGCTTTTCCGATGAAGAAAAATGGATCTTATAGCTATTATCGGAATAGGTTAATGCAGAGATTCCTGCTCCGTAGTAATTCCCAATATCTTCCCATAACCATCCTCCAGGTATGGGTTGTCCGGACAATTGAGACAAATCCAGGATCAGATTTCCATCAATTAATGTTATTCCCTTTTGCACAATTGCATCGGCCCAGGCTTGAAAAGTTCCCCGGTAATGCTCCGCGAAATATTCGGAATAAAAGGCAGGATCGCAGCCACCTTTAAGGACCAGATCGCCCTTTAACAAGCCCTGCGCTGAGTTGATCGCACCGGTAAACCCCAGTTGAGTATGAAACCGAAATTCAGGTCCTAAAATCTCCAGTGCCGTTGCTGTAGTTACCAATTTCATGACCGAAGCGGGAACAAGACTAACCTGCGGAGTTTGAAATAACACCTCACCCGTTTCTGCATCTATCGCACAAACAGCATAACCGGCATTCCGAAGGGCTGCCGATTTAGATGCAAATCCCGATTGACCAAATCCGGTTTGAAAAAAAACTAATCCGATAATCCAAAGCGCAAATAACTTCATTTAAAAGAATTAAATTATTTATTAATACCGGGAATACTATTGCAATAGTTCTGCCAATATGACATTAAACCCTAAATTACAACATCTTATGTAAATAATTCTGGGCCAAATTACCCAAAATAACCGATTTAATTAACAACTTACACCTAAATATTTGGAATAGCTTATATTGAGAAAAGATATCTGGATTAAAATACCGTTTTACGATAGGGGTTAATTCGATATGAACTGTCTATTGCATATAAATTATACCTTAAAAATGGAAGCCATGAAAACACAAAACTTTCAATTACAAACAAAAGTCTTAATATTATCCGCACTATTTATGATTTTCATAGGGTTTCACCAGGCGGCCTTGGCTTTTCCGGCAACTCCAAAGTCAAATCAGCCGGATACCTTAACATATATTCAATTTAAAGGTTCGGTAATTGATCAGCAAACCAGAAACCCTCTTGCATTTGCCTCATTATCTCTTGAAGGGACAAATATTGCAACGGTCACCAATACCGAAGGGGAGTTTTCACTTAAGGTGCCCAAAAATATGAAGGATGGGAAAGTCACCATTTCGTACATCGGATATAAGGATAAAAGTGTTAGCCTGACTTTTTTTAAACCAGAGAAGACAAAAATAGAGTTAGAGATGTTATTGGTTGCCTTAAATGAAATTCTGGTATTCCCTAAAGACCCTGAACTACTGATACGTGCCGTGATGAATAAACGGGATGAAAACTATTTTAGCTATCCGGCATCGATGACCGCCTTTTACCGCGAAACCATCAAAAAAAGAAGGACTTACGTTTCGCTTTCTGAGGCAGTGGTGGAGATATTTAAACAACCTTATGCTTCAGGCAAACCCGATATTGCTCAGCTATACAAAGCCAGGAAAAGCACTGATTACACCAAACTGGACACCGTAGCTTTCAAACTCCAGGGTGGGCCATATAATACTTTGCTGATGGATATCATGAAAAACCCGGAAATCATCTTCACGGAGGATATGATTGGAAACTATGAGTTCAAATTGGAAAACATCACTAAAATAAACGAAAGGCTGATCTATATCCTCGAATTCAAGCAGCATGCCCACATCCCAGAACCGTTGTATTACGGAAAATTGTTTATCGACACCGAAAGTCTTGCTATTACCAGTGCAACCTTCAACCTGAATATTTCAAATAAAATTTTAAGCGCTGAGATGTTTATTAAGAAAAAGCCTGCCGGAGCAAAAGTCTATCCTACCCTGGCTGCCTATCGTGTTGATTACAGGGAAAAAGATGGGAAATGGTACTACAGCTACTCCAGGGGCCAGATAACTTTCAAGATTGAATGGGATAAGCGGCTTTTCAATACAATCTATGAATCAACTATTGAAATGGCTGTTACAGACTGGGAGAAGACCAATGAGAGAGCGGCAAAGTTAAGTGAAAGAATGAAAACCAATATCGTAATGACTGATGAGATTTCCGGATTTTCAGATCGGGAATTCTGGGGCGAATATAATGTTATTGAACCTGAAAAACCAATTGAATCTGCAATTAAAAAGATTCAAAAGAGGCTCGAAAAAGAGAAACAATAAATTTAACCTCTTGTTAACAGTAGTACACATATTTTATTTCAGATCAAAAAATGATTGATTATCTTTGTCGGGTTTAAAGAATATGAATCTGTTTCATGTAAATCACTGTCAGCCTGACAGCAATATTATTGTTTAATCGAATAAATACAAAACAATGTTAATCGACAAAGTAATCGGAAGAGAAATTCTGGATTCACGCGGTAATCCTACCGTTGAAGTTGAAGTTACCCTTGAAAGTGGAATTATGGGTCGTGCTGCGGTACCATCAGGTGCATCAACAGGCGAAAACGAAGCCCTTGAGCTACGCGACGGAGACAAAAAACGTTACCTTGGAAAAGGTGTTCTTAAAGCCGTTGAAAATATCAACACGACAATTGCAGAAGAAATTGTTGGCATGAGTGCACTGAATCAGGTTGCATTGGACAATAAACTGATTGAACTTGACGGCACAAAAACCAAATCAAACCTTGGCGCAAACGCTATTTTAGGCGTTTCACTTGCAGTTGCAAAAGCTGCCGCAGCCTATCTTGATATGCCACTTTACCGTTATATCGGCGGAACAAATGCAAAAACATTGCCTGTTCCTATGATGAACATCATCAATGGTGGATCTCACTCTGATGCCCCTATCGCATTTCAGGAATTTATGATCCGTCCAATCGGAGCTACTTCATTCCGCGAAGGACTTCGTATGGGAGCTGAAGTTTTCCATAGCCTTAAAAAAGTACTGCACGACCGTAACCTTAGCACTGCAGTTGGTGACGAAGGTGGTTTTGCCCCTGCACTTGACGGAACAGAAGATGCCTTAAACAGTATCCTCGAAGCGATTGTAAAAGCTGGCTACAAACCGGGTCGCGCTGAAGATGGAGGCGATGTTTCAATAGGATTGGATTGCGCTTCTTCGGAATTCTACGAAGACGGAATTTACAACTATGCCAAATTCGAAGGTCCAAATGGTTCAAAAAGAACCCGCGAAGAACAGGTTGATTTCCTTGCTACTCTTGTTGCAAACTATCCTATTGATTCAATTGAAGATGGATTCGACCAGAATGACTGGGAAGGCTGGGTAATGCTCACTCAAAAAATTGGCGATAAATGCCAGCTCGTTGGAGATGATTTATTTGTAACCAATGTTGAATATCTTAAAAAAGGTATTGAATTAGGTGCAGCCAACTCAATCCTGATAAAGGTAAACCAGATCGGGACCTTAACCGAAACCCTGGATGCTATCGAGATGGCTCACCGTGCCGGTTATACCAGTGTAACTTCGCACCGTTCAGGCGAAACCGAAGACGCTACAATCGCCGATATCGCAGTTGCCACCAACAGCGGCCAGATCAAAACAGGTTCTTTAAGTCGCTCTGACCGTATGGCCAAATACAACCAACTGCTTCGCATCGAAGAAGAATTGGGTGCAAGTGCAATTTACGGAGTTAAAAAAGTAAACAAAGCATAATTTCTTGCTGCTAAATATTCTGAAAGGTGCTCCATTGGGGCACCTTTCTTTGTTAATAAAGAACTAAAATCTAACGGTTATCAATATTCTCCGGATAGAGGTCGTGATTCATTAACCGGTATTCAGCCATAGTTTCAAACTTTGTTCCCGGTTTGCCATAATTACAATAAGGATCAATACTGATTCCACCACGAGGGGTAAATTTACCCCAAACCTCTATATACCGAGGATCCATCAATTGGATCAAATCCTTCATGATCAGATTCACACAGTCCTCATGAAATCCACCGTGATTCCGGAAACTAAAAAGGTACAGCTTCAGACTCTTGCTCTCAACCATCTTAACATCGGGGATATAACTGATGTAAATAGCTGCAAAATCGGGCTGGCCTGTAATCGGACATAGGGAGGTAAATTCAGGACAGTTGAATTTTACGCGGTAGTCATTATCCTGGTGGCGGTTCTCAAAAGTCTCGAGGATTCCTGGATTGTAGCTGAATTCATATTCGGTGGATTTTCCCAAATTCTTTAATTCATCCATTATTTTTTGATTTTAAATAGTTTATCAATCCCCGGTTTCTAAGTTTGCACGACGGGCAGGTTCCGCAACCACTGCCTGGGATACCATGATAACAGGTTATTGTCTGATCACGTACAATTTCAAAAGCCCCAAGTTCATCGGCCATCTTCCAGATCTCCGATTTATCGAGCCACATCAGCGGAGTGTGAATCGTGTATTCAAAATCCATCGAAAGATTCAGCGTCTGATTTAGCGAAAGAATAAAGTCATTGCGGCAGTCAGGATAACCACTGTAGTCAGCCTGGCCAACTCCGGTAATGATATTTATGATTCCATTGGCCTTTGCGAAAATAGCGGCATAGGTAAGAAAAAGCATGTTACGTCCTTCGACTAAGGTATTTGGAGGACGATGATCGGGCTGATCAGTCTCCACCTCCATCTGCGAATCGGTCAACGAATTGTGTGAGACCGCACTTAAAAGATCAATGTTGAAAATATTAAGCGGCACCCTTGCCTGATCTGCAATCTGCTGTGCGGCATCGAGTTCCGAAACATGCCGTTGCCCGTAATTAAAAGCGATGGCATGAACAGTTTCAAAATTCTTCTTTGCCCAGAAAAGACAGGTCGTTGAATCCTGCCCTCCCGAATAAACGACTAACGCTTTAGACATGTTTGCTCTCCCCTTCTATCGTTATTTCATTAAATTTCAACCACTTCCTGATAATTCCAATAAAATGCTTCAGGTAGTTCTCGCTTAGGAATATATTTGACCAATTATCAAATCGTTGAGATTGCACACCAAAATAAAATATCCACAACGCTAATCCGGCATGAGGTATCAATGAAAATTCTTCCTCCGAAATGAGTGTAATATCCTGATAACCTTTAATAAACGAATCCGATTTCGATTGATAGACCAGCAAATCAGGCTCGGTATTAAACAATTGCAAATTAAAATAGGCCAAGTCCAGTAGTAACCAACCATTTCCACAAAAATCAAAATCAAAAATGGTTATCGTTTCTTCATCTTCGATATTCATATTATCATACCATAGATCCAGATGAACAGACCCATATCTCAATTTAGAGGAATCAGCTCCATTAAATAGAGTGGTTAGCTGCTCACCGGCATACTTGAGAAACTGCATCTCAGGTATCGACTCGCTGAAATGGGTAGTTGCATATTGATAAGGAAGTTGCGTTAATGTTTTCGAATTGTAATCAACCCGATTTAATGTCTGATTGATGGTTGTGTAATGCAATTTTGCCATTAGCGCCCCTATTGAATAGCAGGTGTTGGCACTTAAGTTTCTAACCTTTGTCCCTTTGGCATACGAAAAAAGGACCCCAAAGCGAATCCCCTCAGGAGCATTAATTGTCTGAAGATAATCTCCGTTTAAGTCAGGGATCGGAAATGAAACAGAAATATCATTCTCCTTGAGAAGAATTAAAAGCCGCAATTCTTCCCTGATTTCCAATTCAGTTCGCCACTTATAGCTATAGATTCGGAGTGCATATTTGATTTCATTTTCAGAAACCATATACGTATGATTAATTCCAGTCCTGAATAATTTACATTGGGTATTCTTACCGAATCCATATTTTTCCTGAATCAGTAAAGAAAGATGAACGGCTGAAAGAGTAGAATCCGTTACCGCGAAAGTTGTCATCTTAGATCTGTTTGATTAAAAACGGATTATACGAAATTGATTCATCATACGAATCAACACCTTCAATCCGTTTTACCCATTTAACCACAAATATCGTGAATGGCAAAACCAAAATCTCATAAACTGTTTTAAGGCATGCCTGCGTGATGATCATCCCGAATAAAATATTGGAAGGAAGATTCCCGGCAAACGCGATTGTAATGAAAATCATCGAGTCGGCGGTTTCTCCAACCAATGTTGAGAGAATCGCCCGTACCGAAAAATCTTTACCCTTCATCATAATCTTCACCTTACTCATAACGAAAGCATTCAGGAATGAGCCTATAAGGTAAGCCATCAGACTACCAAGAATAATTCTCGGAGTACTTCCCAGAATGGAGGAAAATGCCTCCTGATTTTGCCAGAATGGAGCGGCGGGGACGACAATGGCGAGCGAAAAAAAGAGCACTGCCAGAATATTTACAGCAAATCCAGACCAGATTATTAATCGCGCTTTTTGGTATCCCCAAACCTCGACAATAACATCATTAATAATATACGCGATAGGGAAAATCAACACTCCGGCAGGAGCTGCCCAGGGGCCAATAAGGATAATTTTCGTAGCTAAAATATTAGCTATCAATAAACAAATTGCAAACAGAATGCCTGCAAACATAAATAATACAGAAACGGACTTTTTCATCTTACTTGTTTTTTACGTGGTGTTCAAGCACACGGAGTTTAACCTCGATTAATGCCGCAAAGGTAATAACAAATCGTATAAATCAATAATCAGTTTAAATAACGATGTTCCGCCATTTTTCTTTTACTTTTGAGGGGAGAAGTGAAATTAAGGAAATAAGTAGAAATTAATTGAAACAAAAGGGATGGATCAGAATATTGCAGAATTAATTGCTGTCTCAAGGCAATACGGAAAAGACAAAAGCTTTGTAATTGCAGGCGGAGGAAATACCTCATTTAAAGACGACAACTATATTTGGATTAAAGCCAGTGGAGCTGCGCTGGAGACCATCGATGAAAATGGTTTTGTATCTCTTTCGCGTGAAAAACTCAAAATTGTCTCCTCCAGGATCTATAGTCAGGATGCGGCGCAACGCGAAGCAGAGGTGAAAGCCGATTTGGCTGCAGCAATTGTATCCTCGGGAAATAACCGCCCTTCGGTCGAAACATCCATGCACGAAATTATTGACTACCCGTTTGTGGTCCATACCCACCCTACACTTGTCAATGCACTGATGTGTTCAAACAACGCCCTTTCCGTTTGTATGGAGCTGTTCGGTGACCAGGCCTTGTTTATCCCCTATACCGATCCGGGTTATATTCTGTTCAAGAAAGTTGAAACCGAAATAGCCAAATACACCTCCCAATTTGGGAAAGCGCCTCAACTTATTTTTCTTGAAAACCATGGCATCTTTGTTGCCGGCAATACCGTTACTGAGATCGATGAAATCTATGACTCAGTCATGGAAAAGATCAATCGGAAAATCGGTGAACCCCTTCCTTCAGATAAACCAAAACCTTTTAGTTCACCGGTTATCGAAAATATTGAGCGGCTAAATACCGGGTTTCAAAATTTCACCGCTATTGGAAGTGAGAGCATCTTAACCCATCTCTTTTCGAAAGATTCTGCCAGTTTTTTAAAGGCAGATACGGCATTTACACCGGATGACATTGTCTACTGCAAGGCTTACTACCTGTTTATTCCCGCTATCGCAAACGATCAGGATCAACTTGAATCTGCTAAAACACTGATTGCAGGTTATCTGAAAACTTATGGTTATCTTCCCAAAGTATTAGTTCTTGAGGACCAGGGAGTAATTGCGGTTGAAGAAAACCTTAAATCGGCATTAAATGTACTTGAAGTATATACGAATATCCTTAAAATAAGCTATTTATCAGAATATTTTGGAGGTCCCAAATTCATGAATAAAGCGCAGATTGATTTCATTGACAACTGGGAGGTTGAAAATTACCGCCGCAAAATGGCTAAATCTTAAAATTTAAACGCAATGCATCTACTGGATATTGAACTCATGCATCCGCGGGATCAGATTGTGCTGATCATTGGCAGGATCTACCGCAACGGAATGACGACCACATCGGGCGGGAATATTTCAATTATCGATGACCAGAATGATATCTGGATCACCCCCTCAGGTGTAGATAAAGGTTCACTGGGGCCGGATGATATCAATTGTATCAAGGCTGACGGAACGATCCTTGGGAAACACAAACCCTCATCGGAGTTCCCCTTTCATCGGGCAATATATAAGATTCGCCCTGATCTAAAGGCAATCATCCATGCACATCCACCGGCGCTGGTCTCCTTTAGCATAGCGCACGTAATTCCGGATACCAATGTAATTCCACAGGCAAAATATGTTTGCGGACCTATCGGTTATGCCCCTTATGCCATACCCGGAAGTGAAGAGCTGGGTGAGAAAATAGCCGCCGAATTTGCCAAAGATTATAACGCCGTGATTATGGAAAATCACGGAACGGTGGTCGGGGGGACCGATATGAAAGATGTCTATCAGCGGTTCGAAACCCTCGAATTTTGCGCAAAAACGATCATTAATGCCAAAACGATCGGAAAAGTCAACTGCTTGAAGGATGAGCAAATTGATGCATTCGAAGCTCAGATCCCAAGGCTTCTTCCTGAAATGGATCATGTTACACACCCATCTGATGAACGTTCCTGTCGTGAAGAGATTACACACATTGTC
>CANJNY010000187.1 GCA_947475715.1 Prolixibacteraceae bacterium
CTTCCTTCCAGTTTACCATCACCAACTGTTTTTCCATTATCGATAGTTCTGAAACCATTGATCGTTAAATTTGCGGGTTTGATACTGGTTGGAACAGGCAGATAAACCATAGCCTTTACCCCTTTCGGGATTGAAAAATCAAAGGATAGCTTGTTTTTGGATAATTTCTGACATTTCACAGATACCTCGCCAAATTCAGATAAAACACTACCTTCCGCCTTATTTAAATCACCTAACCTGGGTTGAATAATCAAGCGGAGTTTCCCCTCAAGGATTTCTGTTCGTACTCCCAAAACCCAGGCGCTCATAAACCAGGCGGGATGACTGCCCGATTCATGGACAAAAGAACCTCCCTTCCAGTCCTCACTGGTTGTTCCGGTTTCATACTTGCACATGTGACCAAAACTGTTCCTGATATAATCCAGTGCTAACTGATCCAATTCAGGTTTGTTCTCCCGAAAAAGCACCTCCAGATAATACTTCGAAGTATAGGGCCACCAGACCTGTTTTTCAGCTGACGATTTCAGCAAATAACTTATAACCTTTGATCTTCGTTCAGCAGGCACCAGATCATAATAGAGGGCCATCAATGCTGCATGTGGTGTCGGAGGTGAAAACCTGCCATCAATTACCACCCCTTTATAGGGTTCGGTAAAGCTAGGAGGAGTATCTGCAGGTAAAATTGATGAAGTATTCAAAATCGAGCTGTAATAGAATTCACCATTCCAAAGCAGCCGGTTATAGTTTGCATAAAGCTTGTCGGCTGCATTCTGATACTGATTTTTCTGAACTGTCTTTCCCATCTTTTCAGACAAATAAGCCAGATCACGCAAAGAACCATAAATGAAGGCATTAATTGTTGCTCCTTCGCATTTCACGTTGATCAGCGGATTGTCAAAATAGACAAACTCACCCGCGTTTATCAATCCATTGGCGGTGGTCCGTTTTAAAAAATAATCCATTGCCTGAAAAGCGGAAGGCATCATTTCTTCAAGGAAAACCCGATCTGAAGTACGGTCATAATATTCCCGCAAGGCCTGAACAAAAAGGCAGGAATAATCGTCAATAACTCCATGCCTCTCCTCTGTCTTATAATCTGAAGGACGCATCGGCTGCACCCTGCCATCTTTTAGCTGGCTTAATGCCACATGACGCAACATATTTTTCAATAACCTGGAATCAGCATATTGGTAGGTGCCGTTTTCAGACCGGGTAGCGAGTGAGATCCTCGAGACCGGATAATTCATTTTATACCCGTCGGCCATCCATTGGGCCCGCTCACGGTCAGCACAGTCAACCAGCGCATCCTCACTGCATGCCTCAACTGTGTTTACAGCCGTTTTCCACAGGTTATTCAGCAAGGTGTCACTGCACGAAAAGCTTCCTAATCTTTCGTAGGGGTACTTACGATCAATAATCTGAATATTATTTAATGACACAGAACCCTCTGTGCATTTGATTTCCAAATATCTGAAACCGTACGAATCTCCGCTAATATAACTTTGATTACCACTTTTAGCGATGTAACTATCAAACATTGATTGTGTAAAGGAGGCACTGACACCTTTGAGTGAAAAATGACGAAGCTCTATTTTACTCCCTTCTGACGCATTAAATCCCAAAACACTATAGGCCTGGACAAGTTTTCCGGCATCAACAATACAGACATCTCCGGTGGCCATTTTCCGGGGCAGCCTTTCGTGTTCCAGGGGAGTGACAATGGTCTCTTTCAACAGCGGAATCGAGCGGGGAGAAAGATTGCCCCATTTCGTTCCGTCAGTAGTTGAAGCATTTTCCCAATCTGAATCGTTAAAGGCATTGGTAGTCCAGTCACCAACATCCAGTCGCGCATCAATGCGGTCGGGAACGGAGGAGTATGATCCCGGTGAAGGTCGGAAACGGGTGTTCGATGAAGCTTTCCAGGTGTCATCCGTTTTTACTGTTTCAGATTTGCCATCCTTATAATTAACAGTCAGCAATGCTGTTAACCCAGGCTCGTGATCCATCATTCGTGCATTCTTATCATGCCACAGTTCAAAGCTGCCGATGGCATAATGGTGAACAAGAATGGCAATTGTATTCCTCCCTTTAAGCAAAAATCGGCTCACATTAATATTGTCATATTCAGGATGCTTCGGATCAAAACGGCACGGTCCTCTTTCAACATATTGCCCGTTAATCGATAACATATAACGGGTATCGGCAAAAATTTGCAGCTCTGCATTTCCGATTGAGTGCGCTAAAGTCAACTCTTTTCGAAATACGACATAGGCCTGTTCACCGGGTTTGGGACGTTTAAGCCAGATCATAGATCGTTGCAAAATTTCACCTTTTGAACTTTCTTTTCCATTTATGCCTCCACAACATCCATAGGAATGAAGGATACCAACCAGTAATAAAATAAGTGCGGTTCTAATAATCATAGTAATTTGATTAGCAAAAATTTACAAATTGAAATCAGGAACAGTAATTTAATTTCTCATCAATCCACGTTAGGGATTCTTGAAAACTTGTCTATTCGACCCGTATTTCATAGTTTCCTGATCCGATATTAAATTCCGATATATTTTCCTGAGTTATCAGATTAGAAGCAGGTTCTCCATTGATCGTTACTTTTGATGAAGGTGTTTTGCGCAGATAAACGGTAGCTGTTGTGTTCACCGGAATTTCCACGTTCAGTACAAACAATTTGTCTTCTTTTTTCCACTCCGTTTTAACCCATCCGTAAGGTGTATGAAAACTCCCTTTGGCCCAGGTGAGATCACCTGTCGGCTGAGGAGAGATCCGGATATGGTTAAATGCGACAGAATTTTCTTCCTGCGAAATACCTGCAATACCCCCGTAAAACCATTCAAAAATATGCCCCATGGCAAGTTGATTCCAGGAGTCTGTCCCATTCCATGTTTCGATCAGCGATGTTGCCCCCATTTTTAACTGATAGCCGTATCCGGGAACATCATCCCGGTTGGTCATATCAAAAAGAAGTTGTTCCTGGCCATTTGTGAATAAAGCATTTACCAAAAATCGATGGCCAACATCTCCCGCAGTGATCATTTTGCCATTCGCTTTTATCGAATTCACAAAGTTCTTTAAAACGCTTTTCTTAAATTTATCCTCAACCATACCAAGACTTAAAGGCATAGCCATTGCCGTCTGACTACCGGTACCATACACTTTTGTATCCGCATCAAAGAACTTTTCATTAAAGGAGACTTTTATTTTTTCAGCCAAATCACTGTAGTAACCTGCATCCTTCATGTTTCCGATTATTGCTGCCATTTTACTCAACGATTGAATTGAATAATAGTAATAGGCAGTTGCAGTTAATCCTATTGGTGTGAGGTTTGCCGGACTTCGGTGGTTTGGTCCGACATCCAGCCAGTCTCCAAGACCATAATTGAGGATATTCCCTTCGGCCTTCCCTTCCAGATACCTCGCATATTTTGACATCATTGGGTATGCTTTGCTGATTATTCGTGTATCCCCATAGGATTTATACAAAAACCACATATCCAGGATCCCCGTTGTACCCCATTCGGGCGAATCGACAAAAGGTCCTTCAAATTTCACATACTCAGGGGCAATATCGGGAACCAAACCGCTTTCATGCTGAGCATCCATCATATTTTGCACCAGGCTGCGATAAAGATTATGGACATTATAACCGTAATTCACTGATTCACGCATAAAATTCTGTTCTCCCTGCCAGCTTAGTCTTTCACGCTGAGGATTATCGGTAATATAACTTTGTAAATTACTTTTTATTGCAAAGTCAATCAGCCTGTAAATTCGGTTGAAAAGTTCATTTGAGCAGGAAAAGGAGCCGTTTGCCGGAGTTGAGTTTCGGTTGTGCAGCAATTTGACATCCAACAGCACAGGAAATTCCATCGGACTGTTAACACCTTCATTACCTGAACATTCAACCTGAACATACCGAATTGCAGAATAGGTAAACTTGGGTTGCCAAAGTTCTTCGCCATTTCCTTTCAGCGTATAGGAACAGGTATAGGGTTCGTTAATGCTTTGATCTATTTTACCATTGGTCTTGAGTAACTCACCCGGTGTCAGTTTAACGGTTTGACCCGCTTTCCCCTTCACCCGGATTGTCAGAATGCCCGAGATGTCCTGTCCGAAATCATAGAGAAAGAGTCCCTTTTCAGGCTGAGTGATATTTTTCACCTGGAAGGTATCCAATAACTGAACCGGGTAATCTATTTCTGGTATGAGATTCCCCTTGGGTGGCACAACCAAAACAGCCGCTTTCCAATTTGCATCATTAAACGAATTTGTATTCCATCCGGCCTGTTCCAGACGGGCATCGTAATCTTCCCCACCATAGATATTGTTGAATGTGATTGGCGAGGGGCTTACTTTCCAGCTGTTATCTGAGAGGATGCATTCCTGACTACCGTCGGTATAGTTGATTTTTATTACGCCGATCATCTTTGGGTTACCAAAAGTTCCCGTGCATTTGGCATAGCGTTCCTGAGAAAGGCTGTAAAATCCATTTCCCAGGATTACGCCAAGTGTATTTTTGCCAGTAATTAATTGAGATGTAATCTCGTAGGTATTATACAAAACCGATTTATCGTAGTTTGTCCAACCGGGAGACAAAAAGGCGTTTCCAATTTTAGAGCCATTTAAACTTGCCTCATAATGACCTAAACCACTCACAAACAGGATTGCCTGCTTTACTTTTTTAGAAACAGTAAATTCTTTCCGCAACACCGGTGATACTGCATTTCGGACACATTTAGGATTTTTCACATCCATCTTTCCAGGTACAAAAGGAATCACGCGCATCGAATCGGGAAGATCTTCATAAGCAATCCAATGGGCACTCTCCCAGTCTTTTTCAGAGAATAAACCGGTGGTAAAATTCTGAGCACTGCTCCATTCTGAAGGACGATTAGTATTATCCCATGCCCGCACTTTCCAGTAATAAGTGGAGGCTGGCTGTAATTGCGGTCCGTTATAGACGACTTCCAGACTCTGTGAATTTTTTACGATTTCCGAATTATAAACATCATAATTGCCCGCATTTAATTTTCCCTTTTCGGACGCAATAACCAGTTGATAAGCTGTTTGCGTGACATTCCTTTCTTTGGACTGCGATTCCCATGAAAAAACAATTTCTTTCAGAGGGACGCCGAGCGGATTTATCCTGTTTTCACAAAATGCAGAACTCACTTTCAGTTGTGAGTTTGCCAGAACCGGGAGCGCTAACATTAATAATAACAACCCAAAAAATTGCTTCATAACTAATGATTTTATTTGAATGTCTCTATTTTCACCAAAGTTACGCCGTGGGGATTCAACGTTGCAGTAAAATGTCCTGTGAATTTGCCCAGGTCTTTTTGCCGCCACAGATCCCTGATTTTTCCGGTAAAGATTGGATCACTCAACTTTACCACCTTTATATCATCCGTGATATTGAAAATACCAACAGCCTCGGCCCCGTTCTCCAGCTCTTTGGTCCAAACCTGATAATCGCCGGCATCAATGGTTTTAAAGGTTGGTTTTCCAAGCATATCCTGATTCACGTCCAATACTTCATCATTGGTTATCAGGCTGAGCAAAAAGTCATCCGGATCAATCAGGTCGCATCCCAGCAATAATGGAGACGAAAGTAGGGACCACAAACTAAAGTGCGAATATTGCTCATCAGCAGTCAAATTTGTTGGTCTTAGTTTACCGCCTCCCAAATTGCCTATAACCATCATATCAGCATCATTCCACCGGCCTGGTTTTGTGTATTTAGCAGGTATTTCCTGACTAAATCCGATAGCTGAGACACTTTTCCATGTGTCAACCATATCCTGGGTGGTGCGCCATGAATTGGCATCTGCCTTTTCGCCCCACTCCCACACATTGCCCATTCCATATTGACAAAGACTATAATTGATGTCCCGGTTTTGAGCCCGAAGAGCATCGCCCATCACTTTATAAGGTTTCAAATAGCCGTTTACTGAAGTGTCCTTTTCTTCAGCAAAAACAATTCCGTAGGTGCACCAGTCGTGTTTCAGATAATCGACACCCCAGTCGGCATATGTTTTTGCATCTTGCAACTCGTGCTTATAAGAACCCATATAATTGGCGCAAGTTTGAACACCAGGCGAGGAGTATAAACCAAATTTCAGCCCCAGAGAATGAATTTGCGCAATAAGTCCTTTGATATCAGGAAATTTTGAATTGGGTACGATTGTGCCGTCTTCTGCTCTTTTTTCAGCTTCCCAGGCATCATCAACATTGATATAACTCCATCCGTGATCTGCTATTCCTTTATCTATCATCGACTTTGCTGTTTTATAGAGAATCTCCTGCGAAGCCTTTTCTCCCCAACCATTCCATGAACTCCATCCCAAAGGGGGTGTCAGCGAAATGAGATTTCCTACCTTGATTGTGAAATCCTTTTGCGCTGTTCCCAGTGCATTTGAAACAGTAAGCGTACAGTTAAAATTACCTTCCTGAGTCAATTTGCCGGTAATAATCCCGGTTTTTGAGTCAATAGCTAATCCCACCGGCAAATTTAAAACCTCATATCTAAGCGGCTTTTGACCTGTTGCAGGAATGCGATAGCGAAAAAATGAATTTGGACGCACACCAAATATTTTTGCGCCATTTACACGGGGCATTTTCGACGGTAAAGGGGTGAGAATGTAGGGCGGAATAATATATTTCACCGTATTTTTATCGCTTTTTAATTCCGTACAGGTTAAAGTGAACGTGGTTTTGTCGGCTTTTGAAATCGAAAAAGTTCTTGAGATGGGGTTCGCTGGTACGATTTTAATATTTTCAGAAGAAATAGTTGTTTTAAAATTCAGATTTCCCCGTTCTTCTTTCAGGTCTAACTTCAGATCAAGTTCGTTGATTGATTTATTAGATATCCGAACATCAATTGTATTGTTGCTTATGGTGCAGGTTAATCCTAATGCATGACTCATATCCATCACACACAACTCAGGAATACTCCCTAACATACCTCCATCATTTCGGCCATCATAAACCCGTATCGCAATCACATTATCTCCATCCAGATTTAAATTTGTCTTTTTTACAGAAGCGAAATAGCTTCTGTCTTCGTAACAAAGTGAGTTGTAACCCTGAGGGTCGTCGGGAAATGTACCCGTTTTTCCGATCAACACCCCATTAAGATAAGTTGCATCGACATCATCAATCAAACCTAAATTTAAAAGTATTCTATCCTTATCAACTGCAGTATTTAACAATGAGGCTGGCATAAAAAAATGTATGCGGTACCATAGATACCCATCGTAATTGGCAAATCCCTGCTTTTCGAACGACAAACCGGTCTTTACTGTTTTCCAACCGGAATCATCCATCAGAGGATTTTTCCATAGATTATCGTCACCTGTTTTTACTTTCGCTGTCGGAAATTTTATTACTTCCGGCTTCTGAGCATAAGCACCAGATACCAGCAAGGATAGAATGCCAATTGTCACAAATATGACCTGATAAAACTTCTTCATTTCATGATCTATTAAGTTGATTTATAATGATTTTATCAGAATAGTTAAATCTACGGGGTATCTTCCTGAATTTTTACCGTAAACTGAAAGCCCCCCCTGATGACTATCCGATTCATCAACCTGAAGACGGATAGTTATTTTCCCCGATCTGATCGCCGATTTTTTAGTGGCTTCATTTAGCTTAACTTTAGTTAGGTATCCGTAAGAACCCGCTTCATCCAGATACCAGTTATACCTGGTTTTTTGTGAATTATACCAGGCCTTCTTCAGGTTTTCACCAGTTAAAACCCATTTGTCACCCTGCACCTGGTTCATCCAGGAGAGAATCCCCCGGTGGTCAGCAGGATCGTCAGAAAGCGAAACCTCGGATATCAGCTCTTCGTTGGCAAATATTTTAACATTGGAACCGAAGAGTTCTTCATCTGTTTGGGGAAAGCTGTTCCTGTTTTTTTCGCCCCATTGTTTGCCGGTCAAGGAATCGGACTTTAGACCAAAGCGGACTGCTTCGTCCTGATCAAAATATTTTTGCTGCGGGTAGCGTGAAGCCAGTTCAGCACGAAATTCAATACTTTCAACCTCCTCAGGTTTCAGATTTGCAGGAAGTGCAAACTCATATTCGAAGTATCCCGAACCCATCCCCCAGACTTTTTGGCCATTTTGTGGCGCTGCCTGCTTTAAACTCCATTTGGATCGTGTAAAATCGGCAGGTTTACGGGTAACTGTCAATTGCCCCGATGGTTCGCCACCCTCGACTTTAAAAGGGACAAAATTCCGCTGCAGCACATTCCCGTTCTGGTCTTCAAGCGAAGTTGCAAAAACCATCACTGCACTTTTATCGGGAGTTTTAAATTTCACGGGCTTTGCACTTATAAAACGGAAAGGTTGTGCATAAGCATCAATAGTTCCCGAGGTTAGTGTGAAGTTCTCACCCAGCGCGTCCCATCCGCTAATTGAATATCTTATTTTGAGATTTCCTGGAATTTCGCTGGTCACGGCACTGACCCCGACAGGTATTTCGACTTCGGTTTCCCCTTTGTATGTTTGAAAAAAATCCTCACCTGCAACGACATACAAATCCTTATGAAGATCGCTCAGGGTCATTCCCGGGCAA
>CANJNY010000188.1 GCA_947475715.1 Prolixibacteraceae bacterium
CTTTCAACTTCCGAGGATGATTCGCACATTATGAACCAACTGGTTATACCTTATGGAAATCAATCGCATGTTGTATTATCCGACAATACTGTGGTTTATCTGAATGCCGGCAGTAGACTGGTATATCCCACACAATTTACCGGTAAAACCCGTGAGGTATTGTTATTTGGAGAAGCATATTTTGATGTCGCAAAAAATCCTGATAAACCTTTTATTGTTAAAACTTCAAATCTGGACATCAAAGTTTTAGGTACTAAATTTAATGTCTCAAGTTATGCCGAAGACAATCTAATTCAAACTGTGCTTAAGGAAGGAAGTGTATCCGTTAGAAGAAATGGTGCAGGATTCTTTGAAAAGGATATCATTATGAAGCCCAATCAAATGACCTCTTTTGATAAAACCACGAGCCAGACAAAAATTCAGGAGGTAGATTCAAACTATTACACCTTATGGACCAAAGGATTACTAAGTTTTGAAGAGATAGATTTTGCCAGGGTGATCAAAAAACTCGAGCGGTTTTATAATATCTCCATTACCTTTTCGGATCCTCAAAAACAGATTATACGTATCAGTGGTAAACTTGATTTAAAGCGAAGCAGAAAGGAGGTGATTGAGTATCTGGAGAAAGTATCAATGTCCAGATTCGAGCTAGAAAATGAAAATCAATATACAATAAGATAAAAAATAAAAAAACCGGAAAATGGTGGAACATCTTCCGGTTCAACAAACACCAAATTAATCAGTATTTATTTATTACTCAATTCAAAAGTATGCAAAAAAAATGGCTAATTGGCATTCCAGACCGGGAAAGTCAGAAAAAACTTTGGAAAATTATGAAATTGACCATTGCCTTGCTCATCGGTTTTATGATGACCGTATCAGCGGCGAACACTTATTCGCAAAAAACCAGACTGGATATTAATCTATCCAACACAACGATCAAAAGCCTGTTCGAATACATTGAACAGAACAGTGAATTTGTTTTTCTTTATCGTAATGATGATTTAAACACCTCCAGAAAGGTAGATATTGATCTCAAAGATGCCTCTATAAACCAGATACTGGATGAAGCCTTAAAGAATGAGAAGGTAGTCTATGATGTGTATGAAAGGCAGATTGTTATTCGCAAATCGGATGAGCAATCAGTCGGTCAAAGCCAGCAGTCTAAAAAGAAGGAGATATCCGGAACGGTCAGGGACAGCAAAGGACTTGCGCTGCCGGGAGTAAGCATTATGTCAAAAGGAACTACCAATGGCACAGTTACTGATGTGGAAGGAAACTTCAAAATTTCTGTAGATACCGATGTTAAAGCGTTGACTTTTTCATTTGTTGGAATGAAAGCACAAGATATTGCTATTTCCGCAAAATCGACCTTGACTGTTATTATGTCAGAGGAAATGATTGGTCTTGAAGAAGTTGTAGCTGTTGGTTATGGCAAAAGCTCAAGAAAAAACCTTGCCAGTGCCGTAACATCGGTGAAATCTGAAGATCTTAACCGGGGTCCAATAAGTGATGTAGGACAGTTATTACAAGGTAAAGTAGCGGGATTAAATATCACCTCCAATGGTGATCCGAACCAAAATGCAGCAGTTATCTTACGTGGTGCATCAACACTGAACAGTTCACAAGGACCTTTTTACGTAATTGATGGTGTTCCTGGTGCTGATATTTCGATTGTTTCTCCGGATGATATTGCAACCATCGAAATCTTAAAAGATGCTGGTGCTACGGCCATTTACGGAAACAGGGCAGCCAATGGTATTATTATTGTGTCAACAAAAAGAGGGAATAAAGGTCCAATGCAGGTAACTTATAATGGTTACATTGGAACAGAGAGTGTTTCCAGTCAATTGAAGATGATGGATGCCTCTCAGCTGAGATCCTTTTTATCGAAAAACAGTTTAGCCTTTACCCCCGCCGATGATAAAGGGGCTAATACAAATTGGCAAAAAGCGGTTGAAAAAGAGAATGCCCTGGCAAAAAATCATAATCTGACTTTCAGCGGTGGCAATGAAAAGGGAACCAGTTATAATGCAAGTCTGAATTATTTAACAAAAGATGGAATTCTATTGAATAGTAATTTGGAACGTTTTATAGCTCACGTTTCAATCGAACAACTTTCATTTAATGATAAAGTTAAATTCGGATTAAATCTTAGCAATTCAAATAGTAGCGCTAATGATGTACCATACAGAAATACAGTACTTCTGCAGTCAGCACTCTATGTTCCTGTTTCTCCGATAAAGAACGCTGATGGTACTTATTTTGAAAACTTTGTTAAGTCAGGTTATTACAATCCTGTTTCAATGTTGAATCACGGACAGATGAATACAAAAACCAATCATTTAGTTGGTAATTTTACAACAAACGTAAAGCTACCATTTGGTTTAACGTATGATTTAAATCTTTCTTATCAGAATTCCTCTTACTTGTCGGGATCTTATCTTGATTCATACTTTACAAGTAAATATAATGGGATGTATGACAATCCGGATCCGGGACGTTGGGGACATGGGCAACAATCTTTTGGACGCAACGGACAAGCTACCCGTGGTTCTTTTCAGGACAGAAAAAAGGTACTTGAAACATTCTTAACCTGGGACAAGCAGTTTGGAGATCATACGATCAATGCAGTAGCCGGTTATTCTTGGGAAGATGATATTTATGGCGATGGTTTCCAGGCTACCACAAGTAATTTCCCGGTTGATATTACCGGATATAACAATTTAACATTGAGTAATCCTTCCACATACGGGAATGGTTTGTATTTCAGCAATGGAGCATATCAACATACACGTTTAATATCTGATTTTGCCCGTGTAAATTATAATTACAAGGAAAAATATTTGATCCAGGCATCAATTAGAAGAGACGGTAGTTCGGTATTTGGAAGAAATAATCAATGGGGTTTATTCCCATCGCTTGCCGGCGCATGGAGAATAAGTAAAGAATCCTTTATGCAGGATCAAACCATCTTCAGTGATTTAAAATTAAGAGCAAGCCATGGTGTTACCGGTAATGCAACTGGTTTTAATGCTTATACCGCTCAATTTATATTAGGTGGTAAAGGGACATACTATTACAATGGTCAGGGATTAAATAATGGTTATGGTCCAATTCAGGCTGCTAATTTCGATCTCCAATGGGAAAAAACGGCTACGACCAATATTGGCTTAGATTTTACCATTCTAAAAGGTCGTTTAAGTGGAACTATCGATTGGTATGATAAGAATACAACTGGGATGATTTTTGGGTATGGTGTTGACCCAATGCTTATTCCAATCGGCAATATAACAGCCAATGGAGGTAGCATGAATAATAAAGGGGTTGAACTTAGCTTAAGTGCAACACCAATAAAAACCGCTGATTTCTCATGGACTTCCAATTTGAACTTCGCACATAACAAGAATCTAATTACCAGTCTAAGGAATCCTTTATTTGCGGGTGGTGATTCAATCCCTGTAAGTTTTCCTGAAGGTCAGGGTCAGTCAGGTTCTTCATTGCAGTTGCTTAAGGAAGGACATTCATTGGGACAGTTCTATACCCTACTCTATGCCGGTAAGAATTCAAGCGGAATTTCACAATTTACCGGTAAAGACGGACAGCTAACAACTTCTCCAGGTACAAGTGATTACCATTATGCAGGAGATGCACAACCTAAGTTATTGGTTGGCTGGTCAAATACATTCAGATATAAAGCTTTTGATTTGAATATATTCTTCAGAGGTGTGTTTGGAAACAAAATTTTCAATGCCACACGTGCTGATTTATTCAGACCAAGTACTGCAATGAGTACAAATATCCTTGTCGATGCAGCCAATGAAATACCAACCGACGGTAATGCATATAAATACTCTTCGCGTTTTATCGAAGATGGAAGTTATATAAGGCTGGATAATATGACCTTGGGCTATAATTTTAAAATTGCAAACAGATATATCAAGAGTTTAAGGGTCTATGGATCAGGAAATAATCTTTTTGTAATCACCAAGTATAAAGGTGTAGATCCTGAGGTAAATCAAGGCGGTATAGCTCCGGGGGTGGATTATAATAATTTTTACCCGAAATCCAGAACAATTATGTTGGGGTTAAACATCTCTTTTTAACTAAACCCGTAAATTTATAAATCATGAAAAAATTATTAGTACATATTATATTCCCTGTAATGCTCATGGGTTCATTAAATTCATGTCATAACCTGGATGTACCCATTACAACACAGTTAACACCGAGTGTTTTCCCGCAAACTCCTGAGCAATTTATTTCAGCATCAGGCCCAGTTTATACCGCATTGAGAGGAAACTGGTCGACGGAATATTTCTTTCAGCAAAGTTTCAGTACCGATGAAGGTATAATGCCAGCAAGAGGTGGAAACTGGTTTGATGGAGGTCATAACATGACGATGCATTATCACACCTGGACCAGAGATAATGGTTATCTAAATGGTAACTGGGGATGGCTTGCAACCATTATTGGTACAGCAAATCAAACCATTTCTATCCTAAATACAGCAGAACCTGCAGGAGCCGCTAAAAACACCAATCTCGCTGAAATAAAGATGGTACGTGCTTATGCATACTTTATGATGATGGATAGTTGGGGAAATGTGCCTATTGATACCCTTTATGGTGATTTTACGCCGCATTCAAATGCACCCCGTATGCAGGTATTTGATTTTATCGTAAATGATATTAAATCTTGCATCCCATATTTAAGTACTACCGTTGATGTTACTACTTACGGTCGTCCAACGCTCTATGCTGCACATGCTTTATTGGCAAAATTATACCTCAATGCAGAATATTATACCGGGACTGCAAAATACAATGAATGTATTGCCGCTTGTGATAATGTAATCACTTCAGGCAAATTCTCCCTCGCCACAATGGAAAATTATCTGAAGATGTTTTATCCCTCTAATGGACCTTCATCTCCGGGTAGCAAGGAAGAATTTATTTTTGCAATCCCTTATGATCCAAATTCAAACGGTATATACGGTCGGAATGTAAACATTAAAGCTCGTTATGACGTACCCCGTTCAATGGGAAATGTAGCATCGGGTGCAGGCTATAACTACTTTAATCTTCCTTATGATCCAAGTGGTTCTGTAAGTACTTTGCCCGAATTTTATGCAAACTTTAATGACCCGAACGATATCCGGAATAAACAATGGCTTACAGGATTACAGTATCTTCCTGATGGTGTTACGCCACTTACAGTAACCACAACAAAAGCAGGCTATGATCAATTCCTTTATGCCGGTGATAATTCTCCCTATACTTTCCAGGTAAATCTTACTCCGGATATTATATTGAGGCAAGATCCTAACTTGTTCGATGCCGGTAATGACGAAGTAGCCTGGTGTATGGGATATCGCAATATAAAATTTTATCCGGATGCCACCTCATCAAATAGAAACCAAAATAATGATCAGGCTATCTTACGTTATTCGGACATCATCTTAATGAAGGCCGAAGCGATACAACGAGGTGGTGCTGCAACTGGCGGTGCTTCAGCATTGTCGCTTATCAATTCTTTAAGAGCTGTGCGTACAACTTCTCCTGCATTAAGCACTCTTAATCTTGAGGATATCTTTGCCGAAAGAAGTCGTGAAATGGCTTGTGAAGGCTGGCACAGGAACGATGTGATCCGATTCGGAAAATTTGAAGGAAAGTGGGGGTTTAAAACAAATGGTGATACTTACAGACGTATATTCCCAATACCAACAAGTGCACTGGTGAATAATCCAAAACTTGTTCAAAATCCAGGCTACTAATAGCTTGAAAGAAAACCGTAAAAATCTAACTAATAGTGATGGTTAGTGAGTGTGATTAGTTCATTTTAACTGCCGGGGATAATTCTCCGGCAGTTTTATATTAAGCAAACCCAGATTATCTAAAACAAGATGAAGAAAAAAACCTTGGTTGCAACTATTTTTTTAGTTCTGCATCTCAATTCAGCATTCTCTCAATCCAAAATGAATGTGGCAACTATCGAGGCTGGTAAATCCAAATATCAAATCAGCAGATACATTTACAGCCATTTCTCCGAACATCTTGGAAATTGCATTTATGATGGATTGTGGGTGGGAGAGAATTCACCTGTCCCCAATATAAAAGGGATACGAACTGATGTAGCTCAGGCTTTAAAAAGAATTAAGGTCCCCGCCTTACGATGGCCCGGAGGTTGCTTTGCCGATGAATACCACTGGAAAGATGGCATTGGCCCAAAGAATCAACGGCCCAAAATGATCAATACCAATTGGGGAGGGGTAACTGAGAATAATAGTTTTGGAACGCATGAATTTATGGAGCTATGTGCACAATTAGGATGCGAGCCTTACATTAGTGGTAATCTGGGAAGTGGAACCGTACAGGAGATGTCGCAATGGGTCGAATACCTCAACTCGGATAATGAGAGCCCGATGACAGGAATTCGACAATCCAACGGTCGTGAAAAGTCATGGGGCGTAAAATTCTGGGGCGTAGGAAATGAATCATGGGGTTGTGGCGGTCGCATGAAACCAGGTTATTACTCTGATAAGGCATTGAACTACTCCTCTTTCCTGAAAAACTACGGGGATAATCAACTTAAATTAATCGCTGTAGGACCTAATGGTGACGACTATAAATGGACCAAAGAGGTTATGCAGGAGATTGGCAACAAATTCTGGGGCATTGCCCTGCACTATTATACAAACCATGGTGCCTCGGCCACTAATTTTAAAGAAGACGAGTGGTTTAAGGTATTAAAAAGCACACTTAAAATGGAAGAGTTAATTGCAAACCATTCTGCAATTATGGATACTTATGATGCAAATAAACGTATAGCTCTTGTTGTGGATGAATGGGGCACCTGGTATAACACCGAACCGGGAACGAATCCAGGTTTTCTCTTTCAGCAGAACTCTTTGCGCGATGCATTAGTCGCTGGTATTAACCTCAATATCTTCAACAATCATTGCGATAGGGTGAAAATGACTGCTATTGCACAGATTGTTAACGTTTTACAATCCGTGATTCTTACTAAAGGCGAAAAAATGGTGCTAACCCCAACTTATTATGTCTATGACCTATATAAAGTGCACCAGGACGCCACAATGGTCCCCACAAAATTAGAATGTGAAAATTATATTTTCAAGGGAGAGAAAATTCCTGCACTTAATATCTCAACTTCGATCGACAACAACGGCAAAATGCACATTTCAATCTGTAACCTTAATGCAGTAAAAGCAGTTCCGTTAACCTGCGATCTTAAAGGTTTCAGCATATCGTCAATCTCAGGTCAGCTATTAACTGCGAGCCAAATTAATAGCTTTAATAGTTTTGAGAATCCCGAAAATTTGTCTGTTAAACTTTTTTCGGACTTTACTTATTATAAAGAAAAAATTAATGTTCAGCTGCCTCCACATTCGGTGGTGATGCTTGAAGTATTAGGAAATCAAACTATTCCTGATAAATCGATTGTCCTTAAAAATATAGCACGTGGACTGAACTATAAACTCTTCAAAGGAGAATGGACCAAATTGCCCGATTTCAATTCTTTAAATTCAGTAAAAGAGGGTATTGTTTCTGGTATGGAAATCCCATCAGAGATTATTGGCAACAATTTTGGACTCGAATTCTACGGATACATCAAAATTGATAAAGCTGGCATGTATAATTTCAAACTTACTTCGGATGACGGGGCCAAACTTTTTATTGACCGAGAAGAGATCATTGATAACGATGGAAGTCATGCGATGATTGAACAACAAGGATCAACGTTGCTGAGCAAAGGGTTCCATTTAATCCGATCAACCTATTTCCAGCACGGTGGTGGATCTGGATATAAACTTTCTTACTCTAGTGAATATATTGATTATCAAAGTCTTTCCGAAGATCTACTCTATCACAGTGTCAACTGATAAAACCTATTTATATTTATAACTGTATTTTTTACACTAATTGCTGTTTATGATACATTTAGATTGTCATTCGCCATTATATAAATTGGTAAAAAATTAAGGACTAGCGAAAGAATAATTATTCCAATGAGTTTAAACCGCTCATTAAGGATAGTATTTTTTACAATCCTTTTGGTTTCAATTGATGCTTCTTAACTTCAAATATAGCCAGACCAGGTTAATCTGCCAAGGTTAACTTGGTTCTATATTTTTACCAGACAACAATGATGTGAAACATCAGTTTTTTCCAAAACGTGCACATTATTGATCAATTCGACTAAATTTGTAATACCGTATTTTTACTTATGTCGATCATGTTCCCCACCATTTTTGCTTTGGGAATAAAGGATTTGGGGCCACAGACTAAAAAGGGGGCTTCAATAATTATTATGGCTGTAGTAGGCGGAGCGGTATTCCCACCGCTGATGGGGCATATTTCGGATCTGTATTCGATGTCAATAGGATTTCTGGCGCCGATTCCGTTGTTTATGTTCATACTTTATTATGCCATGAAGGGGCATCATGTAAAAATTGAAATTTCACACTTAGAAACAGGCGGATAAAATAGTTGTTGAATTTTTCTAATTGTTTTATAATTGACTATCTTTACTACATTAAAAAAAAA
>CANJNY010000189.1 GCA_947475715.1 Prolixibacteraceae bacterium
ATCTGCTTTCTTTTGAAGAATTTGTAAAAACCAGATTAGAGAATTATCAAGATACTTCGGCTGCTCAAATGCACGATTGGTTGAAGGAGCACCATGATAATTTCCCCAAAGTATCCCCTAAAACAATCTTCAACTTTGTCATGTGGGTGTGTCAAAAGCATAACTTACCCAAAATAAGACCTGCAAGAGAATACATGATCGTTGAAGAATTACCCTATGGAAAACAAGCTCAGGTGGATTTTGGAGAATACAACTTGCGTGATGGAAATCATAAACGGATCAAAGTCTGGTTCTTTTTGATGATACGTTCCCGTTCACGGTTCAAATATGTTTGGTTCTAAGAGCATCCATTACCAGCGATCTGGCAATTGGAGCACACGAAAAAGCCTTTGGTTGTTTTGGCGGAATGCCGGATGAAATCGTTTATTGTGGATGAAAATCGGGGTGATTTAATTCTTTTTATCACCATCAATTTTGAATGAAACATTATTTACTAAAAGTCAATTTTCTCAATTAGCTTGTTGTTTTTAAAATAATAGGCTTCATAATATTTGGAGTTAATTCCATAAACAGCTTCAATCATAATTTTGTCTGTATTATTATTGTAGCTTGCTACCAAATTTTGCTGGTCAGTTGTCAGTTCGTTTATTCGAATAAGTTGGTCGAATTCAAAACCCTCATCAAAATAAAATTCAAAACCGTGATGGACATTTTGCCATTTATGTTTGACTCCCAAATCTTTGTTTTTAAAAGAGGTGTTAACATTTGCAATGTTATCTTCTTGCAAATCTGAACCTGATTGAGAGAGCATTATAAAACCAGAAATAACCATAGAATAATAACCAATTTTTTTAAATGATGCCATACTCAATTTGGGTAAAATCCATTTCATCCCCCAAGAGGCGAGTATAGCGGAAACTGCAACAACTGTACCTAAATAAATAACTTTCATTGTTATTAGGCCAAAAAGGGAATACAAAATAATTTTTACTAAATGCAAAATAATTTCGTTGGCAGCTCTTGTTGCCACTATTTCTTCTTTTGTAAGCCCATAACGTAAATAAAAACGGTTAAACAGTAATCCAACTACCCCTGTCAATCCTGATAAAAAACCAGCTAAAAATCCGATGAGCGCTAAAATGAATTTTTTTGGTTTTTTGTTATCATTTATTTCTTTTGATTTTTTTAAAAGAAAGATCAAGTTGCTGATTAAAAAAAGTCCCATTGCGATTTCCAGGTAACCAGGGTTTACATATTTTAGTAACCAAGCGCCTAGGCAAACTGCGGGTAAAGCAGCCGGAACAAAATATTTTACAATATCCCAGCAAATATTTTTTCTGAAAATTATAAGCCTGGACGCAGAACTTGTGAACGTGCCAATTGACAAAGCTGCCGGAACTTGGCTGATTGGCAATAGCCGCGAAAGCACGGGAATAAGCATAAGCCCCGCACCACCCCCGCAAATCGCACTTATTGAAAATGCTAAAAAACTGATTATAAATATTATGATTAATGTCATTGTCGTTGTTTGATGTTTTTTCCAAAGTTTTTAGCTGAAAGAAATTGACGATTTCGAAAATAAAAATTTCTTTAAGCGCTTAACCCAATTTTTAAGCTGGCAAAGATATTTTTTTTATTGTAATTCAGATTAATATATCTACTGTGATAAAAATAGTTGGATTATAATTATTAACGAATGTGCCAGTCACATTATGAAAAGCTTTCCACAAAATACATATCAATCTCTCCCTTATTTTTCGACTGAATTTTTCCGCGGTATTCGCAATTGAAATTGTCTTTTACCATTTCATAAGTAGCGCCGCTGATATTCACTTTTCCTGACTCACCACTACTTTCCATTTGTGATGCGGTGTTCACATTATCACCCCATATATCATAAGCGAATTTCTTAACCCCAACAATTCCGGCTACAACAGGTCCTGTATGCACGCCGATTCGTATTTTATAGATTTCTTTGTTTTCATTTTTTCGTTGCAGTGAATGCTGCTGCATGAAGTGCTGAATTTCTATTGCAGCTTTTACAACATCGGTTGCGTTTGTTTTGTTGGCAACAGGCAAACCTCCTGCACACATATATGCATCACCAATTGTTTTTATTTTTTCGATGTTGTATTTGGTGACAATGTGATCGAAGGCTTTCAAGCAGGTATGAATTTCTGACACCAATTCAGTTGGAGAAAGTTTCTAGATAAAACGGTCGAAGTTGTGCCACCCATTTCGGTTCAAGCTGTGCCAGACATTTCGGTCGAAGTTGTGCCACTATAAGTTGACCAATTCGATTTTGTTTCGCTCGAAGCTGTGCCACTTGTTTCGGTCGAAGTTGTGCCAGAAGCGTATTTAAAGGAATGATTAATGGAAATTCCCAGGCTTTGATATTTGCGTTTACCGTCCTTGGAGATTTGGAGCATTAGCGGGTTTTCACCGTTAGAGAGGGTCTTTGATTTGTAACAAACAACTGAAATCGAAGGGGTCATTTGTGTAAACTGGTTTACATCCTGGTTTACATGATCATTCTCAAACCATTTTAAAAGAAAAAATCAGCTAATTGCCATAAATGGTAACTAACTGATTATCTGTGGGAACTGATGGGTTCGAACCATCGACCCTCTGCTTGTAAGGCAGATGCTCTGAACCAACTGAGCTAAGCTCCCTTTTTCTTTAGATCTAGTGACTGTATCCCCTTTTCTAAAGTGATGCAAAGATAGACCTTTTTTCTTTTACTCCAAATAAGTGGGAGAAAAAAAATATTTTTTATTTCATCAAAAAATAAACTGCCTCAAAACAGAGGCAGTTATATGGTTTATAGTCTTAATTCAATTATTTCCCTTCGAGTATTTCCTGAGCCTTTTCCAGAATTGTTGTGTCGTCGAGCAGGATGATTCCGCCTTGTGGCCCCTGTTCAATATGCATTCCAACACTCGTCCCTGTATCATAATGTGTTCCACCAAAATAATTCCTCACGGTTTCAACTTCCATCCCTAGCTCCTGGGCAATCCGTTGCATCGAACCGTGAGGCAAATGATCCTTGATATCCCGAAGCTCATTGAAGGTAATTTTTTGAGTCATAGCGAAAAGTTTTTAAAAAGTTAATAATGAATAATCAACATCGGCACGCGGTTTTGTTTGTTTACGCCGAAAATTAATATTAAAAATCCAATATTGTAACCAAAATGTAATATCTTTTCACTTCAAAACAGGTAATTTAGAATTATTAACAATTGAGTTTTTTATGCAAAAAAATAATTAATTGTAATTCAAACTATTAAAGACATAATGGTTTCAATATAAGGCAATTTCAGAAATGTGTTTTGCAGCAGGTTTTATATTCAGGGCAACGTTTAGCGGTTTTCGAGGATCTGATAGGCCATCTGTTGTATCGACTCCCGAAGATTTAACCGATTTAGCATGTGATTGTCACGGGTGGGGTAAACCCGGTTCGAGAAAAAGAGAAAAAGTATCCCAGTTACCGGATCGGCCCACGCATAAGTACCCGTAAATCCGGTATGTCCAAAGCTGGCATCGCTGCATAACGGCGCCGGATAGCTCTTTTCTCCGCTGCTGAGGTTGTTTCCCGGCCACGGCTTATCAAACCCATACCCACGGCGGTTATGCAATTTTTCAAAATGGCGCCGGGTCCAATCTTTTAATGTCGCTTCGGATAAATAGCGAACACCCCCATAGGATCCGTAGTTAAGATACATCTGCATCATCTTGGCTGCATCGTTGATTGTCCCAAAAAGACCCGCGTTTCCAGAAATACCACCTAACAGTGCCGCACTCTCATCGTGCACAAATCCCTGCAATTGCTCCTTCCGGAACGCCTGATCATCTTCAGTGGGGACCATCCTGTCGATTGGCTGGTATAAATAGGGGCGGTAAGTAAGTGTCGAAGCTCCGAGCAGATCGTAAAAATTGCTCTTCAGATAGGTTTCATAATCCTGATTTGTGAGCATGGCGATGATTCGGGGAAAGAGGATAAATCCCAGATCCGAATAGACAAAATGTTTTCTGCTTATCAGTGCTGAGTTACGGATTGCAGCATATACCGAATCGGGGAAGGTATGCAGAAGATAGAGTCCTTTGCTCACCCGAAGATCAAATTGGGTAGTCGAATCTTTAGAATAATACCCATCCTTGTATGTCCCGTTGGTATTCATCGTCTTTAGCCAAAAAGGGATTCCGGTTTTGAGTCTTGCCTGATGCGAAAGAACATCTTCAATGAGCATCTCTTTTTTATTTGATCCTTTCCAATCGGGCCAGTAATCGCTCATCTTTTTTTTAACCGAAAATTTCTTCTGATCGTTCAGACGCATCAGGGCTGGTAGCGGTGCAAGGATTTTTGTGAGGGAGGCTAAATCGAAAAGATCATCCTGAGCCAGAACTCTGTCGTTGTTATATGTTTGGTATCCATAACTTTCAAGAAGTACCACCTTCCCCTCTTTTGCAATAAAGACAGCGCATCCCGGAAAGGCTTTGGCATTTAAACCAATATATACTAAGGAATCAATTTTTTTTTTTAGAAAGGTGGAATCTACGCCCAACTCTTCGGGGAGTGTATATTTAAACCTGTTGAGCGGTAACGTTGGGATGCCGTCTCCCGAATGGAAAAACGGATTGACTGTGACGGGGAGTTTCCCTTCAGCCCCGAAGGCACCAAACAGTAGCTGACCGGCAAGATCCTGTGATTCGGCACTTTCCTGATATCCCACAATCAGTCCTGTTGCTTTATCAAGGCCATTGAGGTAATTTAGGATATAGGGATTTCCAAAAAGAACCAGCACTGACTTACTATTGTTTGTAATTTGTTCAACGATATTCTGTTGAGTTTCTGTCAGACGGTAATCCGATGACACAAAATTTCCTACGTTATTCAGTTCTGCGATCACCAGATTGTATTTCTTTAGCTCGCCCATTAGCTGCTTTACAACATTGCCATCTGCGCTCTTTGAAATGTAATAATGATCGGTTTTGGTGTATCTTTCCAGCGAATGTTGAAATGGGGTAATATTTCCTCGGCCGATGCTTACGGTAGCAATTTTCAAGGTATCAAGACGACGCAAGGGAATGAGCTCCTCCCGATTTTGAAGTACGGTTAACGATTGTTGAGCAATATTACGAAGGGTCATCCGGTATGCTGATTGATTGAGATCTGAATAAAGGTTTTCGGATTTAACCGGCGAATAGTTGTTTAGCCCGGCCCATCGTTTTAAAATGAGGATTTTCCGGCATTTTCGGTCAATTGCTTCCATTGAGATCTGGCCGTCCGCAATCGCTTTTTTAACCGCATCAATAACACTTAAAGGATTGATGACAAACTCAAGCAGGTCATTACCGGCAATCAAAGCTTTAACCTCTGCACTGCTATTGTCTGTCTGCCCCTCCTGTTCATCCGCACCCTCCATATTTAAAGCGTCAGTGACCACCAGTCCCTCAAATCCATAATATTTAATCAATAAGTCATTTACGATAGATTTGGAGAGGGTTGCGGCAGTACCGCTACTGTCCAGTGCCGGTACATTCAAAAAGCCGGTCATCACCGCACCAATACCCAGGGCGGTACCCCTGCGAAAAGGCGAAAGTTCGATTGAATCGAGTTGGTTCCTGTTATGGCCGATCACAGGAAGGGTATAATGAGAGTCTTTCTGCGCATCTCCATGTCCGGGAAAATGCTTGAATGTAGCCAGAACCTGTTGTGACTGAAGTCCAAGTCCAAAATGAAGTGCTTTCTGAAATACTTTATCGGGATTGTCGCCAAACGATCTGAAACCAATCACCGGATTGAGGGGATTACTGTTGACATCGGCAACGGGGGCGAAATTAATATGGATGCCCAGCCTTTTGCATTGCCGTCCGAGGTCTGCTCCGACTTCAAAAACCAGAGAGTCATTATTAATTGCTCCAAGGGTAAATCCGTAAGGGTATTTAATGCAGCTATCCAGCCGCATGGATAATCCGTATTCGGCATCAATAGCTACCAGCAGCGGAGTTTTTGACACTTTTTGAAGCCTGTTTACCATATTAACATGGCGTACAGGTCCCCCTTGCATGGCAATAATTCCTCCAATTTTATTTTCACGGACCATTTTTATTAATCGGTTCTGATGTTTTATCCCCTTTTTTGACCATGCCGGGACCATGATTAATTGTCCGATTTTTTCGTCAACCGAAAGGGAATTGAATACCGAATCGACCCATTGGTCTGTTTCATATTTTAAAAACGGGGGGCGGACCTTAGGCTGAGCCATTAACAGGGAGGATGAAAAGGCTAAAAGGAGGAATATATGTATCTTAGACATGACTCTTTTAATTGTTTAATAGCTCACCCGGCTGCTGAGGCTTAAATATACGGATGAATTTGTTCAAAAATAGACAAAACCGCCCAAATCAAAAGGAATCTGCATTTTTTTAACAAAAAAGAGGTTCGAAATTCCCGATTTATAAAATCATATCGATACTTTCGCAGGCGATCAAAAAGGCACATAAGATATTCTTAAGTTTACTTCTGGTGTAGTTCAGATGACAGATGGTAATTAGGGGGTTTATCTCATTTTTTTATTTTGATCTTTAAGAGAGCCGTCAATTATAGTAATATGATCTTATTTATAGCTCCTGATAATTAAAATTAGTTTGGAAATATAACAAGAAGCTGACATTATGCTAAAAGTGTTCAACGATAAATTTCATTCTCTGGTTCTGATCTTACCGCTCTTTTGCCTGACAATAATGGCAAGGGGGAATAGTGACAAAATAATTCCCGGAGCTGATTCTCCTTCCGAATATCTTCATAAATTAAAGGGGAAGAATTTAGCTCTGGTTGTGAATCAAACCTCCAGGGTAGGAGATCAACATCTGGTTGATTATCTTTTAGCCAACCAGATTTCGATAAAACAAATTTTTGCACCCGAACATGGTTTCAGGGGTGAAGCCGGAGCAGGTGCGTTGATTGCCAATTCAAAAGATCCGCAAACCGGCATACCGGTTGTTTCAATTTACGGAAAAAATCATAAACCGACAGCTGCTCAGTTGGAGAATATAGATGTTGTTGTGTTCGATATCCAGGATGTTGGTTGCCGGTTTTATACCTATATCAGTACATTGCATTATGTTATGGAGGCCTGCGCGGAGAATAATAAAACCTTGTTTATTTTCGACAGGCCAAATCCTAACGGGGATTATTTCGATGGACCTGTGCTTCAACCCGCTTTCCGCTCTTTTGTCGGAATGGATCCTGTTCCTGTTGTGCATGGATGTACCATTGGTGAACTTGCGCAGATGATCAATGGGGAGAAGTGGCTGAATGATGGGGTTCAAACGAAGCTTGAGATTATCCGGGTGAAAAATTACACCCATTCGATGAAATATGAACCACCTGTTCGACCATCTCCAAATCTTCCAAATTATTTATCCATAAGAATTTATCCGTCACTTTGTTTTTTTGAGGCTACCAGTGTCAGTGTGGGAAGGGGAACTCAGTTTCCTTTTCAGGTGTTGGGGTATCCCGATTCCTCATTCGGAAAATTCAGTTTTACACCAGTCAGTTTAAAAGGGATGGAGATGAACCCGCTTCAAAAGGATAAAATCTGCTTTGGTGATGATTTACGTGAAATTGGGGAGGCTCCCCATTTTACACTTTCCTTCTTTATTGACTGGCTTCGTAAATTCAAAAACAGTGAACAGTTTATTACCCGGGATTACTGGTTTAACAAACTCATGGGTAATGATCAGATTTTGAAACTCATTCTGGAAGGAAAGGATGAAGCTGAAATCCGCAAAAGCTGGTCAGATGAAGTGAAGGCTTACGGGGCGATCCGGCAGAAATATCTCTTGTATCCCGACTCAATTATTCAGAAATGAGCCCGCTACTGGTTGCTTCGTTACTTATTGGCTACTTCATAATGTTGATTGTCATTGCCCATTTTACGGGTAAATCGGCAACGACTGACACATTTTTTACAGCAAACCGGAAATCACCCTGGTTTGTAGTTGCCTTTGGAATGATCGGAACCACCATTTCGGGGGTCACATTTATATCGGTTCCCGGTGAGGTTGGCAACTCGGCGAGCACCTATTTTGAGTTTATTCTTGGAAACCTGGTTGGATTCTGGATCGTTGCGCTGGTACTCCTTCCCGTTTATTACAAATTGAATCTGATCTCTATTTATACCTATCTGGAACAGCGATTTGGGTTTTACGCCTATAAATCAGGATCCTTTTTCTTCCTTCTCTCCAGAACCATCGGTGCGGCCTTTCGCATGTATCTGGTGGCAGAGGTATTGCAACTTGCCCTTTTTGATGCAATTGGGATACCCTTTGCGGTGACTGTTCTGATCAGTATTTTTCTGATCTGGGTCTATACCTATAAAGGAGGAGTCAAAACAATTATTTGGACTGACTCCTTGCAGACAATCTTCCTGCTTTCAGCTGTGATATTTACCATTTACTATATATTCTCAAGTTTTGATTGGTCAGCAGGGGAGACCCTCCGCAAAATTGTGGCACATCCCTATTCCCGAATATTTGA
>CANJNY010000190.1 GCA_947475715.1 Prolixibacteraceae bacterium
ATATACCGGTCCGTAACCTGGTATTTCGTTGGAGAGGGTTATTTTGGCATGTTTTTTAAAGGGCATCTTCCAGAAGCAGCTTCCGGATCTTCCGAAAGAAGAAACGCTTACAGGTAATGACTGGAAATCTTTTTGGGCTCCATGGCCGACACCGAAAAAATCGCCCAACGGCACTTCGACACTCGGTTTTTCATTATTATCCCAATAAATTCGAAGAACCAGAGCACATGCTGAAAAAGGATTTAAGGAGGCGGAGGTGTTCCAGATATGAGTTATAATTCCCGGGCCCTCCAGATCAGCCAGAATGAGTGTCTCTCCAGCCTGAATTTCTTTGGAATCTCCGTTTCCGTTAAAATTGGGATCGGTACTGGAGACTCTTTTGCTTTGTGCGGTTGATGAAACAGAGAGCTGATCGAGCATGGAGTGATCCCCCGATCCGTTTTGTTGTGCGTGTAGATTCTTAAGTGGGGCGAGTATCGAGGAGGCAATGATCAATCCGGCGAAAAAAATCTTCATGCTTTAAGTATTACAATTTCTTTAAAAAAATAAGCAGGGATATTGTAAAAATATCACCTGCTTATTTTTATGGTTATCCGTGTTACCAGGGTTTGTTCGTCCCTTGTTGCAGCCAGTTTCTCGACCAGTTACTATTCTGTCCATCGGTAGAATAGGGTGTAGCTTCCAGCTTGCTTATTGCAGTATTTGAATTTTTAGGATTATAGAGTACCTCGTTGTTTCCGTAGGTAAAACGTATTGGTATTACAGGCCTCTTTGTTGCCGGGCCAGAGATTAGAGCAGGTAAGCCGGTTCTATTATAATCCGACCATGCCTCCTGAGCCGCAGTCCAGCTTGCAATCCATTTTTGTTCCATCACCTGAGCAAGTGAGCCATTAAATGCTACGCCATCAGTGGTTATGTAATTATCGTATGATCCACTTACACCCCAGGTAGTTAGAGAAGCTTTAATCCCATTGTTATAATAAGATTGCGCTGTACCTCCTGCATTCCATGTCTTAAGTGCAATTTCAGCAAGCGAAAAGTTTACCTCTGCTGCTGATACTAATCGAACCTTTAATAATGGTCCGGCAGCATTTGTATACATATCATTTAATTGAGATGCATGAGGATTCGCAGATCCTTGAGACAAAGATGAATTTAAATTATACATAAATTCAAATGTTGACCAAGCTGGTGGATAACCAACATATTGTTGATCAAGATCCAGTGGTAATCCAAATTTAGCCTGATAATCCTCTGCTATTTTTTGGGATATATGACGTTTCCCGTCTATGATTTGATCGTAATCATCAGCGGCTCCCGGATTAATTACTAAAGGGATTTTTACTTTTGCAGCCCAGACATCAATGCGGGGATCACTTAAATTTTCAAGTTTTTTCAAAAGCGTCGCACACATTTTTACCCTTGTGAAATTAGATAAATCGGAGCTGAATTGAGTTGCAGTTGGCCATGAATCACCACTGCTAAGTCCAATATAACTGTAACTGGCATCGTCAGCAGCATCTAAAATAAGCGGATAAGTACTCGGTTGGCTTGTGATTTTTTCAATGCCAGCCCTGGCAGCAGCCGGTTCTTTTGATGAGATTCGAAGTAAGTACCTTAATGCAAGAGAGTTGGACAATTTTCGCCATTTGGTTACATCTCCGGCATAAAGAACATCCTGATCTGAATTAATCTCTTTATAATCACTCAGATTCTTGGATAGCAACAAGTTTGCACTGTCAAGCATAGCAACAACTCCCATATAGATATCTTTTTGGGAATCAAAAGCCGGCTGAAAATATGCAGAGCCCTGTTCTCCTTTAAGAGCCTGACTGAATGGTGCATCTCCCCAAAGATCCGCAATCATTCCAAAGTTATAGGCTTTGAATATCATTGCAACACCTGTCTGGAAATCAAGATTGGCTGCTTTTGATTTTTTAAGCATTTCCTCTGTATTTCTTAAGGTACCATAATATCCAGCCCAACTCTGATCGCTCCAGTCATAGTGATTATGACCTCCGGACCATCCGTCTTTCTGTGTATGTTGCATCACTCCGGCAAGATCACCATATCCCAGTCCAATTATTGCTCCTCCCGTAGCGGTGATAACGGTAGGCATCAAAAAGTTGGGAGATGTAGTTGCAGGATCGACACCATTAGGATTGATATTTAATTCTGCCAAATTCTTACACGAAAAGGTCAGAAAGGCTAGCAACACCAGGGCTGCTGATAATGTATTTTTTATAGTATACATAATATAGATTTTTTAAGGTTACTAAAAAGTAAGGTCGAATTTTACACCTACTGGGATTACCCATGGATCAAGGTTGTATCTTTCAATACCCTGCATAAATTGGACCCCTCGTTTACCTCCTGTAGATTGTTCCGCCTGAAATGCCCGTTCCGGATCGACACCAATTTTGGCTTTTGTCCAAAGCATGATATTCCGACTGTAAAGGGATATTGACAGCCCTTTAACGGCGCCCATTCTGCTTATGATATTTGCAGGTAATTTATAGCTAAAAGAAACTTCTCTCAATTTTACAAAATCTGCGTCAAACATTGCGTCTTTTGCAAAATCCCAACCATTGCTTATGGCATAGGGTTGAAATAATGTTCCGGCATCTCCAAGGTTTTCCTTGTAGGTAGTACCGCCATGGCCGTCAGAAACTTCATAAACACCAGGGACAAAAACTCCATCATTTAAATAGGTTCCGGTTAGATTTTCACGAAATCCACCTAATTCCTTTGTTGGACCTCCAACAACATGGAAACCGTTACGGATCAATTTATCCTGATTTGCAACCAGCCAATCGCGAAGATCTTTGCCAGTCCTTCCACCCGGATTAATCATGCTTTTAAGCCATGATCCTGAATAGCCATCATCACGGCCGTAACGCTCTGTTTGCGAAATAAATTGTCCACCACAACGCCAGTCAAAAGTGAAATTAAGAGCAAATGAACGATAGGTAATCGATGAGTTAACTCCCAGAATAAAGCGTGGGTTGTAATTTCCGATTCTATTGCGCTCTCCAGGTGTTTGATCCTGAATTTGCTTATCTCTCTGCCACTCATAATCAGGTTGACTGGCAATGATTGGATAGCCGTAATAGGGGGAATTTTTATCTTGTACTGTTAACATTGATGCATCATAGATAGCTCCAACCTCGTCGCCAATATAAGACCATGCTCCTCCATTTGCCTGTTCCCAGAATTTGATTGCTTCAATACCCGGTGCAATTGATTTTACCCTTGTCCTGTTCCGTGTAAGGTTGGCATTGATATCCCAACTCCAGTCTTTAGTCTTAATCGGTGTTCCTCCTAAAGAGAGTTCCCATCCACGGCTCTCAAGTAAGCCTGCATTGATATTGATTGCATCTGATCCGGTAGAACTTGCTATTGGGATATTCCTTAATATCTGATTGCGGTTATCTGCCTTGTAAAAGGTCCCTTCAAATCGCAATCTGTTGTGGAATAAACCTAAATCGATTCCCCCTTCAACAGAGGTTGCTTCTTCAGGTTTAAGATTTGGTGCCAATAGGGTTCCTGATTTTGCAAGTCTGATCGCACTTCCCCATTGTCCTGCATTTCCATAGGTGTTGATTAATTGATATGGATCTGTGTCATTACCAACCTTTGCGACTCCACCACGTACTTTAAATAAAGATACATTATCGCCCATATTCATCATTTTATCAACTAAGAAGCTTAATGAAGCAGAAGGATAAAAATAGGATTGGTTTGCTTTAGGAAGCGTACTTGACCAGTCATTACGTGCAGTAAGATCAAGATAGATCCGATCCTTCCATCCAAGATTCGCTACGCTATATACACTATAGATCGCTTTTTGAGACCATCCACTACCATAGGATAATGTCCCGTTTTTGATATTTCCTACATTAAAAACGTTTGGAATAACCAGCCCGGATGTTGAAGAGTTAGATATTCCTGAACCCATGGTATACAAGGAGTTTCCTCCCGCAGAGAATGACAAACTGAAATCTTCAACTTGCTTTGCATAAGTCGCTAAGAAATCGGTATTGCGTTGATAACTTTTTGATTCTGAAATACCATAGGCTCCATTATTCGGCTCGTCGGTATATCCGGGACCAATTTTCGATTCGCGTACTTCATTAAATTGATCCAATGCATAGCGGACAAAAAAGCTAAGCTCCTTAGTAATCTGCCAGTCTGCCTTTAAATTACCGTATATTCGATCTCTTGTATAGCTATTGTTAACTTCGTAAGCAAGAAAATAAGGATTGTTGAATTGTTCAGGATCAGGGACATTCTGTACCTTACCTTCTTTTCCGGGAGCCCAGTAATTCCGTAGTTCGCGGATATCTGTATTTTGTGGAACATGATATGCCCATTGCATTGGATTAGTTCCTCTGTTACTTGATGGACGATTATTGGACCACGATTTATTGATATTAATATTCGAACTAATCGTAATATGATCGTTTGCTTTTATCGTTGCAGATGTTGTTAAGTTATTTCTAAAAAGATCAGAGTTTGGAACAACTCCATGGTTAGTCATATTCGAAACTCCAATTCTGTAGTTAAACGCATCGGTATGGTTTGAAATTGCAACTTCGTTAGAGCTGGTTACTCCTGTTCTGACAAAATTCTTAACATTGTTGGGGTGTGAAACCAGGAGAGTTGGAATCTGAACACCATTTGCATCTTTAGGACTATTCCACTGCACTGCAAAATAGCCTCTATCTAATGGAATACCATCACCTGATGCTTGAGAAGGAGGAACAACCAGGGTTGTTCCTGGAGGTAAATCTTCAGGGGTATAGGGTAAAAAACCAGAAGCAAATTTCTTTGAGATATCCCAGAATTTATAAGGATTATCAAATACCGTATTAGAGGTTACATCGATTTTAACCCCTTTGTTCTTCTTGCCCGATTTGGTTGTAATTAATACAACCCCGTTTCCTGCACGAGAACCATATAAGGCAGCTGCACTCGCACCCTTTAATACGGATACACTCTCAATATCATTGGAGTTAACATCCGAGATCGCATTCCCATAATCGACTTTGTTATCGCTACCAAATCCGGATACGTTATTTAAGGTATTCGATATTGGAACCCCATCCACGACGAAGAGTGGCTGATTGTCGTTACTCAATGAGGTTGCACCCCTTATTACCATGCTCACCGACGATCCTGTGCCTCCGGTAGAATTGATCTGAACCCCTGCAACTTTACCCGCTAAGCCATTTATCGCATTTTCCTGAACAACCCGTGACATATCATCACCGCTAACTTTGGCTACGGCAAATCCCAGTGATTTTTCTTTCCTTGAAATACCTAACGCCGTTACAACAACTTCGTCCACTGCAAGGGCACTTTCAGACAATACCACATTAAGAACTTTTTGCCCATTAACCGGTACCTCAAGAGTCTTGTAGCCAATAAACGAAAAGATTAAGGTCGCATTATTTCCTGAAACCTCAACGGTAAATCCGCCATCACCATTGGTGACTGTTCCTTTGGTAGTTCCTTTTAACTGGATACTTACCCCTGGCATACTGGTTTTATCAGTTGCCGAAGTTACTTTTCCGCTCACTGATAACCCTTGCTGGGCTTCAGAATTTCCTTGTAACCCAATCTGATCAGGTGTTGCAGAACCGGTCATTGAAGTTCCAATTAGCAAGGCTGTAGCCAATAGTGCCGGCAATAATTGCCTGGTTATACTTCTAAATAAGTTTTTATATTTCATAATTATTGAATATACTGGTTATAAATTTTTCCTGTTCATATTCCGCTGTGAGTAGTTATTTAACTACTTCAAAGGATAGAATTAATGCAAGGTTATTTTTAGGAAAATTATCCGGGTCAGCTGCTATAAACATAACCAACTTCATAGAACTATCGGTTATCTCCTGAACAATCACTTTACGCTGATGATCCATAAACCCAATAAACTCGGTTCCTGAAAAATCAAGAGTGCTTACATTGGGATAGGTAACGACACCGCCTTCAGCACAAGTGGAAGGGACGGCAAAATTTTCTTTTTCAACAAAAGTGAATTTTGCTCCAGCCTCAGGAGTATATTTCCCGGTACAAAGACCATAATCGCTCCCGTTCGAGTTTACAATTCCTGCACCGCCAGTAGTAATCAGTTCGTACACATAACCACCAAATGATGCACCGTCTGCTTTGACATCATGAATGTAACCGCCGTCAAAACTAAAAGTGTATGTATCGTCATAAACTTCACCAAGTCCAAGATTACCAAAAATGCCCGCACCCAGAGGATCAGCAACGAGTGAAAAGTTTGCGTCTGCTTGTGTATACAGACCTCCACTGATTGTACTGCTAAGTTTCCATGTTTTTCCTTTATAGCCAGGTGCTGTGTGGTCTCCCGTTAGCAGGGCATAAGGGGTTAATGCCACGGCAAGATTTGCTGTATACGAGGCCGATTCTCCCTGAGCATTTTTCCCAATAAGTATAGCCGTATAATACCCCCCATCCTTGTAAATATGGACAGGATTTTTTTCAATGCTGGTGGTGCCATCTCCAAAATCCCAACTCCAGCTCGTTGCCCGCAAGGTAAGTGCAGTAAAGGCCGCTTGCTTACCAACGATACTGAAAAATACCCCAACTTGTGGAGGCTCAGTAGTGGCTGACTCTTTCTTACACGATTGGAATAAAAGCATTCCAATAGTAAAAGTGAAGCAAAATAAAATTAATTGTTTTCTCATGATTGAATTTGATTAATTAATAATTATATGTATTTGGTTTTATTCTAAATAGCTGTCTTTGAGAGTTGTTTCGTCTTTCCTGACAGGGCATTGTCTCTAATAATAATTGTTTTAAAATACTATGATAAAAGGCACTTTTAAATTATTTTATCTATTTTACATTTTTTAACTAAAAGATTTTAAAACTAATGGATTACTGTACTCAAAACAGATAGTAATTTGTTCGTGTTGCATAGAATTTTAACCATCTGATTGATCCGTAAAAAAATGAACTAATTTTGAACTTTTGTTGCAAATAAAACAGTTTAAATGGAGTCATCCGAAGTGGAATTCCACCTGTAAAATCACTCAAATAAATTATAACCAAATGAAAATTTCGACACTACTAAATCAGGAATTGAAAAGTAGCGCCTTGTGGACTACCGGGCTAACCGTTCTGTTTTTACTGCTATACGGATTGGTGAATGCGATCTCTGATACTGCTATTGCATTGCCCTTTTTTGTTCTGTTTTATTATTTGTTCTTCGCGATTGGGAGATTGGAGGTAAATCGAATATTCAGAACCTGGATCGACAAAAATAGTATGAAAGTCATTCTTCTTCCGGCTATCCTTTTGTCGCTCTATTTTTTATATGTCTTGATTAATGGCCAAAATCCTGTTCGCGGCGCACTCGCACTGGTGCCATATCTGATTCTTTTCCCGATATTGATATTTGCCGCGCGCAGAAATCGGGTTCAGAAAATTGACTGGTTCGATTTCACCGCTTTTGTGCTCTACTTATTGCCTACCTTGTTTCTTGAAGTTAAACCATCAGGTGAGCTTCCTTTTACCGGCGAGGGTTTTGAGTCGCTCTACCACATCATCCTGATACTTTCAGCGGTGTACTCCTTTGGCGTTGTGCGCGGACTTAACGATATCGGATTCATTCCGGTACTGAACCGGAAATATTTATGGACTGCTATCTGGGTATGGGCTGCGTTTTATACATTGGTTTTACTCATTGGGTACCCCGTGAATTTTATCCGATTTATTGGTCATGAAATTATTGATTTGCCCCTTGTTAAGAAAATAATCATTACCCTGATAGCAATCTTTTTTCATACCGCCATTTTTGAGGAATTATTCTTCAGAGGAATTTTACTCAACATGCTTACCAAACGGATCGGTCAGGCTAAAACCTGGAAAATGTTCTGGATCATTGGAATCATCTTGTCAATTCCTGTCGCCCTGCTTGTGGGATATACCTTAGTTGGGAAAATGCAGTGGTTTCCGGCATTAATGACAATCTGCCTCTTTGCCGCTGCCTTTTTCCTTGAACGGTCAAACAAACATCAATCCGGAGTATATACCGGACTGGCAATTACAAGTTCAATATTTGGTCTGGTTCATTATCATTCGCATGCGATAATATATATCGGTTTTGCCTGTATTGCCGGTTGGGCCTATGGCTATACCTATCTGAAAACCAAAAATGTGTTTTACAGTGCCATTGTCCATACGTTGGTCAATAGCTCGGTTGTAATATTTGGATTGGAATTTATTAAGTAACAGATAAACCGGAGTTAGACGGAATATGGGAATAATTCAGAATGTAAAATGCAATGTGCAATGTTTATTCTGTTACGTTTTAGATGTCTTCTGGAAAGTGCAAGGTGTCTTCTGCAAAGTCTTGGGTGTCTTCTGAAAAGTGTAAGGTGTCTTCTGTAAAGTCTTGGGTGTCTTCTGAAAAGTGTAAGGTGTCTTCTGCAAAGTCTTGGGTG
>CANJNY010000191.1 GCA_947475715.1 Prolixibacteraceae bacterium
CCTCATGAATCTGGTCTTGCTGATTTCATTTGCTTTGCTTATGTTTTATCAGTTTGGTTTTGGGATAGATCCGTTTCCTTACTTATCACATGACTTAAAGCAACGGATCCCTTTAAGCCTGCTAGGCATAATTTACCTCTCTTTTAATATTCGGATCATACAGATTTTAAGTTTGGCGGATGATCGGTTTTGGAGATTGATATTCCGCAGTATCTCTATTCTGCTTTTGGCTTATATCCTTTTGCCTTTATTCACTTTTATACCAGTTTATTTCATCAGTTATTTAACCCCTTTTATTCGCGTTTTTCTGATCTTATTTTGGTTTTGTATGAGCATTCCAGGTGTTTTAAAATATGATAAGGGGATAAGTTTATTCTTCTTTTCAATGCTCCCCTTTGTGTTTATTACATTCACCTCGATCCTCATTTTATTTAATATTGTTCACTATAATTTTATTTTATCGTATCTTCCCATTTTTGCCTACGCGTTATTTTGTGCTGTTTTAACATTAGGTTCTATTGAGGAATTGGCCAAACTAAGGAAGGAAAAGGAAAAAGCAGTTGAACTGGTTTCGATTAATCAACTGCTTAAACATGAGATTTATATGCGCGAGCAGGCACAGAAGACCCTTGTTGACAGTGAAGAAAAATACCGGAATCTGATTGAAAACCTGAATGAGATCATTTTCAAGATCGATTCTGAGAATAATCTGGTATTCGTTAGCCCCTCGGTATACAATCAATTCGGGTATACGCCCGAAGAATTATTGGGTAAACCTTTTTCCGATTATATCCGGGAGGGGGATCAGAAAATCAATGAAAATTTTGAAGTTCTGAAGGAAAAGCATCTTCGGTCGTACGAATATGGTTTAATCACCAAATCAGGAGAATTAAGGCATATTCTTACTTCTATAAAGGCGATCTTTGAAAATGGTGAATTTTCCGGAGGTATAGGAACAATCATGGATATAACCGATCGAAAACTGACAGAACTCAAACTTATTGAAAGTGAAAAACATTTAAGGGATCTTAATGCGACTAAAGATAAGTTTTTCTCCATTGTAAGTCATGACCTGCTTGATCCCTTTAATGCTTTATTAGGATTCTCCAGTATGCTAATGGAATCAGCAAAGAATGAGGATAAAGCTTTAAACCTAAGATATGCAGATATTATTAATCAATCAGCCAAACGAATCCTTGATCTGCTGCAGAACCTGCTGATCTGGACGAAGGTTCAAAGTGGAAAACTTGTCCCTAATCGGATGATTATTTCAGTTTCCGAACTCGTTTCTGACTCACTGGCATTGATTCTGCTCCATGCCCAGAATAAAAAGATAGCTATTCAGTTGGAAATTGAAGAAAATGTAAAGGCGGCGATGGATTATAATATGATGGCTACGGTAATCCGAAATCTGGTTGGCAACGCAATCAAGTATTCAAATGTCGGTGGAACCATTTTAATCGAGTCAAATATCAGGGATAATACCTTGTATTTTAGTGTCACCGATCACGGTACCGGTATTGATGAGGAGCATCTGAAACAACTGTTTATGATCGATAAGTCTCACGGGAAAAAAGGGACTTCAGAGGAGGCAGGGACCGGCCTGGGGCTTTTTATTAGTAAAGAATTTATCGAGATCCATGGAGGTCAAATCAGTGCCGAAAGTACAGCAGATAAAGGAAGCCGGTTTATGTTCTCAATACCTGCAGGTTTAGCTTAAATAACTATTGATTTGTGCTTTGATTGAGTTTGCAAATGCGAAATTAAAGAAAAATACCCCGCGCCTGTCTGGTTAACAGGAACGCGGGATCTTCCAAAACTGAATCTTTGTCTTAATTGTTTTTTAATTTTTTTGATATTAACATAACTATCTATATAATTTATAGGTTAATTACGCTATTATTTTATGTATCTATTTAAACTCTTCCGGACATGTTCTAAAAATATGGGTAATTTAAAGTGAAATTATTATAAATAACTCCACATATATCCATAGTTATAACAGACAATGTCTTGTCTTTCGCGTTTAAATATTTTTTTAGGCGGGATCGATTTATAATTTACCCTAATCTTAGTAATAAGAAATGGATAGCTCATAAGTTTAGGCCTTGATCCCCGTAGTTAGTATATTGGAATTCAGATTAATACGTATAAGAATCTGCTCTTGAATAAGGTTTTGTTAATTTTGAATAGTTACAGAAAGCTAAATGATTATTTTCTTCTTATACAAAGGAAAAAAAAATAAATATTAAATCAAACACAAAGGAAGCTAAAATCTCAATATTTTAGCATGGATTATTAAGTCATTAAAATTCAATTCGATAATTTTCATCTGATTGAATTTTAAGGGGTCATAAAACATTAAATTATTGTGTGCCGAATACCACGAGATTAGTCTCAGCGAGACCCTAATTGCTAATGGACAAAAAGAGTCACCCCAAAATCAGAATTTTTCATGATTTGCACAACATATTCAACCGGCTCAGCATGATAATCACAATGGTGCCTCCGGAAAATTTATTTTGGGGATCTCTATAGCTTTACCACCTTGCAAATAACAATCTGTTTATCAAAGGTAAAACGCATAAAATAGATCCCTGATGCCAGGTCGTAAGCAGAGGCTTTTAGCTCACCGTTCTGTAAACCTACCGATTGCAGCTGATTTTTAGCAATCCAGCTGATATTTTTGCCCGATATGCTGTAAAGTTCGATGGATACAGTCGTCGGTTCACTTAGATCGTATTGATAGTTAAGTTTGTCATTAAAAGGATTTGGTGAAAGGGTAACGATCACATTCGACTTCGTTGGATCAAGGGTTTGAATTCCGGATTTAACTCCCGATATCGTTGCGCTTTTGAATGGTTGCTGGGTATTGGTAAAAGCGGTATTTGTAATTTGAATGGCTCCAATATTCGGGCGGTTCTCAACCGTTGTAAGACTTAATACCGGATATCGGTAACCATTTGCATACCAGGCATATTTGGTGATAATTACATCGGCTGTACCACACATATTGATTTGTAATCCGGTTTTTACCGATTTAATACGCAGGGTGTTTTGGATGGTCCTGTCAGGCATGATCAGGGTGCCATAAGCATCTGCAGTTACGGTATGGTCGCCGAAGAAATCAAGCGTATTTGTTTCGGAATAGATTCCTGTACCGATGAAATGATCGGTAAAAGAGCTCCCATAAGCAAAGGGGTATTTTATTTTTACAACCGGATCGGTGTACTTTAGCGTTATTTTATTATCACTATTGACATAACCAAGCTCTTCAAGATCAACCTCGGTGCAATTTAGAAAATAATCATATCCGTTTTCGAGTAATGATAAATTATAATCTCCAATACCATCCATTTTTGGAAGAGCGGGAGTTTGCAAATTTCCAACCGGGCTTTTTCCCGTGAATGTAATTTTTGAGAAATCCCAGATCTGGTTCGCTCCTGCAATCCCCGGATCGGGAAATTCGATCTCCTGAAAGTTGTATGAATCTCCTGAAATCAGCCCATTATTGGCGTAATTTAAGGTTGTTTGAGCGTTTAACCGGATTGTGAATACAGTAAAAAAAGCCAGTATAAGTATGGTTTTCATGATATAAGGTTTAAAATGAACCAAGTTCATCAGGACAAACTTTTGTCGATTTAAATATACGGATTTTTTCAGTTTAAAGTATAAGATAGCATCTTAGAAATTTGATGGCTTTGTCACTCATGTATTTGTTTATGATCCACTAAATTATTTTTTTGTGTGTCCACAAATTTGCACTAATTTTCACGAAGATATATGAAGAAATACTATCATCACGCCTTTGGCGAGATATCAGGATTAATTTTAACAATTAGTGGTAATTAGTGAAAATTAGTGGACAACCTTTTTTTTATTTTATTCCGCGGACTTTCTCTATTAATTCACGTTCGTGGTGATGGAGCTCTGGCGGTATTGTTTTGAGATGTTCTCGATAAACTTCAACGTCCTATTATTTGGGGCAGTTGAGTTTATGACTACCGGCATTTCAGCGGTGTCTATTTTTTTGATTATATCGAATTTCTAAAAGGCATTTTAAAGTGACCGGGTCCGGGTTTAAAGTGATCGGGTGACTATTCGTGATCTGTGTAGTCACCCGGCCACTTATGCAAAAGTGGGAGCCGGACTTTGAGTCCGACCCCCACTTTTTTCAATTAACCATTAACCATTATCACATTAACCATTAATTAATGCCTTACCGCCAGTTTCAAACTAAACGCCTTCCCGTTATAGGTTAATATGCAAGGGTATATTCCGGTAGGAAGATTCTGTTCATAAAGGACGGTCTGTGGAATACCCGCTTCAACATCAGCATCAAAAATGTGGGCATTATGCTGACCATTAATCGAATAGAGATCAATGCGAACCCGGCCGCTTTCAGCAATCCTGAATTTAAAGGTCGCTGATCCTGCTGTTGGGTTGGGATAGACGGTAAACTCATCCTCCAGAATGGTTACATCGGGATTCAGTGCTGCGGTAACATCGGTCAGATCGATCGATTTGGAGCTATACTTTTTCACCGAAATTGTGATGGTTCTTGCGGTGCTTGTGCCGCAACCATTGGTGGCGGTAACACTTAAGGAGCCTGAAGTTGCCGTTTTCGAGAAGCTTATGGTAACCGAACTGGTCGTGCCGGTGATGGTGGCTCCCGATCCGGAATAGCTCCAGCCGTAGGTCATTCCCGATACATTGGATACCGAATAGGCCACATTATTTTGACCCTGGGTAACCGATGCCGATGACTTCGTAAAGGCTGATGGCTGTGCCGCACGCGGATTCACCGTCACCGTTGCACTTACCCGATTGGTGCATCCGCTGCCATTGGATACGGTATAGTAGATGGTGGTCGTACCTGGGGCGACTCCGGTTATCACACCTGAGCCCGATACTGTTGCAACCGATGTGGAGGAGCTGCTCCAAATGCCACCGGCGGTAACATCAGCCAGAGCTGTTGTCGATCCGGCACATACCGTTGTTGTTCCGGTGATTGATGCCGGTGCAGCAGGAAGGTCATTAATCGTAAGTGATTTGGTTACCGAAGCCGAACATCCCGAAGTGACGGTATAGGTTACATTGACTGTTCCCGCAGTAAGGCCGGTCACTACGCCCCCTGAGGTGATGGTTGCTGATCCTGATCCTATCAACGCAGGCACTGACGGTGTAATGGACCATACTCCGCCCTTTGTGGCATCGGTAAATGCCGGGGTCTTCGAATTGACGCAAACACTTAAAGCTCCGCCCGCAATGGCAGCCACTGATGGTGGTGTGCTAATACTTACGGTGACGCTTCCGGTCATTGTTTTCTGACAGGAAGTTAGGGTGTCGGTTGCTAAAACAGTATAGGTTCCCGCTGTAGTCTGAAGTCCGAAGCTGATGGCCGATCCTGTGCCCTTAACCGGTGAGCCGGTGTCGGTGCCACCTTTTTTAAGCTGGTATCTGATACCGGTTTTCGATCCGCTCAATCCGATAAGAACACCTGATCCTCCGGAGCAATATGCCCCGCCACCGGTAACTGTATAAGCTGTTGGCAATGCATTAACCGATACTTTTACGCTTCCGGTCATCTGCGTATAGACCGCAGGAGAACCCACTTTGGCATAGACGGTATAGGTTGAGGCGTAAGTCTGAAGATTGAAGCAAATCGGGGAACCGGTACCGGTTATGGTTGGGTAACTTGAACCGGCATGACCAATGGTATTATCCACCGGGTAGCTGCGAAGTTCATAGATCATCCCGGCTTCGGATCCGCTGAGACAGACGGTTACGCCGCTTCCACCAGAACAATAGCTTCCGCCTCCGGTGACCGTATAAATACTCGGTCCTCTTGAGACCATTACGCTGTCGGTCATGGTATGTATACAGCTTGTTGTTGTATCGGTTGCCACCACAGTGTATTTTCCAATGCTGGTCTGAAGTCCGAAGCTTAGGGCAGCACCTGTTCCGCTGACTGCGGTGAGTGTATCGCGACCGGCCACCTTAAGCTGGTAATGTACGCCTGTTTGTGATCCGTCGAGACCAACTGCTACGCCGGTTCCACCCGAAGGGTAATTACCGCCTCCGGTAACCTTAAATAAGGTTGGAAGCGCATTCACGTTGATGGTGTATGCGGTACGTGTTTCAGAAGCACATCCCGAAATGGTGTTTCTCGATTCGGCGTAATAGGTTTTGGTTGCGTTCAAAGCCGGCGTGGTAAAGGCGGAATCCGAAGCCACCAAAGTACCACCAGTTGGTGCGTCGTACCATTCGACTACTTCATTGTTTTTCGATGGTACTGCCACAAGCCTTGCTGATGTTCCTGCGCAAATTCTAACGGTATCAACTCCAAAGGTGATTTTACTAAAGGAGTTGTCGCCCGTATTTGCAATAAATAAATTTCCATTGGCATCAAACCTTATACCCGTTGGTGTATTAAATCCTGTGGCTATTGTGGTTGCAACTCCTGCGGGTGAAATCCTGCTGATTGTCCCGGTTCCTGCATTAGTCGCATACAGATATCCTGAATTATCAAAAGCTAATCCGGCGGGGTATCCCATTCCGCTGGCAAAAGTGCTCACACTGCCCTGAGGGGTAATTTTGACAATTGTATTATCATAAATAGTTGCAACGTACAGATTTTCCTGTCGGTCAAAGGCTAACCCATAACTTCCGGATCCTGTCCATGTTGCGTAAGTTGTCCACCCTGCTTCATTTATCTTCCTAATAGAACCTTCTTGGGAATCTCCTGTATATAGATTTCCCGCCCCATCAAAGATCAGGTCAGTTGGATGTTCTATGCCACTTGAATATAAGGAGGGGACACCTGCCGGGGTTGTCTTGAATATCAAACCAGAGCCTGCACTGGCTACGTATCCATTTCCAGAAGCATCACCAGCAATTCCGGCTGCATCGGGTATCTTTATAAATGGCGTTACCACACCTGAAGGTGAAATTTTATAGATTGAATCATTTCCCGAATTGGAACTGAAGAATATATTTCCCAGGACATCGAAATTGAAATATGCGGGATTATTTGCGTGGGCAAAAGTGGTAATGGACCTAACATTTAATCCTCCCCGTGGTGTTGGAGGCTCAGGTATGGTTGGCCGGGCACCGATTACGATGGTATCGGAAGGTGCAGCATAACAGCCAGTCAGATTGTTAACAAGTGTGGGGGTATATTTCCCCATTGGTCGCAGTCCGCTCAGCGTATAGGTGCTGCCGCTGCCATTGGTTATGGTGTCGACAGGAGTCACTAACAGGTTCCATGTTACACCGCTACCGGTCGGTAATCCGCTTAGTTCAACGCTTCCTGTACCGGTTGTACAGGTAGGCTGAGTGATGGTGCCGATCACAGGAGCCGATGGAGCAGGACAATCAATAACCGTAATCACGACATCATTGCCATCCCAACCGGCATAATTTACCCGGAAATAGATCCTGTTGCCTTCTCCATCCAACATGGATAAAGTGCGGCCCTGAGCCAGACCCTTAAAGTTTCCGGAAATTGGATCACTCAGCGCATTGTCAATGATTCTTACCGAGTCACCAACAACAAAACCTGTTGCTGTGGTCGTAAGGTCAAGCACGGTATTGGTCCCTAAGGTTACCGAGCCGGTAACAAGCATAACCGGGGTCTGTGTGGACGATATAAGTTCAATACTGTATTTATGAACATGACTGAGATCAACATCTTTTAATTTAAGTGAGTCGGTCAGGGTTATTCCGCCGGATGGCTTAGTGATAAAAATCATCTTGTGTACCGTATCTGAGATTTTCCTGCTCACCACGATATTTGGAGTGTTCACTGCATCTCCGATCGAAACAGTGTCTGCGGTGATACGACTAAGCTTCGTCTCTGTAATCCCCAGAAAATTCGGGCCGTCGTCGCCACCAAAATTAATTGAGGTTGTGGAATTGGCAGGATAAAGAGAGACTTTTTTATTCGTTGATACCAGGCTGGTCGAAATGGATAGCATATCTGTTTGAACAATGGCATTGTTTTTTGCATTTACGCCGCCCTGATCAACTGAGACTAATCCGTTATGACTAATCAGGGTGATAGGACCTGATCCTGACGAATTGCTCACGCCACTACCGGTAATGGTAATATCTCCTGATGCAATGATGGATATAGAATCCTTTGAAGTTGCACCTCCATCCGCTACCGAAACGGCTCCATTATTACTGGTTACTGAGAGATGACCGGTTCCTGAAGAATTATTAATTCCACTATTACTTACTGTAACATTGCCGTGGGCAACCACATTGACTTCTCCTTTAGACGTCAAACCACCGTCGGTAATAAGTATTGTCCCGTTTGAACTGGTAAGGTCAACCCCGGTGCCATCTGTATTGTTGATTCCACTTATACTCGAGGTGATATTTCCGTCAGTCAAAACGGTAATTTTGCCTTTCGACCTCAGATTGTTGTCTGTAGTAGTAAGTCCGCCTGCTGTGCTTGTTATTGACAAATTCC
>CANJNY010000192.1 GCA_947475715.1 Prolixibacteraceae bacterium
AACCAGGAATAAAGTAGAGACAGCCATTTTCCAAAGTCGCATCATCCAACGCTACCCAAATAGATAAGGCACGCCTGTCGCTGAACGACCAGAATGGCGTATCCAAATGCCAGGATGTTGGATTTGCCCAAGGGCGTTTTATCAAAGCCTGGTCGTGCCAAATACGAGTGCCTTCCCAGCCTCCTAAATCAGCAACCATCTTCCCGATGTTTTCATCCAGCATTATATTTTTTACATCATCATTTGTTTGCCAAAGGTTCAGCATCTGGTCAAACACTTTTCCAAAGTAATCACTGTTTTTATTGATGCCGTCATCTTCGCCTACTTTTGAATCGCTGAAAGCAAACTTGCGGCCATTGCGCTGTTCAATGGCTTCTGTAACGGCATTTCTCCAGAAAGAAAGTTCTTCTTCATTTAAAAAATTTTCTACCAGCAGGTAACCATTGTTCCTGTATGATTCAATTTGTTGTTGTGTGAGGTCTGATTGCATAATTGTATTTTTAAAATTAATTTAATTGTCAAACACTGCGTTAATTGCTTTTAGGTAAGCATCCCCATATATTTTCTCCGGTAATAAAAAACTTCCTTCTGTCCATTCGTTCCAGGAGTTGATTACAAGGATTTTATGTTTTGGATTGTACTCATCCAAAAACTTTTTTGCTTCCTGCTCCCCGGGAATTTCTAAATTCTTATCCAGAACTCAGGTTAATAAATGTTCTCTAATTCATTTACTGCTTCGAAAAGCGCAAGCACATTCTCCACTGAAGTATCGTCCTGAATATTATGTGCCGGAGCTAAAATATAACCGCCACCTTTGCCAAGAATGCCTGCAACACGTTTAACCTCCGCCTTTATGGTTTCGGGGGTTCCGTTTGGCAAAATATCCTGCACACAAATAGCACCGAAGAAATTAATTTTTCCTTTAAACAGATTGCTTATATTTTGTGCATCCATATCTTTAGCCATTGGTTGTAAGGGATTTAAAAAATCCAATCCTAAATCAATAAATTTAGGAACAAGCGGCACAACAGAACCGCAAGTATGCCATGCTATTTTAATATTCGGATTGGCAGCACGAAAAGCATTGAACATTTTTCTGATTCGAGGTGCAAAATAGCGGTCGAACATTTCGGGGCTCATTATCAGGCTGTTTTGCGAACCAAAATCATCGCCAGCCCAAATCATATCCACGCCTGCTTCGATCAATCGAATTCCAGTTTTGGTGGCAATATCAGTTACCTTATCGAGCAAAACGTCCACATAAAGTTCTTCCAGCATCATGTCCATGAGCAATTTTTCCAAACCAACCATGTACCACGATATTTCGAAAATGGCACATTCCAAATCACCAATGATACCGTGCGTTTTGCCGAATTTGGCAATGGTTTCTTCTGCAAATCGGAAACGACCCGGAGCATCCACTTCGGGAAAAGGATAATTTTCAATTTCCACCTCCGATTGTACATTGGCTAGTGGATGAATAGCAATTTCATCATACAATCCGGTTGTTTTTGTTCCAATTCCCCATTCATTGATGGTAATTTCGTCTTCACCGGTTACCGGTTTATTTTTATCAGGGAAACAAGCTGCCACGCCAATGGCATCAACTCCCATTCCCACGAGCATATTGTTGAATGAAATGCGGCTTCCAAGCAAGGAAGATATCGGTTCTTCATACGGAAGGCCAAGATGGTCGCTCAATCGTTTTGCTAATTGTGGCACTATACTTACATACAATGGTGGACGGTCTGTCGGTTTGCCGTTAAGTGTATTTAAAAAACGTTCTCTCTGTGTCATAAAACTAATTGTTTATAATTAATTCAATAGTGTAGCATAATGAAACCGATAACTTAAAATATACTTATTATAAACTATCCGATTCTAATCATCATACTTCTCACCGATCATTGATGGAGGACACATTTCTTTAGAACTCCCCCAGTCTTTATTTGGTATGTTGTCCATGTCAAAAATAAGTTCTACATCACCATTAAATATTTTTTCATGCTTTAGCCAATTTTTTAGATAGGGTTTGCCATTCAATGTGACAGACTTAATGTATATATTCTGTTTTGAAATATTATTAGCTTTTATTGACAAAATACCATTTTTATGTTTCAGTTTCATGTCCTTAAATAATGGTGTTCCAATGTAATAAACCCCTGACCCATGAGTTACTGGATAGAACCCCATGGCATTGAATATATACCATGCTGACATTTGACCGGTATCATCATTTCCACAAAGTCCTTCAAATGAATCCTCATATAGATTACTCATAACACTACTAATCCATTTTTGGGTTTTCCAGGGTTTTCCAATACTATTGTAAAAATAAATAATATGATGACAAGGTTCATTTGAATGAGCATATTGTCCAATCATATCTTTCTCACTCATGTCAGGAGTTTCTTCGCCTCCAGTGTGAATTACTGAACTCCGTATAAAAAGTGAATCTAACTGTTGTTCGAAAATTTCATTTCCCCCCATTAAATTAGCCAAACCTAATGGATCATGAGGAACAAAAAAAGTCCATTGATAGGCAGTTCCTTCACAATAATCGTCACCTTGATGATAGTGGTTTGAGAAAACCGGATCGAAAGGTGCTTTCCAACTTCCATCCCCATATTTTGGTCTCATTAATTTGGTAATAGGATCATATAAGTTCTTATACCACCTTGATCTATTCATATAGAAATTATAATCTTCCTTTTTCTCTAGCATTTTTGCCATTTGCGCTAAACACCAGTCACTATAATTGAACTCCAATGACTTTGAAACCGAGTTAATATCCATTTCACATGGAATGAAACCATATTTTTTATATAGAATTGTGCCTTTGTGTACACCGTTTCCTTCAGAAAATCCAAAAGTATCAACATTTGCAGAGACTTTCATTGCTTCATAAAGTTTCGCAACATCGTAGCCCCTAATGTTTTTTCTATAAACATCTGCAATAATTGAATTTGCAGGTAATCCAATCATACACCAATTTTCAATCCCAGCACCCGTCCACTGCGGTAGTTGACCACTATAATTGAAATGTGCAATAAAAGTTTTCATCAAGTCGTTGGCAATATCAGGTCGAAGAATCGATATCAATGGATTTTGTGCCCTAAAAGTATCCCATAAACCTAAAGCCCCTGCAAGATATTTAAAGTCACCTTTGTGTACTTTATTATCTGAACTGCGAAATTCGCCATTGACATCTGAGTAGAGAGCTGGATAAAAAAGAGAACGGTATAACAATGTGTAGAATATCCTTTTTCTTACTGAATTAGTATCATTAATTTCAACGGCAGACAATTCCTTTTCCCACTTTTGTTGTGCTTTATTTTTAATTAAATCAAAATCCCAGGTCTTTACCTCTGATTCTAAGTTGTTCATTGCATTTTCAACGCTAACCGGAGAAATTCCGGTTCGAGCCACAACAGGCTTGCCGTCATTTTCGTCAAACTGAATAAAAAGCCTAACATTCCTTCCCATCAACTCTTTTTTATCTTTCTTCAACTGATTATTTTCATAAAGTTGAATAATAGTGAAACGCTTAGAAAACTCAGCATGAAAATACACATTTACGCCATTTAACCATCCATCTGAAATACGGTAGCCTATGATAGTGTGATCGTTAATTACTTTAATGAACGAAGTTCTTACAGTATCATAATCATATTTTGGACAAACAGTGCAACCCGAATTGTGACCATATTTTAAATCGATAATCATTTGCTGAGGCTTATCTTTGGGATATGAATAACGGTGAAGTCCACATCTTTCTGTTGCCGTAAGCTCAACATCAATTTTCGAATTTAAAAGTTTAACTTTATAGTAACCAGGTTCAGCAAGTTCCTGATTGTGAGAAAACTTCTCTGATATTCTCTGTGGATATTGAGTTCTTCCAATCCACAAAGGGTCGTTTATTGGGAAAAACATTATATCCTTAAAATCGTTACAACCACCCCCTGACATATGAGTATGGCTGAAACCAATAATTTCATCGGCATTATATTTGTAACCAGCATTGTTAAGATGAGTATCAGCTCCCAATTGTACCATTCCAAATGGAGCAGAGGCAACAGGTAATATATTAGAAGAACCATTAGTTCCCAACATTGGGTTAACATATGAAATCCTGTTAAGGTGTAGGCTATCTGCTGCACTAGCAGAACTTGTTACTAAACTGAATATAAGTAATTGAAAAATCCTAAACTTTTTAACCATAAGTTTGAAAGCTGAAATGAAATGAGAAATTAGAACCATAATATTGAGTTGGGGCTTTGAACATTTTATATCACTAAGCATTTTATTCGTATATCATTATCGATATGTAATATTTAACTTAGAAATTTCAACTGAAACATCATAAGTTCCTGGAACCTCCCATCCAATGTTTGTTCCGCCTATGTACATATCTGTCCACTTGGAACTTGTCAAATAATTGCGTTTCTGTGCTAATGCAAAAGCTTCTTTCATAATGGGCAAAATGTCTGCATTAACGCTGAATTTTTTTCCAACTTCAGCCTTTCCTTGGGATGACAAAATTAGTTTCATATCCGGAGTGTAAATGAATGCACCTGTATTACTTTCTTTCCCTCCATCTTGCGCCGCATAATAAGGTGAATATTCATGCCGATTATCATAAAAGCTAAGACCAAACCAAATGAAGTGACCATAATCTTCAGATAAGGTATTTCTATTCTGTATAGTTATATACCATTGAAATTGTGCAGCATGCAAAGTTGTATTTGTTGCGCCTGCAGGCATTTTATCAATCACTTTCAAAACTTTATAATCAATGTTCATTCGAATTTCACTCTTATCAGCTATTTTTAAACAATCATCGTATGTCCATTCGTGATCAATTAGTAATGTGGGCCAAGATTCATAATTCTTACGAGGATTAGTTGTTATCCCATTTTTGCCATATTCAGTACTTGCATTGAGTTCAAGAACCAGTATATTATTTTTTGTATCAACAGTTATTCTATTTCCTATAGAACCTACTGAATAATTATGCATGTTATTTACAAAACTGTAATTGGCAGAAACAATATCGTTATTGTAACAATTCCACTGTGCAATCCTCCAGAATGGCTTCCCTTTTACGGACCCACCATAATTCAATACTCCGTGTAAAGCCGCAATGCCCTCTTTTGTAGTACTGACATCAAAACCATTATTATAGGAATTATCAGGAAATAGTGATTTATAAGTTTCCGTGTGGTCTTTTATTGTTTGATTTTTCGATGTAAGATTAGACGAATAGCCTGAAATACAGGTTAAAGCAAATATGCCTAAAATGGAGATTGTGTTATATATTTTTTTTTTCATATCTTTCATTGATTAAAATTCTGTGTAAATATTAATTTTAATTATATCAATTTGCTATGACTAATTATTTTTTCTTTTGTATTCTGAAGATGTGAGTTCCAGACTCAACTCTATCAACAATAATCCGTGAAGATTCAATCTTGGGTTTTAGAACGATTTGTCCATCAACTGTGAGTAAATAATTTTCTGCTATTTTTGGAATAGAAACTTTTGCTGTAGTATTTGTCGGAATAGAAATATTTAATTCAAAAGATGTTCCATATTCTTGGTTGAAACTTGAGAGAATTTCTCCTCGAATAGTGGGTAATTTCATTGTCGCCTGCTTTAAATTTCCTGGTTGTGGATTGATGATTATTTTCCCAAATCCCGGTTCCCCTGGTTCTATCCCCATAAGTTTTCTGGGAATAATGTGTGCAGGAGAAGCGCTCCAAGCATGGCTCCAACCCATCAGTTCAGGCATATACTTTACATCCCATGCTTCCGTGGTCATTGTCGATCCGGTTTTTATCATATTCATCCAGCTGCGATCAGTCTCTGCAGTCATCAAATCCAGGGCAAACTGCTCCTCTCCCACATCGTACAAAGCTTCCAACAAATAATTGGCAGCATAAACACTACAAGCCATCCGCTTTGTTTTAATATACTCAACTACTGATCTTTTGTTTTCTGCCGGAGCAAGACCAAATGCCAGTGAAAACAAATTGGATTGCATAGAAGAATGGCTTGATCCAATGCCATCGATATAAATACCTTTTTGAGCATCAAAAAAATGATGATTAAATATTCCTTTTAAGGTTTGAGCCTTTTTTTTGAAAGAATCTGCATCAACCTTGTTATTAACCGCGTCTGCCATTTTCCCCATTAGAATCAATGAACGAAAATAAAAGGCGTTCACAACCGTATTGTAAGTTCTAAAATCGTGATTGTCCCTTTCTCCACTGGGCTTTATGCCTTGCCACCCACTTGGCCAATCCACAATGTCCTCAATTTTTTCGCCATTATAATGAATAGATTTTAGAAATTCCTTGGTCTGAAGCCCTGTAGTTGTGCTAATCAGTCCGTTTTCAGTCTCAAGAGCCATCAATGTTTTAGCCTTCAAGTCACCATAATAGTTACTGATCACCTTGGTGCTTCCAGTGTTCCAATAATCGGCCCAGGTCATAAAAACGCTTTGCAAAATCCATTCAGTGGGCCATGAAGCATGATAGATCAGATTTTCGACACAGTATCGGCCAATAGCAAATTCTCGGTCAATGGAATAGTGGCTCATTTGCTGAATATAACAATCGGCTTCGTACATCATACGCTCACGTTGACTGTTAGCATAATCGCCATTGTAGGTATTTGAAATTGTTGAATACTTACATAAATCATATACCGCATTCAAATTATCGTTCGAGCATGAAAAAGCAGAAGCGTTCCAGTCAATTAAATAATAAAGTGCTTTTTGAGTGATTTTGTTGATTCGAATATCATTTGAAGGTAAAGTTATTTCACAGTACCTGAATGGGATAACTTCCGGAAATTCTAAAGGTAAACTTTGACTGTGGGGATAATTCGGAATAAAGCGGGGAATTTTCAGAGTATATTCATGTGTACCTTCTTTGATCGGCAGATCATAGGTTTCAAAAATGATTCCTCCACCTGGTTTTTCATCGATAGAGTCACCGACAGCTTTTTCTCCAACAGATATCTTCAAAGAAATTGGTTCTTCTTTTTTTGGATTCCAGGTAACATTGATCGTCATATATGAAAAGGCTGACTTCTTAAAGTCATAAAACATTTTATTTCTATGGGTTATTACTTTATAGGGCTCAACATCATGATAACTTATAGGATGTCTATTTTCCATCGTCCAAAATGGTTCTCCATTAATTGGTGTAAGTTTTACCCATTTACTTTCACCAGGCCAATTTAAGGACGCATATAAAACAGAAGTATTGAATTTTTGAATAGCACTCCAAGCTGATTCACCATATCGTTTATTCCAGGTTTTCACCTTCCAACAATAAGTGGCATTGGACGAAAGAGTTTTTCCTGCATAAGTGATATTAATTGACTTTCCAGTTGAAACGATTCCAGAATTCCACATATCAGGTGTCTCATTTATTAACTGTTCAACTGATGAAGCGACCATTATTTCATATGCTACCTGAAAATCCCCGGATTTATCAGAGTTCACTATCCATCCAAAATCTGGCGTAGGAACAGTGATCAGAGACAATTCAGGATGAGTGAGTAATTCGCACAGCAGACCAGATGGTGCAAGTTTTTGAGCTGAAGTATTTGATAGTACTGATATATAAATAAATATGGCCAGAACAATATATTTCATAATATTGAAAATTCATTAAATTACTAAATTCCTATATTCACCCCTATTTTGGCCGAAAATGCTAACGATACTTAATATTAAGCTGATTAATCTCTACAGCAACATCATAAGTTCCAGGTACCTCCCACCCAATATTTGTTGTTCCTATATACAATTCCTCCCATTTTGTTTTAGTCAGAAAATTGCGTTGCTGAGCCAAGGTAAATGCACTGTGAATTATAGGTAAAACATCGACATCCACACTGAACTTTTTGCCAATTTCCGCTTTCCCCTGTGCCGACATAATAGGCTTCATATCAGGGACATAAATGAACATTCCTGTATTATTTTCTTTTCCGCCATCCTGCGCTGCAAAGAAAGGGGCATAATCATATCGCTTGTCATGAAAACACAACCCGAACCAAATGTACTTGCCATATTCTGCCGATGAAGTATTTCGGTTCTGGACAGTAATATACCACTGAAATTGAGCTGAATGCAATGTTGGATCGGTCGTTCCTGAGGGCATTTTATCGTTGAGTTTAAGAACCTTGTAATCAATCCTCATATGAATTTCTTTTTGATCGGCAATCTTTAAAATACTTACATCTGGAATAGTGCATTCGCATAAAAGTGTGGGCCAGGGTTCATTCGCTTTGCGGGGATTACTGGTAATACCATTGAGTCCATATTCGGTGCTCGCATTACATTCAAGGGTTAGAGTTCCATTAGTTTTATCGACCGCAATCCGATTCCCGTTAGTTCCAAC
>CANJNY010000193.1 GCA_947475715.1 Prolixibacteraceae bacterium
AAAATCTCGCCGCTTTTTTCAAGTACACTTAATGGTCCTACGCCATCGGAGTTTGGAAATAATCCGGTAGAATTTGACGGGTAATCACTTTGATCTGCATCAAGAGCGTAAAACTGATTGATCTCAAACATATCCAATGCATCAGTAACATCTTGCAAGGCCTTATATGTCTGAGTTCTGAAATTCTTCTCCTGTAAGTCAGCTGTATGTTTAATCGTCATCATCTGTACGACAATCAAAAATACTGCAGCCAAAGCCATAGCCACACTTAAGGTATATATCATTCTTCTACTCATCGAAACAAAGATATAGCTATTAATGAATCAGGGCAGTTCTCCTTAACATTATTTAACTTAGGAACTTAAAAGAATAATTAATCTGATTTTTAAGATCCCGGATGACCACATAGCTGTGCTGCGAATACGTGTTAATGGTCGGCGACTGGTTTATTTAGCCCTTAGGGCAAATATTCTAATTTTTTATTTTAAACCTGCGGTGTCCAAATCCTTCGCTTTTTCCAAAGCCGGTACAAATTTCAACCGTTTTCACTGATCTCCAGGTTGACCAGTGCCTTGCAGGCGGAGTTTTGCTGCGCCTCCTTTTTCGAGTACCCTTCCCCTTTTCCAACGATCTGACCATCGATACGGATCACTGAAATAAATGGCAGATTCTTTTGACCACCCTCTTTGTTTTCGTGGGTGTCAAATTCAACCTCTCTTTTGTTCTTTTGTCCCCATTCGATTAATTGACTCTTATAGTTATTATCACTTTTCTCTAATTGCTCAATGTCGACGTGGATACTAAGTACTTTTTTGATTACGAAATTTTTTGCCCCTTTATAACCGGCATCAAGATAGAGTGCGCCGATAAAGGCTTCGAAAACATCACCAAAAATATGGCTTGAATCGTTGACCGAATTGGTATTGGAATTAATAAACCGGTTGAGCCCGAGTTTAAAAGTGAGTTGGGTCAGGAAACTTCGGTTTACAATACGAGATCTCATCTGGGTCAGAAACCCTTCGTCTTTTCTTGGAAAACGATTGTAAAGATATTCTGCCACGATTGCTCCAAGGACGGCATCACCAAGATATTCCAGCCGTTCATTATTTATCGGCTGCCCCAATAGATCGGACGAAGAGGCGGATCTGTGGATAAACGCCAGATCATAAAGCCTAAGTTTAATCGGGCTGATTCCGGTTGTGGCTTTTAAAAAAGTATAAAACTCTTTCCTTGGAGAAGAAAAGAGTTTTATTTGATACCTTAAATCTCTTAACACTTTACTAAGAAAGTTTTTTAAAGATTACTGTGCCATTATGCCCGCCAAATCCAAAGGTGTTACTTAAAACATAATTGAGTTCGCGTTTTTTGGCTGTATTGAATGTAAAATCAATTTTAGGATCAATTTCAGGATCGAGCTCAAATTGGTTGATCGTTGGGGGAACAATACTATCCCTCATCGCCAATATGGCTGCAATAGCCTCAACGGCACCGGCTGCACCCAGCAAGTGACCTGTCATTGATTTGGTCGCACTGATACTTAGCTTGTAAATGTGATCGCCAAATACCTTCCTGATTGCTTTGGGTTCGGCAATATCGCCAAGACCGGTAGAAGTTCCATGAACATTAATGTAATCAATATCCGTAGTTTTCAACCCGGCATCTTCCAATGCCCTTTTCATCACAAGCGCTGCACCACCACCCTCAGGATCAGGTGCTGTCATGTGATACGCATCAGTTGACATTCCAACTCCAACCAGTTCAGCATAGATTGTGGCGCCACGCTTAACGGCATGTTCGTACTCTTCAAGAATTAGTGCCCCCGATCCTTCTGCCATAACAAATCCATCGCGACCTACATCGAATGGCCTTGAGGCTGTTTGAGGATCACTATTTCGGGTCGATAAGGCACGCATCGCATTAAAACCTCCAACTCCCGCTTCATTAATTGCCGATTCAGACCCACCGGCAATAAAGATGTTAGCTTTCCCAAGACGAATATAGGTTGCTGCATCAATCATTGCATGCGTGGCAGATGCACAAGCAGTAACTGTTGTGATTGTTGGTCCACGGAAACCATACTTAAGTGCAATATTTCCGCTCGCCATATTGGCAATCATCTTTGGAATAAAAAATGGTGAGAAACGGGGCGTTTCAGGAGCCGCATTATACTCGGTTACATTTTGTAAAAAAGTATTCAGACCACCAATTCCTGCTCCCCAGATTACTCCACATTCATCCCTGTCAATTTTATCAAGATCAAGTCCCGAATGCTCAATTGCCTGAGCAGCAGCTACATATGCAAATTGAGCATATAAGTCATGTTTATGAACCTCTTTTTTTTCGAGGTATTCACTCGGATCGAAATTCTTAACTTCGCAGGCAAATTGTGTCTTGAACCTGGAGGCATCAAAACGAGTAATGGGGCCGGCACCGCTAACCCCATTGCACAGATTTTTCCAGAATTCCTCAACATTCTTACCAAGCGGGTTTATCGTGCCCAATCCGGTTACAACAACTCGTTTTAATTCCATAGTAAGCTTTTGAGCTCTTTATTAATGAAAAACTTGATTACTTCGCGTTTTCAGTGATGTAATTGATTGCATCTCCAACTGTGCCGATCTTTTCAGCCTGATCATCAGGGATTGCAATGTTGAACTCCTTTTCAAATTCCATGATTAACTCAACAGTATCGAGTGAATCTGCACCTAAATCGTTCGTGAATGATGCCTCTGGCGTAACTTCGCTTTCGTCAACACCTAATTTATCAACAATGATCGCTTTTACTTTTGCTGAAATGTCAGACATAATTTTTTAATTTTTACGTTAATACTATTATTAATTTTAACCGCTGATTTTATTTTAATTCAGCGAGTGCAAAGAAACAAAGAAAGAAATTTATCTTCCAAATATTTAGACAAGAATCTATAATATTGAGCATGAAAATAACACACTTCAATTTTAGTTCGAACATACGGGTCGAATATTCTAAAAATAAACTTTTATAATCCATAGGATATGAGAAATATAGCTATATTTGCTTCAGGATCGGGTAGTAACGCCGAAAATATTATCCGTTACTTCAAAAATCACACGAATGTGAAAATTGATTCGGTCTGGTCCAATAAAAAAGAGGCTTATGTGCTTCAGCGGGCTAAAAACCTGGGAATCGAGGCCTATTCTTTCTCACGGGAGGAGTATTCCCATTCGGATCACATGTTCCGGGAGCTGCAGAAACGCAAAATTGAATTGATTGTTTTGGCAGGTTTTCTTTGGCTGGTCCCCCCCGAATTTATAGATGCTTTTACCATTATTAATATTCATCCGGCACTTTTACCCAAATACGGAGGGAAGGGGATGTACGGATCAAAGGTGCACGAATCGGTAGTGAAAAATAAGGAAACCGAATCGGGGATTACAATTCATCTGGTCAATACCGAATATGATAAAGGGGAACACCTTTTACAGGTCAAATGCCCCGTATTTCCTGAAGATACACCCGATACGCTCGCTGCCAGGATTCATGAACTCGAATATCAGTATTTTCCAGCTGCAATCGAGGAGTTTTTAAACCGAAAATTGTAAAAATACAAGTATGAAGTTTCCCCCTTTCCTTTTACCCGGAGATCAAGTGGTCATAATCTCTCCTGCCGGTAATATAGACCGGGAAATCGCAGAACGTGGTGCTCAAATCCTGCGAAATCTTGGATTTATTGTGGAAATTGGTCATAATGCCTTTGAACATGAGGGGGTATTTGCAGGTTCCGACTCACTGCGCGCAGCCGACATGCAACGGGCACTTAATGATAAATCGGTTAAGGCAATATTTTTTTCCAGAGGTGGTTATGGTTCTGTCCGTACTCATACTCTCCTTAATTGGTCTTCGTTTTTTAAAAAACCTAAATGGCTGATCGGATTCAGTGACATTACCGTCTTTCATGCCTTTCTCTCAAATCATAAAATCGCTTCGATGCATGGGGTGATGACCGCCTGGTTTGAGAAAGGTGGTAGCCTTACAGACAGTTTTACCGAAATGGTGGAACTTCTTAGAGGGAAAACCCCTAAATACGCTTTGCTTCCGCATGAGCAGAACAGATTAGGAGCCGCTACCGGAATTCTTACCGGTGGCAATTTGTCAATTCTCCTAAGCCTTCGCGGAACTCCGCTCGACATTTCACCCAAAGGGAAGATCCTGTTTATTGAAGATATTGATGAATATCATTATCATATCGACCGGATGATGTATAATTTAAAAACCGGCGGTATCCTGGAGCAGATCTCAGGACTGATTGTCGGTTACTTCACCGCAATTACGGATCGGGAAACTCCGTTCGGCAAGTTTAGTGCTGCGATTATCCGTGAAGCTGTGGCTCCTTACCGGTATCCGGTCTGCTTCGGTTTTCCCGCGGGTCATGAATTACCAAATCGCCCCTTGATTTTGGGAAGCCGAATCCTCCTGGATGTATCGGATAAGGCGGTTAACATTGAAAATATGGCCCGATGAAACGAAAAGAGATCATGCCCGAAGAGGATAAGGAAGATCTGGGAGATAAAGGAGAACAGATTGCTTTAGCCTATCTGATAAAAGAGGGATACAAAATACACGATTGTAACTGGCGTTATGGTCATAAAGAGGTCGATATTATTGCTCAACAAGGTGATGAGATTGTCATTGTAGAGGTTAAAACCCGCGAGGGAGATTATTTTGAAGAGCCGTGGGAAGCGGTCTCAAACCAAAAAATCCGTAATATTGTGGAAGTGGCCGATGCCTGGCTGAACCGTAAAAACATTGACCTCGAAACCCGCTTTGATGTGATCTCAATTATTTTCTCGGATGATGTGACCTATGAATTAACCCATTTCCCGGGGGCTTTTATTCCGCCGGTGAATTGATCGTGAGCGTTTAACCGGGGCCGAATGTAATTTCCGGGTGGCTGTTTTTTGATTTGGGTCTGCGGTGGAAAATATTCAGCCTTAAAATAATAAATCAGAAAGTTAATCCTGCCCTGGCTCCCAGTATTTCAACTCTCTCACCATATTTAAACGCTGATTGATAGAGGATTAACAGATCAATTTGTTTTGTTATATTGAAGCCTAATCCCGGAGTATAGGTAAAAGCGCTTCCTTTTCCGTTTTGTGTAAAGAATGATAAGCCGGCCTTTCCACTAACATAAATAGTTTTCGACAAATGGTATTTAAACCCGGCCAATAATGGTATTGAGCTCCAATTGTATATACGACTATATTGTTTGACCCATTCCTGATATCCTGCACTAAAAGTAAGGCCAAATTTTCGATTTGTCCAATATTCTCCCTGCAGATCATATCCAAAGGCTCCTGAATCTACTTGTGAAAAATCACCAATGGGTATAAATATCATAGCGCCAATACCGAATTTGTAGGGCTTGTTATTGTTTTCACCCTGGGCATCGACCGACAGGGACAGAAAACACATTGCAATAAAAATCAACACTCTTGTTTTCATAACTCAGTTAAGATTAAAGGTTAACTTTTAAAGCCAAAAGTTTGTACTAAAGTAAATATAAGCCAAAATCAAGGTGTCAATTTTCTTTTCAGCGATTAGAAGCTGTCTAAGCAACACTTTTTGTTATATTTGGTATAACTTTAAAATGTAATCTGATGGACATCGAAGAGATCATTGCATATTGCCTCTCAAAGAAGGGAGCTGAGGAGAGTTTTCCATTCGATGAGACAACCCTCGTTATCAAAGTTGGAGGGAAGATTTTTATTCTAATCAGCCTTGAAGGAGATCTGTGGATTAATCTGAAATGCGATCCCGACCGGGCTATTGAATTGCGCGAGTCCAATCCTGCAATCTCACCGGGCTATCACATGAGTAAGAAGCACTGGAATACAGTTGTTCTGGATGGGTCCATGACCAGAAAACTGCTGTTCGAAATGATTGATCATTCGTATGAGCTGGTATTTGAATCGTTATCAACAAAAATAAAATCAGAGCTCAACATGGACTCAAAGTAATTGAGAATCTCAGTACAGTTTGAAGAGATGTTTCTGCTCCTGGACATGATGCTTAATAATCAATCCAATTAAACCAGTATTAAAAACAAGCCACCTGAATAACATTTACTGCGCCACCCGGAAGTGAAGATTCATCTGTAATACTGAAAATCGACCTCTATGGACTGTTTTGAAAAAGATTAAATCGATATAACACCACCCTTTTCCCTGTGGACTATTTGAAAGAGGATATTCACGCGGCTTGCCTGGGGCAAAAAACTCAGGTAAGATCACTTCAGTCGATGATATTTGGATCGCGCTCCTTTATATAGTTTAATAACTCCCTGGAAAGGTCAGATAACAATTCAATTTTATCGTATTCCAGGGGTACATTATTGAGGTATTGAAGTATCAGTGCATCGCCAATTCTTGATTCAGGCAAGATCCCTGCAAAGAAAAACCCCATTTTCTCAATCTCAGCCGTAAGCCAGTAAGTCCGTGGATCTGTCAATTTCAGAAACACATTAATTGCGGATATTTGCTGCAAACAATAGTTTCGTAACGCTTTACGAAGCTGATGAAGGATATCGGCACCATACATTATTACATAAAGTTCAACACAACCTTCCAGCTCATTCAAACCGCCTTCAAGTACCGATTCGCTGGCGTCAAACCGGTTTTCATCGGCAGAAGGAATAACACAATGGTGGTTAATGCCCAGATTGTCGTAAATTTTGCCCACCATTGCTTTATGATGTTCAGGTATAAAAATGTCGCAGCGAACCGGCGGAGTAATATATTTAAATGACAGCAGCACACTGATGCGCTGTGCAGTGTCATCAATACCTTTGAATTTCCATGAAGAGGGACTTGTGGCAAGCATTATTCCACATTCTTTAAACTGGCTTTTTACCATCGATTTTTGTGTAAAGATATGGTTGGTCACTGCATAGGCATAAGAACCCCTCAGTTCCCGTTTTTTCGGAATCTCGAAGATGTAATCAACCATCCTGTTTAGCACTCCCTGTCCCCTGAATTCAAGATTCACAAAAGCAAAGGTCAATTCGGCAATGGTATCCTCCGGATACTGATAAAGCAAGGCTAAATGACCCATAAAAACATGATCCTTTGTAACTGCGACGACCGAGATCATTTGTGAAGTTCGGTTCATCTCGACCAACCGCTCGGGGAAATAGATATGATCATCGAAAAAGGTAAATCCATGCGTCTTATAAGCACACCGAGAGATTTCAATGGCTTCATTTTCGTCCAGTCTTCTCACATCGTATTCAATCTTTTCAGAAATTATCTCCGGTTTATGCACGATCTCAGCGACTTGAATTTCCTCCTTTAATTCCGCCGTCCCCGGAAGATACTTGATCATTACCGTTTCTTTTCCCCCGGTTCCCAGGTTTCGAAACGAAAGATCATCCATCATCTTCTGAATAAGATAAATACCTAATCCGGAGGCAGAAATATCATCAGGGTTTTTAGATAATTCATATTTTTTAATACGATCCGGATCAAATGGGATACCCATATCTTTGAGGATAATTTTTATCCCGCCCGGGATTTTTTCGCAGACAATATCAAATGAGGGAAGCTCTTCCACACTGTTGTGGACCATAATGTTTGAAACTGACTCTTCAACAGCGATATCGATTTGATTTAGCTCGCGACCGGAAAAACCGACCGTTTGTGCAATTTCCCTTACAAATAACTGGACAAGAAAGAAATAACTCAGTTTATTGGGAAAGGTCATTTTGATTGACTCATTTGTTTCCATCAGCAAGAGGTTTTATTATAAGTGTTGTTTCCAACTTGTTTCACAATATCTAATTAGATTACAAAAGTGTCTTTTTTTTTGTTATTTTCGATAAGGCAATCAGTCTGCAAGTCTTTAGACTTATTTATTAATTGGAGGGGTTCATTAATGTTAGGATAACAGTCAGCTATTAATACGATAAATTGAAATATTAGAATATGTATTAAGATAGGTGGAAAAGATGAATCTATGAACTGAATATATTTATTGGAATTTTAACTACGGTGGAGTGTTCGGTAAATTGTGAGGGTGTCTAAAGAGCCTAAATAACTTGCTTTATTTCTCTGTGTGACCCTGATCATGCTCTGGTAAATATTGATATATAATTAGTTACACAGAGTTGCACTGAGGATTCCCAGAGAGCCACAGAGTTTTTAGACAGCCTAATAAATGTGTCAGTAAGCTACTTGAAACCCTGTCAGGATTTCCCTAGGGGAATTACAAATTCTAAAAACTTCCTGCAAGTTAGCTTTTATTTCCGATGGGGAACTCTTACGGGTCGGGCGAATTGCATTCGCCCTTTGTTTGTAAGGA
>CANJNY010000194.1 GCA_947475715.1 Prolixibacteraceae bacterium
TTAATTTGTTGATTCCTGAGGCCACTTCGGAGATGGTATTGGAAACCGATCCAGAATTACTTCGGACCGTCCTTTCACATACCCTCGATAATGCCATCAAATTTACATTCCAGGGAAATATAGTGCTTGGTATTGAGATCGATCAGTCTGAAATCAAATGCTTTGTGAGTGATTCCGGCATTGGAATTAATGAAGATGTTCAGAAACATATCTTTGATAGTTTTGTGCAACTCGATGGTTCCAATACCCGAAGTTTTGAGGGGAGTGGCCTGGGCCTTGCTATCATTCAGGGAATTTTAACAATCCTTGGAAGCAAAATCCACCTGAACTCAGAATCAGGTAAAGGGTCCACCTTTTATTTTACCTTACCTTTTCATTGAAAATTAGTTATTAATTGGCTCAATTTCAATAACTTTAAAAGAATCAGGTTTAACTCCCCGACCTCTTCCTGTTCCGGGCAAATATTCCCCTGCAGAGAGGTAGATATGATGTGTTGTGGGATCCAGGGTGATGGTTCTCGCCCCGGGTTGAGTGGTAAAATTCTCTACAACCTTATATTTGTCAGCACTCAACTGCTGAATAACAGTCATCGTCCCCTCCCCATTTGAAGCAAAAATACGGCGCGTCCCGGGATCGAAGGCAACACCATCGCAACCATTGCCTATTGGAAATGAACCAATTACCCGGTGCGAATTAGCGTCGGAAACGATCATCATTTTATTGCTGCAAACCGAGAATAAACGGTTATTTACCAGATCGAATGCTAATCCCGATGGCTCCTCCCTGGGAGAGATCGACCACTCTTTTTCAACACTTATCTCTTTTCTCTATCTCCTCTACCTCCTCCTGTGTCGACCCTTCGTGCAGTGGTGGCTTACTTCTTGCTTTTATTCCCGTTAATCATTCCCGAAATGATTCCCCCTGAGTGGGTGAGATCGGCAATAATAACTCCCAAAAGATGAATTGCCACAAATGCATACATCAGATACTGGCAAAAACTGTGTATCTTCTTTATAACTCTGTGGTTATGATCCAGAAAAGCCCAATCATGCTCAAAGGCAATTCCAAGTCCGGTAAGTACAATAACCAGAAGTAGCAGATAAAAAACCAAATAGCCACGTTTAACGATCAGGTAATGTTTTTTTAATTTCTGATCTCCCGGATTCTGCGAATCGGGAATGAACGTTTTTCTAAGGCGAACCTTTAATTTTTCATCTGAGGGCAGAGTAACCTCGATAATAATTCTGGACAGTAGCAGAAAGGCAAGACAATAACCTACAAGTTTATGGAAATCCCACATCTTATCATCGTAGGCATGTGAAACCGAATAAGCCTGATCATCATTTACTGTTATCCCTTTTTGGGCCAGCCGTTCCTGAACCAGTTTGATATTATCCCTGGGATTAAGGGCCGTAGATGCAAGCAAAACTGTGGTTATCAATGTTGTAACGGCAATAAATGTAAGCCAGTGCCAGATGCGGATTAGCGATGAATGTTTTTGAAGAAATGGGGATTCTTCCGAAGTTACCGGAATCTCATTTGGATTCATAAAGTATCGTTTTTTAGGTTGATTGAAATTAAAACCGAAATATTTTTATTCCATATTATTGATCAAAAATAGTATAAATATTAATTTTTCCTTAAATTTAAATGGTAAGCTCAGGCATCTGATTTATCGAAACTTTAATTGATTAACTTTACCTCGCTTTAAAAAAAGTGCAAAATTTATAGTGTTCATCCATAATATTATAACCAATGATTAAAAGTGTATTTCAGATCGAACGTTCAAAGTATGCTCCTAAGATGCCTAAAGCACTGTCAGGTACAGTAAAGGTGGTTGAAGGGGGGAAAACCAATTCTGTTGCAGACCAGCAGGATATTCAGAAATTTTTTCCTGGTACTTACGGAATGCCGATTATAACCTTTGAAGAGAGTTCCGAAGTATCATCCTATCCAACACTCAATGTTGGCGTTATTCTCTCCGGCGGACAGGCTCCAGGAGGCCATAATGTGATTTCTGGTTTATTTGACGGACTGAAAAAACTTAATCCGGCGAATAAACTATTTGGCTTTTTGGGTGGACCTGCCGGTCTTGTGGATCACAAATACCTTGAACTGACTTCGGATATTATTGACGAATATCGCAATACGGGTGGTTTTGATATTATCGGGTCAGGTCGTACTAAACTCGAAGAAACTGCTCAGTTCGATAAAGGAGTTGCTATCTGTAATGATTTGGGAATTAAAGCTATTGTAGTTATTGGTGGTGATGATTCAAATACCAATGCCTGTGTACTTGCCGAATATTACCTTCAGAAAAATACTGGAATTCAGGTTATCGGTTGCCCAAAAACAATTGATGGTGACCTTAAAAATGAGATGATTGAGGCCTCTTTTGGTTTTGATACTGCATGTAAGACATATTCTGAACTTATTGGAAACATCATGCGTGATTCCAATTCCGCAAAAAAATACTGGCACTTTATTAAACTCATGGGACGTTCTGCCTCTCATATCGGTCTTGAATGCGCCCTTCAGTCCTACCCAAATGTCTGTTTAATCTCAGAAGAGGTAGCAGAGAAAAAACTTACGCTGGAACAAATTGTTGACGATATTACCGATATCGTGGTTAAACGCGCACAAAACGGTGAAACATTTGGCGTGGCGCTGATTCCTGAAGGTCTGGTCGAATTCATTCCGGAAATGAAAGTGCTTATTGACGAACTTAATGACCTGTTGGCAGAAGGTCATGCAACAGCTGAGAAATTTCAGAATCTGACAACCAATACCGAGCGTCGTGATTTTGTAATCGACACACTTTCGAAAGAATCCTCCAAAGTATTTGCTTCCCTTCCAAACGGAATTGGTCGTCAGTTGACTCTCGATCGTGATCCCCACGGAAATGTACAGGTTTCACGTATTGAAACAGAAAGGTTACTTATCGAGATGGTTGAAAAAAGAGTTGCCGAATTACGAAGAGGCGGTTTAAAAATCAGTTTCTCTGCCCAAAACCACTTCTTTGGCTATGAAGGTCGCTGTGCAGCACCATCGAATTTTGATTCTGATTACTGTTACTCTTTAGGTTTTGTCGCCTCCCTGTTAATTGCAAACGGAAAGACCGGCTATTTGTCCTCTATCCGTAATACCATAGCCCCTGCAGCTGAGTGGATTCCCGGTGGTGTCCCGATCACGATGATGATGAATATGGAGCGTCGTCATGGTGAAATGAAACCTGTGATCCAAAAGGCACTGGTTCTTTTGGATGGAGCACCGTTTAAGGCTTTTGCTGCCAAACGCGACGAGTGGGCAATTAAAACTTCTTTCGTATATCCCGGTCCAATTCAATATTGGGGCCCATCAACAGTATGCGATGCCACCACAAAAACGTTACAGCTCGAAAGGGTGAAATAAATATTTCCTTAGCTTAACCGCCATTGAATAATTTTTAATCAATACAAAACCCCGGGTGATTCCGGGGTTTTTCTATTGGATGAGGCGATTTTTAATCGCCTTTTTATTTTCTATCCCATTTAAAAATACGCGATTAAAAATCGCGTGACCCGGTCGCGTGACCCTATTGATTGATCAGATTTACAGTATGACAGGCAACTAACGCCGCAGTTTCGGTTCGTAACCGGGCCTCACCCAGAGACACCGGTATAAACCCTTCTGAAATTGCTGCATCCACTTCATCAACAGAGAAATCACCTTCGGGCCCGATGAGTATCATCACATCTGTCCCCTTTATTACGGCATCGCGTAACAATACTTTTTCCCCGGCATTGCAGTGGGCTATAAATCGCTGTCCCTCAAAGTCTGTTTTTATTACCGTTTTGAACGATTGCAAAGGTTCCAGTTTGGGTAAATAGGCTTTGATCGATTGCTTAATTGCTGAGACCATCACCTTCTCCAACCGCTCAGGTTTAATCTCCTTACGTTCCGAATAACGGCCAATCACCGGGATAACAGCATCGATCCCAATCTCTGTCGCCTTCTCCAAAAACCACTCAAAACGGTCGATGTTCTTGGTGGGAGAAACAGCCATGGTGAGTTTAAAGTCCCTCTTCCCGTAGTTGTGTTGCCGGTTAACAATTTTTAGTTCGCAAGCCTTGGGGTGTGCCACGATAATCACCGCTTCACAATATAACCCATTTCCATCAACCAGAAAAAGGGTATCCCCATCAGTAAGGCGCAATACCCTTACACAATGCTTCGACTCCTCCTCGCTTAGCCGGTAGGTATCATTTAAAAGATCAGGCGTATAAAATAGATGCATCGGCAAAATATAATTGATCAAATTAAATGCGAAGATAGCAAGGATTCGGATGATTCTATTCTCACTACCGTTCTGTTAAAGTTGAATTACTAAATCAATCTGGCTCCATTGCTTCTTATTATTTCTCGAACAGATTTAAAATATGTTCGAAACATGCTGAATAACACACAATTAAAATTGAATATTTAATTTTTTGTGATTTATTTTCTATAAATTTGGTAGAATATGATTTTTCATGAAATTAAATGCACTACGAATTAAAATAAGCACTTCTATTGAAAGACGTAAAAAGATTGGTTGTTTATGATACCTCTCTTGCTTAACGATATTGGCATAATGGAGGAATCCGAAAATCCATAAAAGAGTAGGAAAATCTCTAGTTAAACAATGAAATTATGACAAACGAAAATTCAAACAGCAGGTATCACGAAGCTCGTCAGATTCTATTTCATGGTGGAATAATGACTATTCTTAGTTTACTTTCAGGTTTTACGACATTTTTCGCCCTTGCACCCCGGATTGCCCTTAGCTCACATACTGTTGGACTTTTGCAAGGGGCTATGCTTATTGCCATTGCAGGAGCATGGCACCTGCTGAATGCTTCACCTAAAACCTTAAAGATTCTCAAATACACGCTGCTGGTTGGATTTTATGCCAATTGGATAAGTACACAATTATCTGCTTTGTGGAGTGCCGGGCGCAGTACCTACCCAATCAATGGAAAAGAAATGGCTGAAGGAGCAGCCGCGTGGCAGGATATGATGGTTTCTGTTTTAGGATTTCTTTCCGTTCTGATCCTGGTATCTGCCGTTCTTATCGTTTTAGCTGCACAAAATAAAGAACCCAAATGACACGAAATAAGAGAAAATATATTTTATTTCAGGTAGTATTCATTTTTGCTTTTATTATATCGGTAAATTCTTTGTCAGCACAAAAAACATCCGAAAAGGTAAAAAATGAAATCACTGAAACCCTGAAAATATGGAATACAGCCTGTAAGAATGCGAAACTCGATCAGGTTATGCCGATGCTTGATATTACTGATGGTTTAATGGTTGTTGGTTCTGCCAATGGAGAAATTAACAAAGGAAAAGATGAGGTTAAAGCATGGTTGAGCCAGCTCTTTGGATTTGCAGGCTTCTCATGGGAAATGACCCGGATTGACATTGATAGCAACGGTAAAACAGCCTGGGTTTTTATGGATGGAAAAATGATTGTCGATTTCCATAAAGGAGGCCAAAAGATTACTCCATATCGCTTTACCGGAATTTTGGTTAAGAAAAAAGGTGTCTGGAAATGGAGGTTATTTGACGGTTCTGTACCACAACAGGAATAAAATTGGATCATTATTTAAACGGAGGAGTTCATGTAGGTTTCAAACCTGCAGGAACTCCCGTTTGAACTTCTCTTTTGAGTGTTTTATCTAACTATTATTCCATTTTATACAGTATCGGCCTTTTGATTTTTAAAGATCCGTAATCATTCTGTTTTACACCTGTTTCTGAATTTGGTACACTTATTCCGTTAATGTTCACATCTGCAAAGTCATCTGATATTAATTTAAAAATCTTGCCTAATAGTGACTAATATTTCGGACATTTGCTTCTGTGATAAAAAAAAACGCTAATTGTTTTGATAATGCGCTTTAATTAAATCAATTATTGGAATATATTCAAAACTTATAAACGATGTATCTATTTTTTGACACCGAAACGACCGGCTTACCCCGGAATTGGAAAGCACCTGTAACGGATTTTAACAATTGGCCAAGACTTGTGCAACTGGCGTATCTTCTGTATGATGAAAATGGGAATCAAATTTCCGGAGGTGACCATATTGTCAAACCGGATGGGTTTTTAATTCCTGTTGATGCGTCACGCATTCATGGTATTTCGACCGAAAAAGCCCAACGTGAAGGTGTGGAAATTTTGTCCGTCCTTAAGGAATTCCAAACCTTAATAAATCAGGCAAATTGCCTGGTTGCCCACAATATGAGTTTTGATGAGAAAATCGTCGGAGCCGAATTCTTAAGGAATAAAATGAGTGATTCGATAGCCGGAAAAAAGAAGATATGCACCATGCAAAGTACCACAAATTTTTGTGCAATCGAAGGGCTTTATGGCTATAAATGGCCAAAGCTTTCCGAATTACATTATAAACTGTTTCGAACAGGTTTTGAAGAAGCCCATAATGCAGCAATCGATATTCACGCTACTGCCCGTTGTTTTTGGGAATTAAAACGGCTGGGAAAAATTTAAATTTCCGTAATAAGGGTAATCGTTGTTGCAGAATACCTTCCGGCTGAAGTGAGCGCGGGGAAACTGGGGAAGTTTAAAATAGGTAAATTAAAAACCATGAAAAAATCGCTCGTTTTTTTCTGTTTGATTAGTCTCCTCTGTTTGAAGGCCAATGCAGCTGTCACCGACCTGGTTAATTTAGGTCTCGTATCGCAGTTGGTTGAGGTTAAATATATTTCTGAAGCGTGGCTATCGAAAGCGATTGCAGATACGGCTAAAACAAAACTCTCCAAAGATTCCGCGGTTATTTATTATAATGATGTCCGGATCCAGCTCGACCGGATTATTTTTCAGCTCACGGCAGATATGGTTGAGCATAATTCGGTGAGGATTTACCACCGGTTAAATACCTATTTTACTACACACCGGTTTACGGAGCATGAAGGTGCTGCACAATCTGTTTTGCCGTATGTTAGGGCCTTTAACGATTTACAGCACAGTTTTAAAACCACTATCAACCCCGATAAGCGGGAACTTAAGGTAGAACTACTCTCTGCTGCCACAATGCTCTCCGTCGTAAATACCGGCTGGACAGTTCTCAAAGGGATCAGGGAGCAGCGAGGCAAAAAAGTGGACGGAATTGTTGAGCTGCTGAATAATCTAAGGTTAAATTCAGCTGCAGATTTATCCAAGGCCAGAAAATAAATCATTTTTTAAAACCATTTCAATAAAATATAATCTGTTGGATTACTATTTTTCATTATTAATTTTCGTAACTTGATAGAGTCATATTATCGATAATGAAGCAGCTTTTTCCACCAGAAATTATCCATAACAGCGCAGAAAATTATTTTATTCAGCAGAACACCACAAGCAGGACGGTATATATTATTTTGATCCTCATATTAATCATTACCTTACTCATACTCCCGATTATTACCATTGATATTACTTCGCAAAGTAATGGCATTGTCCGCTCAACCTATGACGACAATATCATTCAGTCGGCTGTATATGGCGAAGTTATACGAGCAAATGTGTCTGATAATACAACGGTCAAACAAGGTGATACGCTCCTTTTGATCAGTACCCGCAAAACGGATGAACAGATCAACTATTATAACCATGAAGTGGAAGAAGAGACCCTTCAAATGAACGACCTTGCCTCCTTACTTCGAAGTCAAAACCCTGTATTAACATCTCCAATGTTCAGACAAGAATTTGCAGGGTTTCACGGAAAACTTGAAGAACAAAATATAAAAAAAAACCAGGCAGAAAAAGAGTACAACCTGGCCACTACCTTATATGAGAAGAATGTAATTGCACGAATGGAGTTTGAAGATAAGAAACACAATTTTGAATTTGAGATAAGCCGCTATAAGAATATCGAAGAGCAGCATAAACTGGCATGGCAAACAAAACTTACTGAACTTGATTTAAAAGTAGCAGGTTTAAAATCAAATATTACACAACTGCAGCGTGAAAAAAGACAATATGTAATTACTGCCCCAATATCTGGTACTCTTACCGACTGTGAAGGTGTTAAAGCGGGTAATTTTATTGTTCCAAATCAAAA
>CANJNY010000195.1 GCA_947475715.1 Prolixibacteraceae bacterium
CCTTGGGTCTTCGAGGAGGATCGCACTACACTTGCAAGCTATACGAAGATGACTGCTGTATGGAATATGACTGGTCGTATTATGAAGGAGTACCAGATTCAGTTCGGATACCATAATCACAATTTTGAATTTGACTCCGTTGAAGGTCAGATACCATATTATGATATTCTGATGAAGGAGCTGGATAGGGACCTGGTTACGATGGAACTCGATCTTTTCTGGGCTGTTAAAGCGGGTCAGAATCCGGTTGAGATGTTTCAGAAATACCCCGGCAGATTTCAGCTTTTCCATATGAAGGATATGTTTACTCCGGAAACGCCATTCTTCACCCCGGACACGGATGATTTTGCTCCTGTTGGAGCGGGGATTCTTGATTTTAAAGAGATTTTGAATTTCAAAGAAACGGCAGGATTCAAATATATGTTTGTAGAACAGGATTCAACAAAGGATGGGAAACCGTTTGATTCGATTCAAATAAGCATTTCAAACCTTACTTCCAGATTATTGCTTTAATCAAAAAATACAATTCCGATGAAGATAACTGATGTAAAAGTTTGGTTGGTAGAGGGGGTAAAATACAACTGGACATTCCTAAAGATATATACAGACGAAGGTTATACCGGGGTAGGGGAAGCAACCAACTGGCCGGGCAGTCAGATTGTGGAAGCAGCCGCCAAAGAACTCGGACAACGAATCATTGGCCTTGACCCGATGCGTACCGATTTTATCTGGACTAAGCTCTACCGTGATATGAACTGGGTTGGTCCTTATGGTGCAAGTATGTGTGCGATATCCGGAATCGATATGGCGCTTCTCGATCTTAAGGGGAAGGTTTATGGTGCTCCATGTTATGAATTGTTGGGTGGTGCAACACGAAAGGATATCATTTTATATGCCAATTACTGGTTTACCGGGGGTGGTCACAATGTTGAGGATTATACTTCTCAGGCATTAAAAGTGAAGGATGCCGGTTTTACCGGATTGAAATTCGATCCTTTTGCCCATACCAATTATCTCTACGGCGAGGACCTGTCGTCCGACCTGGGATTGACGCAAAAGCAGCAGGATCTCGCATTCGAAGTGAGCAAGGCGGTTCGGGACGCGGTTGGACCCGATTTCGATATCATGATTGAGACCCATGCGATGCTCAACTACAGGGTCGCAGTGCGGATGGCAGAACGGCTGTCGGTCTTAAACATCACCTGGTATGAGGAGCCTGCCGGTCCCGAAAGTGCCGACACATTGCGAGCCATGCGTGACCGAATTCCTTCAAATGTTTCAATCTGTGTAGGGGAGAGGCACTACACCCGTTATGGCATACGCCCTCTGCTCGAAAAACATGTTTGCGATATCCTGATGCCCGATATTACACGCTGTGGCGGCCCTTCTGAAATGAAACGAATGGCTACGATGATGGAGGCTTACAATGTTTTGCTGGCACCCCATAATCCCAACGGACCACTTTCAACACTCGCTTCGGCACATGTTTGTGCGACAGTTCCCAATTTCTTCAGACAGGAGTTTATGTTCAATGATGTTTCGTGGCGGGATGAAGTTATCGATGATCCGATTGCGGAGATGATTTCAAATGGTTACCTTCACCTGAGTAACAGGCCGGGACTGGGAGTTGACCTGATTGAAGAAGAGATGGAGAAACATGCGGGGGTACGGATTCCACGGGAGGGGTTTTATATCTAGATTAATCTGAATTGCATTAAACCTTATTTCTTCTTTTTTAACCTTAGTAGTCGACAATTACCATTCAAAAGAAACCTTATTGGACAGACATTAGTATGATGATGATTGAATTACAGTAAGTTAGTCTGATAAATTATGCAAATATCAGAAAATAAGGTAATAAGGTTGTTTTCACCAATTTAATATCACTTCTACTAAGGTTATATTTTAAAGATAAGGTTTTTAAAAATCAAAAGTTGATAATCTCATTGTTTAATATTAATTTTAAAATCATTATAAGATGCTGGCAATCAATTTAACCAATAAAGTGGCTGTAGTAACAGGTGTTACAAGCGGCATAGGTGCCGGAGTCGCAAAAGTTCTGGCCCAGGCAGGATGTCACGTTGCCGGTTGTGCCTTGTCTGCTGATTCTGATGAAGGAACTATTGCATTTGTGAATTCGGTGGAGTCTGTTGGTCAACGTGCTTTTTACCAGTATGCTGACGTGACAAATCCCGATGAACTTGCATCATTCATCGATAAGGTTATCATTCTGTTTGGACAGATCGATATTGTGGTTTCCAATGCCGGGGTCAACGTTTTTAAAGGTGCCGAAAAATGCACCGATGAGGAGTGGTCGCATAATATAAACCTGAATCTGGCATCACACTGGCATTTGGCCAAAACCTGCAAACCCTGGCTGGAGAGGTCAGGACATGGCGTTTTTGAGGTGATGGCATCAAACCATGCCTATGCCTCAATTCCCGGATGCTTCCCGTATAATGTTACAAAGAGTGCCTTAACCGGCCTGGTGAGGGCCTTAGCCATTGAGTGGGGACCTTCCATCCGGGTTGTGGGGATTGCACCCGGTTTTATTGAAACTCCCGGTAATGACAAATGGTTTGCCTCCTTTCCCGATGCTGAGGTGGAGCGGCAGCGGACGATCGGTTTGCATCCTGCCGGAAAGCTGGGAAGTACGGCTGAAGTTGGTGCGTGGTGCGCCTTTCTGGCAAGTGATTTTGCAGCCTTCGCCACCGGAACCACCTATCTTGTTGATGGGGGAAGGTCAGCTTTACTGCAGGATAGTTAAGGCAATTTCAATTGAATTCCGTTTACGATATAGATCTGGTATTTATCAGTCCTATTCCCCCCATTTGGGATGTTAGGTCTGAATTTGTTAGACCTATATACACGGAAGCGAAAATTTAAAAAAAATGACCGTCACATGAAGAAACTACTTTTAATCGTTTTATTATCAGGAATAACAGGGATTTTATTTTCTCAAACTTCATTCAAAGAAAGCATAAAGGATTATGATGATATTTGCTTTTGTAGTGTTGGATTAGAACATCCAAAAGATATATTAGACATGGACAATAATATGGAAATATTGTTTGGATTAAAAAACGGACGAACACTTAAAGAGTTGGACCGATTAAGTGTTAAATATAATCAAAGTCAAATTAGTTTGTTAGTAGCATCCGGACTCATTGAGGTCAAAGATTCTGTATTCTACTCAACTGTTCCAATTTTATCAAAGAATGAGACTATTGAATTACGTGCACAAACAAAGGAAATCGCTGGTGATATTATTCCTCGTCTACAAAAGGAGTATGAACTCTTGATGCAAACATTGAAAATAAAAGGATTACAAAGAAACAGCTATTCTTTATTTTTTGCATTGGTACTTGATGGGATAGTATGGGATATCTTAGAGCAGAAAGGAATAATTAAAGAAAGAATAATAACCAAGGAAAAGCCTTTCTGGGACGGAGTGATATGGATGATAGAACCTAAAAGAAAATTTTCCTGTGGAACAAATAGTTTATCATCAGGTAACTTCTTGATAAGTGTTAATTGGAGCAATAATTCAAGTGTTTCAGTATCAAGTTATAAAATGCTCAGAAAAATGCTTGATGATTATATAGAGAATGGAAGAGTGACTAATCCTGATGTTTTTAAGACATTTGAAGAGAATGAAATATTTGATAAAAAAGGCAATTTGCAAATTCCAATTATTAAAGCGGATAGTACGGATGCGATTTACAGCCAATCAATGAGTATAACAAATATAATCGTACAATATCTTAGAAATAATATTGATTATTCAAAGGTACTTGCAAATTACCCGAACATAGAAAAAGGTCATGCGATTACAATATTATACCATGAAATTATGTGGGATATTCTTAATATTATGGAAAGTACTGGACAAATAAGAAAACCAGTTGCATTTGGAAAACCAGATGAAATAAAACCGGGGGATTTGAAAGACTTAATGTTTATCGTTGAAGATTAACTTTCGCTAACAGCACCTAGCCCTAAGCCGGGTTTTGGTGCCCGTCTGACAGAAAAGTTTATTTTTGAGCGGCAGAACCACGCGGCAAGTTCGGAGGTAGACTCCCGGCCTAGGGCTAGCTACAGCACGTTATGTGGGATTATGAAATTGCTACTCAGCTTGGTTTTTGTACCAATATTTGGTAACTTTGTAAAAACTTAATATATTATGAGTAGAAACACTTCAATTTCAATTGGCGATTATTTTGATAATTTTATTCAGAATAGAATAACTGCAGGAAGATTTAAAAATGCAAGTGAGGTTGTCAGGGCAGGACTAAGACTGTTGGAAGAGGAAGAAAACAGGCTAATTGCATTAAGGGAAGCCATTCAGGAAGGAATTGAAAGCGGAATAGCTTATAATTTTAATCCTGAATCACACTTAGAAGAATTAAAAGCTAAAAAGAGATTGAATGCCTAAGTATAAATTAACAAATAAATCAGTTAATGATTTGACTGAGATTTGGAATTATACTTGTTTTAAATGGTCTGAAAATCAAGCAGACAAATATTATCATATGCTTTTGGAAAACTGCAACGAAGTTGCCAATAACCCGGAATTAGGTAAAAAATACTCAATGGTAATTGAAAACTTATTAGGGTTTAAAGCAGGCAGACACATCATTTTTTACAGAAAAATTGAGGTTAATGAAGTTGAAATCACAAGAATCCTCCATGATCAGATGGACTTGAAAAACAGAATACCAGAATAATCCCACATCAGCTGCCCGGCAAGGTCGGCAGCAGTGGTTTTCGGGGTGCATCTTTTCGCTCGGGCTGCTTTTCGGCGTAACAGGAAAGTCGTCCTCATCCCATACTGCTGCTACACTCATACGTTATACAGGAGTCGCAACGATGTAAATTACGACTTTATATCATTTTTATAACTTAATTTCCAGGGATGATCCACCAACCGACTACTAGTTTTAATTTTTCTGATGTCAATGTATTTCCTGGGGTAACATCGACTTTGGGTGAAGGGCCTGTTTGGCACCATGAAGAGCAGCTGTTTTACTGGATCGATATTTCGGGTAAAAAGCTGCATCGCCTTGATCTGGCCTCTGGAAAAGATCAATCATTCGATATGGGGAGCATGATTGGTGCAGTTGTTCCAGTGAAGGCAGGCGGGGGGGTTGTTGCTCTTGAAACAGGAATATACAGTTTTAATGCCCCGGATCAATTCCGGAAACTCGTTGATTACCCGGCAGATGCCGCGCCAAATACCCGTTTTAATGATGGAAAATGCGACCCGGCAGGACGTTTGTGGATTGGAACCATGGATAAAAATGCCAAACCACATCAGGGTAAGCTTTACCGTATGGACCAGGGAAAATTGGTTGCTGTACTTGAAAATATATCGATTTCGAACGGTCTCGGCTGGTCTCCGGATCAGCAAACGATGTATTATATTGACACCTTTGAACAGGCTGTTTACGGGTTCGATTTTGATGGTGTAAGCGGTGAAATATCCCAAAAGAGAATAGTCGTTACAATTTCCGATTCGATGGGGTCCCCGGATGGGATGACTGTCGACAGTACCGGAAAGTTATGGATCGCACTTTGGGGTGGGAGCGGAGTTGCCTGCTTTGACCCTCAAACGGGACAACTGCTGGGTAAAATCGAAGTTCCTGCATTAAATGTCACCTCCTGTGAGTTTGGCGGACCTGATTTGAAAACACTGCTCATTACAACAGCAAGGGAAGGATTGAACGAAGAGCAATTGGCGAAATATCCGTTAAGTGGGAAGGTATTTTTTGTTAATACTCCCTTTTGTGGGTTTAAATCAAACTATTTTAAGTACTTTATTAACTCAGTTTTGTAATAAAATAAATCTGGAAGAAAATTACAGCAATATATAACCTGAAAAAACCATGTCAATATTTATAATTATTGGCGTAATATCTGAAATGATATTATTAATTTTACGTCAATATGAAGAATAGAATCTTAAAACAGCAATTAATACGAAAACATTCAACCAGTCTTGGGCGGATACTCATATTGACTGGAGCACGCCAGACTGGCAAAACTACATTGCTGAAAAACGCCTTTAAAGATCACACATGGGTATTATTAGACGATCCTGTTTTAAGAATGCAATATGCTTCACTAACAGCACAACAATGGGAGGATAAATTTCCACGCGCAATTCTTGATGAGATACAGAAATTTCCTTCTCTAATCGAAACTGTTAAAGCTATATATGATAAATATGAGAATGCCCGCTATGTTCTATCTGGATCAAGTCAGCTCTTACTGCTTGAACAGGTGAAAGAGAGTCTTGCAGGGCGATGTCAGATTATGGAATTATATCCTTTGACATTGCCTGAAATACTAACATCGGGATGGAATGATAATATTCTGCCATCCTTTTTTCAAAAAATGGTGTCGGGTGATACCTCTGTTAAAAGCTTGGAGCCTTCAGTTCTGCTACTTTCGGATCATGTACTTCGACTGAAAGCATTTCAATACTATCTTAAATTTGGCGGCTATCCGGCAATTATTGGAGATGATATCGCTGATGAGGATAGATATGAATGGTTACGTGGTTATGTTCGCACTTATCTTGAAAGAGACATACGTGATTTAGCAGATTTTAGAAATCTTGAGCCATTTGTACTAACCCAGCGAATGACAGCATTACATACCGGTCAGACCATAAATTATTCCTCTTTGGCAAAGGAGACTGGAATAACCGCCGCGACAGCAAAAAAATTTCTTAGTTATCTGGAAATAAGTTATCAGATCCTTCTTTTACAACCGTGGTTCAGAAATCAGCACAAACGATTGGTAAAGTCTCCAAAACTTCATTATCTTGATATTGGTGTTCAACATGCAATTCTTCAAAAGCGAGGAGGATTAACAGGAAATGAATTTGAGAGTGCTGTTGTAGCTGAGATATTTAAACAATCAAGGTACCTCCAGACCCCAACATACTTTTACCATTTACGAACCCTTGATGGAAAAGAAGTGGACTTACTTATCGAAACAGAAGCAGGGTATTATGCTATTGAAGTAAAAATGACAGTAAATGCAAGGAAAGAGGATGCGCGGCACCTTATTGGATTAGAGCAATTTTTGGATAAACCCCTGCTCGCCTCCGTTATATTATCAAACGATCCAGTTGTAAAACAATTAGGGGAAAACATTACGGCTATACCTGTTGCCATGTTTTTAACCTAACACGTAACTGTTTTATTTGAGCAAGCATTTGAATCAATATTTAGTAAATAATTTAGTGTTAACTTATCGCAAAGCGAATTTATTCGTATCTTTAAGCGAATAAATTCGCTTTTCTCATGAACGTATTGGAAACTTCAGAAAAGGATTTTTTAGCAGGTGCAAGAAAGGGTATTCCAAAATCAAAACTTTTGGCTATTGCCAGGGAATCAGGGCTGACATTAAAAGAGCTTAGTTCTTACCTGCGAATCTCAACCCGATCGATTCAGGAAAAGGAGCCTTCCCAGTATCTTGCTCCGGGCCCGTCTGAACGGGCATTATATATCGCGAAGCTATTTAACACCGGAAAAGAAATTTTTGGCAGCATGGACAAATTCCATAATTGGCTGAATATCGAAAATTCGGTGATGGGCGGTGAGAAGCCAGTTTCATACCTGGATACATTTTCAGGTATACAATTGGTATTGGATGAATTAAACGCTATCGAATATGGATTCTCCGCCTGATGATCGTTTACCGGATATCAAAAAACGACCATGCAACCCGTGATGGGATAGGTGGACTTTATGGTCCCGGAAGGTGGCATAAAAAAGGGAACCTCGTAACTTATGCTTCGGAACAAGCCTCACTGGCTGCGTGGGAAAAGATTGTCCATATTTCAAGTTTTGCAAACCTCCCGGAAAACCTTCAGCTTGTTAAAATTGAAATTCCGGATGATATCGATATCCAGACGCTTCCGGAGAGCGTTTTAGTGAAAGGGTGGGACAGCTTTCCTTTTTGCAGTGAGACAGTTAATTATGGGACTGAATTTCTTAGGACTAAAGTGAATCTGGCACTCAGAGTCCCTTCGGCGATTATCAAAGAAGAATTTAATATCATTTTAAATTCCCTTCA